>NZ_JAUSZN010000001.1:5630000-5996666 GCF_030817595.1 Neobacillus niacini
GTCTGGCAATAATGGCGAGAAGGTCACACCCGTTCCCATACCGAACACGGAAGTTAAGCTTCTCAGCGCCGATGGTAGTTGGGACTTTGTCCCTGTGAGAGTAGGACGTTGCCAGGCTTATATATGGAGGATTAGCTCAGCTGGGAGAGCATCTGCCTTACAAGCAGAGGGTCGGCGGTTCGATCCCGTCATCCTCCACCATATATGCCGGTTTAGCTCAATTGGTAGAGCAACTGACTTGTAATCAGTAGGTTGGGGGTTCAAGTCCTCTAGCCGGCACCATTCTTTACTTCGTTGGTTCATATCAGCGGCAGCGTAAAAATAGTTATCATATAAGTGCCAATTATATGAGCCATTAGCTCAGTTGGTAGAGCATCTGACTTTTAATCAGAGGGTCGAAGGTTCGAGTCCTTCATGGCTCACCAGATTTTTTTGCGAAGCAAAATGAATTTCTATATGCGGGTGTGGCGGAATTGGCAGACGCACCAGACTTAGGATCTGGCGCCGCAAGGCGTGGGGGTTCGACTCCCTTCACCCGCACCATTTAGTTTAATATGCGGAAGTAGTTCAGTGGTAGAACACCACCTTGCCAAGGTGGGGGTCGCGGGTTCGAATCCCGTCTTCCGCTCCAAAGTTGCCGGGGTGGCGGAACTGGCAGACGCACAGGACTTAAAATCCTGCGGTAGGTGACTACCGTACCGGTTCGATTCCGGTCCTCGGCACCAACTTTTCTTTCGCAAAAGCGAAATACCAATCAATATTATGCGCCCGTAGCTCAATTGGATAGAGTGTCTGACTACGGATCAGAAGGTTATGGGTTCGACTCCTTTCGGGCGCGCCATATATTGCGGGAAGTAGCTCAGCTTGGTAGAGCACTTGGTTTGGGACCAAGGGGTCGCAGGTTCGAATCCTGTCTTCCCGACCATGCTTTTAAAAACAAAATGGGGCCTTAGCTCAGCTGGGAGAGCGCCTGCTTTGCACGCAGGAGGTCAGCGGTTCGATCCCGCTAGGCTCCACCATAACTTAATTCTATATTTGGCGGTGTAGCTCAGCTGGCTAGAGCGTACGGTTCATACCCGTAAGGTCGGGGGTTCGATCCCCTCCGCCGCTACCAAATAAATTAGTTATAGAATTTCAAATTGGACCTTTAGCTCAGCTGGTTAGAGCAGACGGCTCATAACCGTCCGGTCGTAGGTTCGAGTCCTACAAGGTCCACCAGTAATTTTATATAATATGGAGGAATACCCAAGTCCGGCTGAAGGGATCGGTCTTGAAAACCGACAGGCGGGTTAAACCGCGCGGGGGTTCGAATCCCTCTTCCTCCGCCATATTATTACTTCAGCAACGAGCGTTACTTCAAAGAGTTAACTGCGAGTTGTATCAATCGAGCCGCAGCTTGAATAGACATTCTAAGATTGATACAAATATGCATATTATGTGCATCAAATAATTTTCTATTGTCGCGGGGTGGAGCAGTCTGGTAGCTCGTCGGGCTCATAACCCGAAGGTCGCAGGTTCAAATCCTGTCCCCGCAATTCGGTCTGGTAGTTCAGTTGGTTAGAATGCCTGCCTGTCACGCAGGAGGTCGCGGGTTCGAGTCCCGTCCAGACCGCCATTTTTATTAAGATGGCAAAATATAGTGGCTCAGTAGCTCAGTCGGTAGAGCAAAGGACTGAAAATCCTTGTGTCGGCGGTTCGATTCCGTCCTGAGCCACCATTTATTTTTAGATGGTATCTATTATGATGGCGATTGTGGCGAAGTGGTTAACGCACCTGATTGTGGTTCAGGCATTCGTGGGTTCGATTCCCATCAGTCGCCCCATAGTTTAATTTATTATTTGCGGGTGTAGTTTAGTGGTAAAACCTCAGCCTTCCAAGCTGATGTTGTGAGTTCGATTCTCATCACCCGCTCCAATTTATGGGCCTATAGCTCAGCTGGTTAGAGCGCACGCCTGATAAGCGTGAGGTCGATGGTTCGAGTCCATTTAGGCCCACCAGAACTTTTTGCGACAGCAAAATAGGTAGTATTTTTTGCAACAGCAAAATAAATTTCTATTGTTCCGCAGTAGCTCAGTGGTAGAGCTATCGGCTGTTAACCGATCGGTCGTAGGTTCGAGTCCTACCTGCGGAGCCATTTTTTATGGGGAAGTACTCAAGAGGCTGAAGAGGCGCCCCTGCTAAGGGTGTAGGTCGGGTAACCGGCGCGAGGGTTCAAATCCCTCCTTCTCCGCCATAAATTAAGGCCCCTTGGTCAAGTGGTTAAGACACCTCCCTTTCACGGAGGTAACACGGGTTCGAATCCCGTAGGGGTCATACAAAAAGGCTGATGATATTTTATCATCAGTTTTTTTGTGCTTATTTTTGTCAGTGAAAAGGACAATACACCAATCGAAATGTATAACTCTATAAGTTCAAAGTCTATAGTGACCGTAAAATAGCAGCGAACGGAAATTGGGTAACTATAAAAAACTTTCATTAATCTAAATCCCAATGTTAGCTAAATCAACCAATCATCAAAGCGCTCCAGTGATCCAATACCCTCTTCTAAATCAAATTGAGTCTCTCCGTTGACAGGGTGGAGTTGTGACGCCTTTTGATATGCTCAGTGTATTTTCCAGTTATCGTAGAGTGACCAAATACCTTCTAAATCTCCCATTAAACAACAACCTTCATCCTAAAAAATGTCCGAAAAATTTGTTGTTATATAAGAAAAACAAACATTCCAATACTCTATAATGTCCTTAGCTTGTCAAAGACATAAGAGCACATTCGCGAAAGTAAAATGATATATTGAAATAACATTATATTCAGCGCATTTTTGACAAGAACATTGATAACGCTTACATATGGTGAATATTTAACACTTTTACATGCTAAAGTTTCTTATAATTTAAATAATATTTTTTACCCAAAATCGCAAAAAAACTTTATATTTTTTTGTCTTTTTACGTAGGATTTCTTGTTTAAATTTGTCGAAAGGTGCAGTTAAACCTCACAATATGACAAACTATATGTTTTATTGTCAGAAAAGATAAAAAAGTTTTACAAGAGATATTTCTAGTTTGCACTTATAATTAACCCTTGAAATACATTTTCACAAGGATGAGGTTAATAATGGCAGTGAACACTTTATATCCAACAGACTATCAGTTGCATTTATTTCATGAGGGGAACCTTTTTCAAAGTCACCAGCTGTTTGGAGCACACGTTTTTAGAGAAGCCGACAAAGTCTATACGCGATTTTGTGTATGGGCTCCAAACGCTAACAATGTAAGGCTGGTTGGAAATTTCAATAACTGGAATGGAGAAGGTTACGATTTACATAGGGTAAACAATGAAGGTGTATGGATTATTGTCATTAATCAAGACCTAAATGGATGCCTCTATAAATATGAAATAATTACAGCACAAAACGAAAGACTTTTAAAATCAGATCCATATGCATTTTATTCTGAACTGCGGCCAAATACAGCATCCATCGTATATTCATTGAGAAACTACGATTGGCAGGATAATCATTGGATGCACCGAAAGCAAAAAAGAAACTTCTTATCTGAACCACAGATCATCTATGAGGTGCATTTTGGTTCATGGAAAAAGCATGAAAATGGTGATTTTTTAACATATAAGGAAATGGCTGAAGAACTCATACCTTATGTGCTTGAACATGGATTTACACATATTGAATTATTACCGCTTATCGAGCACCCCTTTGACGGATCTTGGGGATATCAGGGTACTGGATACTTTTCGGCAACGTCTCGCTACGGCACACCAAAGGACTTTATGTACTTTGTAGACCAGTGTCATCAGAATGGAATTGGCGTCATTCTTGATTGGGTTCCTGGTCATTTTTGTAAGGACTCTCATGGTTTATATCGTTTTGATGGTTCGCATATTTATTCCTACGAAACAGAGACTGACAGGGAAAATCAAGTATGGGGAACAGCAAACTTTGATCTCGGAAAAGGCGAAGTGCAAAGTTTCCTCATCTCAAATGCATTTTATTGGATTGATTATTTCCATATCGATGGCTTTAGAATGGATGCTGTTGCAAATATCATCTATTGGCCAAATTCAGCCGAGAATCAAGAAAATCCATTTGGCATTGATTTTCTAAAAAAATTAAATATACAAGTTCATGAATATGATCCAACCTTTGTCATGATTGGAGAGGATTCAACCGATTTCCCTAATGTTACTGCTCCTGTCCATTATGGTGGATTAGGGTTCGATTATAAATGGAACATGGGCTGGATGAATGACATTTTAAAATATATGGAAACTCCGCCATTTGCACGTGCAAGTGTTCATACGAAAGTAACTTTCTCACTCCTTTATGCCTTTACAGAAAACTTTATGCTCCCGTTATCACATGATGAAGTGGTACATGGAAAAAAGTCGCTTTTAGACAAAATGCCAGGAGATTACTGGGAGAAATTCGCCCAACTACGTTTACTTCTAGGGTATATGTTTGCACATCCTGGTAAGAATCTATTATTTATGGGATTCGAGCTTGGTCAGTTTGCAGAATGGAAAGACAAGGAACAGTTAGATTGGAATCTATTAGAATATGAAATGCACCAAAAAATAAATCAATATGTTAAACAATTAACAAAGCTTTATAAACGTTCTAAGGCTATGTATGAACTTGACCACATGCATGATGGATTTGAATGGATTGACTGTGATAATTATAGCCAATCAGTCTTTTCATTCATTCGGAAAGGTAAAACAGAAAATGATTATTTAATAATCATTTGTAATTTTACAGGCGTGCATTATCCAGAATTTAAAATAGGCGTACCTGCTCAAGAAGAGTTTCGTGAAATATTTAATAGTGACGATACAGACTTTGGCGGCGCCGGTTTTATAAATAAGAAAACATTTATGGCTTTAGAAGAGCCATTTCATGGAAGACCATATTCCGTTAATGTGACGATACCGCCTTTTGGCTTTCAGATCATTCGACCGGTGAAAAAACGAAAGGAGAGAAAAGGTAATGGGAAAGAAAAAGTGCGTGGCAATGCTATTGGCAGGAGGGAAAGGAAGCAGACTTAATTCACTTACAAAGGATTTGGCAAAGCCTGCTGTTCCATTTGGAGGTAAGTACAGAATCATTGATTTTCCTTTAAGCAATTGTACGAATTCAGGTATAGATACAGTGGGAGTATTAACTCAGTATCAACCATTGCTATTAAATTCTTATATAGGTATTGGCAGTGCATGGGACCTTGACCGAAAAGATGGAGGGGTAACCGTTTTACCTCCGTATGCTGAAACTTCAGAGGTAAAGTGGTATACCGGTACCGCAAGTGCTATTTATCAAAACCTTAATTATTTGAAGCAATACCAGCCTGAATATGTACTCATTCTCTCTGGTGACCATATTTACAAAATGAATTATGAGAGTATGCTTGAATATCATATTGAGAAAAGAGCAGACGTAACCATTTCCTTAATTGAGGTTCCTTGGGCGGAAGCAAGCCGTTTTGGAATTATGAACACTAACGAGGAATTAAGAATAACAGAGTTTGAGGAAAAGCCAGCAGAACCGAAGAATAATTTAGCTTCGATGGGCATTTATATTTTCAGCTGGAATATACTGAAAGAATATCTAGAGATGGACGCTAGAAATACGAAATCCTCCCACGACTTTGGTAAAGACATTATTCCAACTCTATTAGATGAAAATAAAAAGTTATATGCCTATCCTTTTAAAGGTTATTGGAAGGATGTTGGTACAGTTAAGAGCCTGTGGGAAGCAAATATGGATCTATTAAATAACGAATGTGATTTAGATCTATTTGATCATGATTGGAGAATTTATTCTGTCAATCCTAATCAGCCTCCACAATATATCTCTCCTGAAGCCATTGTTAAGGAATCTTTAATTAATGAGGGCTGCACGATTGAAGGAGAAATTGATAATTCTGTTTTATTTCAAGGGGTAACTGTTGGTAAAGGATCGATTATTAAGGAATCTGTAATCATGCCGGATGCGGTAATTGGTGAAAACGTTAAGATTGAAAAAGCAATTGTTCCTAGTGATGTAATTATTCCTGATGGAACCGTAATCCGTTCATTTGATGATGAAATTATTCTTGTTACAGAAGAAATGTTAAGTGGGTTATATCCTGCTTTTTAATATTAAGGTTATCTAGCTGCGGGCGCCATCGGCTCGAGTCATAAGCCAATCACTTCGGAAGGCAAAAACCATGCCTTCTGTCAGTGCCTGTCTTATACTTGTCGCCGATGAGCAGGCGCCCTACGCTTTTATATCGGGAGGGACTAGTATTGAAGAGGAAGCTATTAGGAGTTATTGACGCAACAACGTACCATGAAGATCTAGAGGACCTTTTAACACATCGGTCACTTGCAGCCCTGCCATTTGCGGGACGTTATCGTATTATTGATTTTGTACTTTCCAATATGGTGAACTCAGGAATTAGAAGTGTAGCAATCTTTCCTAAAATAACCTACCGTTCGTTAATGGACCACCTCGGTTCAGGAAAGAATTGGGATTTAAATCGCAAGCGAGATGGGCTTTTCTTTTTTCCAACTCCCGTCGTTGATTCTGATATCAATAAAATAGGAACATTTGAAAACTTTGCTGCAAATCTAGATTTCTTTTATCGCAGTTCTCAAGAGTATTCTATCATTACAAATTGTTATACGGTTTTCAATATGGACTTTAAACCATTGTTAGATTGGCATATCCATTCTGGGTGCGATATTACTGAAATTCATCATGAAGATGGCACCCCGATGGAAATGTATTTAGTGAAGACATCATTACTTATTAAGTTAATTGAAACAAGAAATGAAACAGGATATACATGCATGAGGGATGTGGTCCTAGATCATGAACATCAATATTCCGTTTGCAGTTATGTGTATTCCGGTTATGCAGTCATGATCGATTCTATCCAAAACTATTTTTCTACTAGTCTCAATTTATTAAAATCAGATGTTTGGAAGCAATTATTTATTAAAGAGCAGCCTATCCTGACAAAGGTAAAAGATGAGCCGCCAACACGCTATTTAAAAGGTTCAGTTGTACAAAATGCCATGATAGCCAATGGCTGCTTAATCAATGGTACCGTTGAAAATAGTATCATTTCAAGGGGCGTTAAAATTGGAAAAGGCGCAGTTATTAAGAATTCCATTATCATGCAAAAATGCGTGATCGAAGATAATTGTTATCTTGATTCCGTTATTTTAGATAAAGATGTAAAGGTTGAGGCTGATACAATCTTAACTGGTACAGCCAGGGACCCTTTTGTGGTGCGAAAAGGTACGAAACAAGGAGCGCTGATGAATTCGTGAAAGTATTATTTGCAGTATCGGAATGTGGTCCATTTGCAAAATCAGGAGGGCTTGCGGACGTGGCAGGCTCTCTGCCTAAAGAGCTGAAAAGTCTTGGTACAGACGTAAGGGTGATCCTGCCAAAGTATGGCACTATTGCCGATGACTTTAAAGCAGATATGAAAAAAATCAAAGAATTTACAGTACCTGTTGGCTGGAGAAATCAATATTGCGGTATTGAGGAGCTTTCCTATGAGGGAGTAACCTACTACTTTGTTGATAACGAGTACTACTTCAAACGCGAAGGATTTTATGGTTATTACGATGATGGTGAGAGGTTTGCTTATTTTAACCGAGCTGTATTGGAAGCTTTGGCACATCTAGATTTTTATCCAGATGTCCTGCATTGTCATGACTGGCATACAGCGATGATTCCATTTTTATTAAGAATGGAGTATTACAAGCGAAAAGGCTACGGACTTATTCGTACGGTTTTCACGATTCATAATCTGCAATTTCAGGGCATTTTCCCAAGAGAGGCACTTTCTGACCTGCTTGGATTGGATTGGGGAGCCTTCAACCCTGAACATTTAGAATTCTTCGGCTGTATTAATTTTATGAAGGGTGCTCTTGTAGCAGCTGACGAAATTACAACAGTGAGCCCAACCTATAAACAAGAAATCCAGACGCCTGTATATGGTGAAAAATTGGATGGTCTCTTAAAAACTAGAGAGGAAGATCTTGTAGGTATTTTAAATGGCATCGATGATAAATTCTATAATCCTGCCGACGATTCCCTAATCTATAAAACGTACACAGTTAACAGCCTTGAAAACAAGGCAATTAATAAAAGTGAAGTCCAAAAATTCTTTGGGCTGCCACAAAAACCAAACACACCATTAATGGTGATGATTACTCGGCTGACAAAACAAAAGGGATTAGATCTCGTTAAGTGTGTGTTAAACGATATTCTCCATGAAGATATACAAATGGTGGTTCTAGGGACAGGAGACTATGCTTATGAAGAGTATTTGCGTCATGCAGCAAATTCCTATCCAGATAAATTAAAGGTTCATATCGGTTTTAGTGAGGGACTTGCTCACAAGCTTTATGCTGCGGCAGACCTGTTTCTAATGCCTTCCTTATTTGAGCCATGCGGTCTTGGTCAATTAATCGCAATGAAATACGGTGCGGTACCAATTATACGAGAAACAGGCGGGCTAAATGATACGGTTCAATCTTGGAATGAAATAACAAATGAGGGAACTGGATTTTCTTTCAAGAATTTTAATGCCCATGACATGCTATATACGATTAGAAGGGCATTACACTTTTATCATGACCCTGCTTGGAAAACCATCGTTCAAAAAGCAATGGAGAAGGATAACAGCTGGGCACAGTCTGCATTTAAGTACAATCAGCTTTATGCAGAGCTGATCTCGAGGAGTGAAACCCATGTTTTCTAGTACAACAGAATTTAAAAATACTTTCTTAAAGAGGTTGAATATGGTATGCGGTAAGAGCTTCTCAGAAAGCTCTGAGCGGGACCATTACCAAACACTCGGTATTATGATTCGTGAATTTGTTAGTCATGATTGGATCAAAACAAATGAACGATACCTTGCTGCGAAAGAGAAACAAGTATATTATTTATCAATTGAATATTTATTAGGTAAATTGCTGCGCCAAAATTTAATAAATTTAGGAATCGAAGAAACCGTACAAGTTGGACTTAGTGAACTTGGTATTGATTTAAGTAACCTAGAGGAATTAGAAAGTGATGCAGGATTGGGAAATGGCGGCTTAGGTAGATTAGCCGCTTGTTTTCTTGATTCCCTTGCTTCTCTTAATCTTCCGGGGCACGGGCATGGTATTCGCTATAAGCACGGTTTATTCGAACAGAAAATTGTGGATGGATATCAGGTAGAACTGCCAGAGCAATGGCTCAGAAGCGGTAATGTATGGGAAGTTCGTAAAGCAGACTTAGCCGTTAAAATTCCCTTTTGGGGCAAGGTAGAGGGACGTACCGAGAACGGTCGACTTGTGTTCCAACATCTAAATGCAGAAACGGTGACAGCTGTACCGCATGATATGCCGGTGATTGGCTATAATTCAGAAACAGTAAATACGTTAAGATTATGGAATGCAGAGCCATCTCAATTCCCTATTCATGATGATATTTTAAAGTACAAACGAGAAACGGAATCTGTATCAGAATTCCTCTATCCCGACGATACCCATGATGAAGGGAAAATACTCCGACTAAAGCAGCAATACTTTTTAGTATCCGCTAGTATTCAATCTATTATTAAAACGTATCGAAAACAACACGGAAACTTGAAGGAACTTCACCAGCACGTTTGTATTCACATTAATGATACTCATCCAGTTTTGGCTATTCCTGAACTCATGAGAATCTTAATTGATGAGGAACAATTTGATTGGGACCTGGCATGGTATATTACAAGGAATACAATTTCCTATACAAATCATACTACCTTATCGGAAGCATTGGAAAAATGGCCAATTCGGATTTTTCAGCCGTTATTACCTCGAATTTATATGATTGTGGAAGAAATAAATGAACGGTTTTGCGGAGAATTATGGGATAAATACACAGGAGATTGGGATAGGATTGCAAAGCTAGCGATCATTGCCGATGGTTTTGTGAAAATGGCTCATTTAGCGATTGTCGGGAGTTTCAGTGTTAACGGAGTTGCTAAACTCCATACAGAAATTCTCAAGACTCGTGAAATGAATCAATTTTATCAATTGTTTCCAGAGAAATTCAATAATAAAACGAATGGAATTGCCCATCGCCGCTGGCTGCTAAAAGGAAATCCAGATCTTTCAAACTTAATTACGGATTCCATTGGTTCTTCATGGACTCAATCACCTGCCGACTTAATTCAATTACTTAATTATCAACAAGATTCATCCTTCATGGAACAGCTCTTGAAAATAAAAAGAGATAATAAAGAACGGCTTGCTGAAGTAATCCAGAGTAAGAATGGGATTGTTGTAGATTCCTCTGCTATCTTTGACGTCCAGGTTAAGCGTCTGCACGCTTATAAGAGACAGCTTCTAAAGGTATTACATATCATGTATCTTTATAATCGGATTAAAGAGGATTCTAGTTTTTCAATGGTACCAAGAGTATTTATTTTTGGGGCAAAGGCGTCCCCGGGTTATTATTATGCAAAGAAAATTATTAAGCTCATTAATACGGTTGCAGATAAGGTTAACAATGACCCATTTATTGGCGATAAAATGAAAGTGGTTTTTCTTGAAAATTATCGCGTTTCGCTGGCGGAAAAAGTCTTTCCGGCTGCCGATTTAAGTGAACAAATTTCAACCGCGAGTAAAGAGGCTTCTGGTACCGGTAACATGAAATTTATGATAAATGGAGCACTTACAGTAGGAACAATGGATGGGGCCAATATTGAGATTCATGAATTGGTCGGAGATGAGAACATCTTTACATTCGGACTTTCTGCAGATGAGGTACTTCACTATTACCAGCATGGAGGCTATCAATCGATTGAATATTATCACCATGACAGCCGTATCCGCCAGGCTGTTGATCAGCTCGTAAATGGGTTCTTCCCAGGTGTTTATAACGAGTTTGAACCGATATTCGATTCATTATTAGAGGAAAACGACCAATACTTTGTATTAAAGGATTTTGCTTCCTATGCGGACACTCAAAAGACAATTGGTGAAACCTTTAGGGACCAGCAAGTTTGGCAAAAGAAGTGTCTGGTTAACATCGCCCACGCCGGTTATTTTTCAAGTGATCGGACAATCAAAGAGTACGCGGATAATATTTGGGGAATTAAACCTCAATAATAAAAAGGCATCTGCTGAAATGCAGATGCCTTTTTGAGTAGTTATGAAACAAAGTATCCAAGGAAAATTCCGATGGCCAGTAAAAAGCCAAAAATAGTATTGGTTTGTGCTGTTGCTTTCATGGCAGGAGCCATTTGAATTGGTGTCACACCTGCTTTAAAACCCTTAATTGCTTTCATTGCTTTAGGAATACTGAGCAGGACGATTAGTGTCCAAATTGGAGCAACACCAGTGATAATTAGACCTAATATCCAAATAAATGAAAAAATAAACATATAACCCATTAACGTAACGGCCTTATTTTTTCCTAATAGAATCGCTAAAGTTTTACGGCCATTTTCCTTATCGCCATCTAAATCCCTAATATTATTTGAAAAATTAATTGCACCAACCAGAACCAAAATAGGAACTGAAACAAGGATGCTATATGTTGTTACTGTTCCAGTTTGGATAAAAAATGAAATTAAAATGATTAACATACCCATAAAGAACCCTGCGAATATCTCTCCGAACGGTGTATACGCAATTGGAAAAGGTCCTCCTGTATACAAATAGCCCACTGCCATACAAACTAGCCCAAGCACGGCAAGCCACCAGCTAGTACTCATACAAATATATACACCAATCAATAAAGCAATTCCATAGAGGCCGAGGGCGAGCTGCATAACCGTTTTCGGCTTAATGCCGTCACGTACAATGGTACCGCCAATTCCTATTGAATTCTCATTGTCAAGTCCACGTTTATAATCATAATACTCATTAAACATATTAGTAGCCGCTTGGATTAATAAGCTTGCGATTAACATGGCAAAGAAAAGACCAAAATGTATCGTTCCATGTGATAGTGAAAGTGCCGTACCAAGCAAAACTGGAACGAATGAAGCAGTTAAAGTATGGGGACGGGTCATTTGCCACCAAACCTGAAAACCACGATTCGATTCTACAGCAGGCTTTGTACTGTGCTGTAAATTTGGCTGCATAATCTTCTCTCCCTTTATAAAATTTTTTCTTTTATTTATAGTAATGTCGTTAATTTGCACTGTTGTCTGTAAAGCACTGTCCAAACCTTAGTTTAGGGAATTTGGCAACGACAGTCAATTATTTTTTATTAGTCAAATTAGTAGATAATTCCTTCTTGATTAGTAATGAGTTTTTAGAGGGAAAATGATAGTAAACGAATGTAAATCAAATACAACCCTGCTCGGAATGAATTAAGATATAATAAGGATTGGTGAGTATACTTAGTGACAAGTATTACTGACTTCTTTACAATAAAGTAGTATCTTTAAATTAGGCATTAAAATGAATGGATAACAGTCACTTGACTGTTTTGGAGGGATTTTTTTGGTTACCATTCAGGAAACAGAATTAAAGGATAAAGGTATCTTAGCAGTCAGAACTGCTCAAAAACTAGGTCGCCCTATTTTAATTAGCGAAGTCCATCAAATGGACAGTATCGATCCCTTATCCTTTTTCAATAGTGGAAGTGTGCGCTATTTTGGGGAACGTTTCTACTGGAAAGACCCATCAGAAGAAGTTGTGCTTATTGGCATTGGCATATCAAAACAAATTCAGTCGGATCAGGCTACTGACCGCTTTTTTCATGTTGAAGAAGAGTGGAGAAATTTCTTAAAGGATGGCCTAATCTTTAATCCATTTAATGAAAATGGCTTAGGACCTGTTATGTTTGGCGGATTTTCCTTCGATCCACTTAAGGAAAAGACAACTCTGTGGTCTAACTATGCTGATTCTCTATTTCATGTTCCTAAATATATGTTAACACTTGTTAAGGGACAAACGTTTTTAACGACGAATATTGTTTGTACCCCGAATGATGATTATTCTCTTTTTGAAGAAGAAATGAACGAGCGAACTCAGTTGCTCTCATCTCTAAATTTAAAACAAGATACTGATATGAAACCAGCTAAGCTTCTTGAAATGAAAGAAATTTCACCGCAGCAATGGAAACAGACAGTTGATGATGTGGTAGAGGAGCTGAAAACTGGTTCATTGAAAAAAGTTGTTCTGGCACGCGAATTAAGATTATTGTTTGATAGTCACGTTAAGGCCGATCTTATTCTTGAGAATTTATACAATCAACAGCGAGACAGCTTTATCTTTGTTTTTGAATCCAATGGAGATTGTTTTATCGGTGCAACACCAGAAAGGCTTGTGAAGAAACAAGGAGAAAATGTATTCTCAACATGCCTGGCAGGCTCGATTAGACGTGGTAAAAATGAAGAAGAAGACAATATTTTAGGGCAAACATTATTAAATGATCAAAAAAACATTAGTGAGCACGGCTTTGTGGTGGAAATGATTAAAGAAGCATTAGAAGAATCATGTGAGGAAATTATCCTTCCAGATAAGCCTCAATTAATGAAAATCCGGGATATTCAACATCTTTATACGCCGGTTATCGGTAAATGTCAAAAGGATGCTTCGCTCCTTTTATTAGTTGAAAGACTTCACCCAACTCCAGCCCTAGGGGGTCTTCCTAAACAAGAATCTGTTGAAAAAATTAGACAAGTAGAGGAGCTCGATCGTGGTTTCTATGCTGCACCGCTTGGCTGGGTCGATTATCGAGGAAATGGCGAATTCTCGGTTTCTATTCGTTCTGGTCTTATTCAAGGTAAAGAGGCTTCATTATTTGCAGGATGTGGTGTCGTAGCAAATTCTGACTCAGAAAGTGAATACCTAGAAACGAGCCTAAAATTCACACCGATGCTTCGTGCTCTTGGAGGAAATTAATATGAATCATCAGATATCTTTAACTGTTTATTTAGCAGCATTTGTAGCAGAGTTGGTACAGACAGGAATAAAGGATGTCGTCGTCAGTCCAGGGTCAAGATCAACCCCAATGGCAATGGTAATGGCCGAACATCCAGAGATTAATATCCATATTCATGTGGATGAACGTTCTGCTGCTTTCTTTGCTTTGGGAATAGCAAAGGTTACGAATAAGCCAGTCGCGATTTTATGCACTTCGGGGACGGCAGCGGCAAACTATTTTCCTGCTATTATTGAAGCACGCTATTCACGTGTACCGTTACTCGTCTTAACCGCTGACCGGCCACATGAGCTGAGAGAAGTCGGTGCACCACAGGCGATTGACCAAATACATTTATATGGACAACATGTAAAATGGTTCGCAGATATGGCGCTGCCTGAAAGTAGTACTGAAATCATCCGCTATGCACGTACCGTTGGTGCACGGGCGGCAGCCCTTGCAAGCCAGGCGCCAGCAGGTCCAGTCCATTTGAACTTCCCGTTCAGGGAACCGCTCATACCTAAATTGGATGAAGATATCTTTCAGTTGGAAGAGCGGCCAATGGGTTATGTAAAAGTCCGCAACGGAGAATTAACGATTCGTGAGGATGAATTAAAGGAAATTTCATTAAAACTGAATGGTTATAATAATGGAATCATTGTTTGCGGTAATATTGCTGATGACCGTTTTGCTCAGGCTGTAATAGACTTATCCGAAATGTTAAAGTTTCCAATCCTAGCAGATCCATTATCACAACTTAGAAGCGGACAACATCATTTGGAAAATATCGTGGAAACATATGATACATTTTTAAGAAATGAAGACGCCAAAGTTTATTTGAAACCCGATGTAATCCTGCGTTTTGGGGCAATGCCTTTATCCAAAGCACTTACGATTTTCTTGAAAGAAAACCACCAAGCTGATCAATTTGTCATAGATGGTGCTGGAGGCTGGCGTGACCCATCATCTTTATCAACGGAAATGATTTACTGCAATGAAACCTTCTTTTGCGAGAAAGTTGTAGCTTTTAGTGAAACAAGAACTTCAGGAGAATTTTTAGAAAAGTGGCTGGCCGTTAATAATCTTACAAAAGCAAATATGGCGCTAATTAAGGATAGTCAGCAATTAAGTGAAGGGCGATTGTTCTATGAATTAGCGGATATGCTTCCTGTGGGGGCCACATTATTTGTTGGAAATAGCATGCCTATCAGAGACTTAGATAGTTTCTTTCACAATAACAATAAATCAATAAAAGTAATCGCTAATAGAGGAGCAAACGGTATTGATGGAACCGTTTCGACTGCAATAGGTGCGAGTATATACTCACAACCTTTATATCTTGTCTTAGGAGATTTAACATTTTTCCATGATTTAAATGGGTTAATTGCCTCGAAGCTATATAATATTGATGTTAAGATTATTGTTGTTAACAATAATGGCGGCGGTATTTTCTCCTTCTTGCCGCAATCGGAGCATCCGAAGCATTTTGAACTTTTATTTGGGACACCGTTAAACTTAGACTTTGAGCATGCTGTAGAGATGTTTAATGGTAACTTTACTAGAATAAAGGATTGGGAACATTTACAGGAACTTATGAACCATTCAACCGAGGTAAAGGGATTAAATGTATATGAAGTGGTCACAAACCGTGAGAGTAACTTAATAGAACATCGCGATTTTTGGCGTATTGTTTCCGAGGAAATATCAAACTTTGTCAAAGGTGTCGATTAATGAGGTTAAAGGTTAACGGTATTACCTACCATGTCGAAGTCTGCGGGGAAGGATTTCCGTTCCTTTTATTACACGGTTTTACTGGGGATTCATCTACCTGGACACCTTTTTGTCCGGTTTGGGGCACCCATTCAAAATTGATTATCCCGGATATTATCGGCCATGGTGAAACAGACTCGCCAGAAGATACAAATTGTTATCAAATGGAATCGGCTGCTAAAGACCTAATTTTTCTATTAGATCAGCTAGATATTGAAAAAATAGATCTCCTCGGTTATTCAATGGGTGGCAGATTAGCGCTAACTCTTGCTATTCTATACCCCGAGAGAGTTAGAAAGTTAATTTTAGAGAGTGCTTCACCGGGACTGAAAACAAATGAAGAAAGAGTACTTCGCCGTATGAAAGACGAGGAACTAGCAAACTTTATTAACGACCGGGGGATCGTATCCTTTGTTGACTATTGGGAGAAGATTCCTCTTTTTTCTACTATGAGCAGACTCCCTAATTCCATTAAACAATCCATTAGGGAGCAGCGGCTTTCCAATAAGACTAAGGGTCTTGCGAATAGCTTGATAGGAATGGGGACAGGTGCTCAAGTCTCATGGTGGGGAAAGTTGGACCTTCTTAGCTCTGAAGTGTTATTGTTAACAGGAGAAAAAGATGAAAAGTTCTGTAAGATAGCCGAAAATATGGTGGAGAATATGCGAAAAGCTTCATGGATTGTAATTAATGATTGTGGTCATGCAATTCATGTGGAACAAAAAGAAAAATTTGGTACAATAGTAAGTGACTTTTTGTCAAAGTAAAAACTAAGGAGGAAGATCATTTTGACAGTAGAATGGATTGCAGGACGTAAATATGAAGAAATTCTATATGAAACATATAACGGAATCGCAAAAATTACGATTAATCGCCCACATGTACATAATGCATTCACACCAAGAACCGTTGCGGAATTAATCGATGCTTTTGCCTATGCACGTGATGATTCAAGTGTAGGAGTAATCGTACTAACAGGTGCCGGAGACAAAGCGTTTTGTTCAGGTGGAGACCAAAAGGTACGTGGACATGGCGGCTATGTTGGGGAAGACCAAATTCCTCGCCTAAATGTTCTTGATCTTCAACGTTTAATCCGTGTGATTCCGAAACCAGTCATTGCAATGGTTAAGGGTTACGCTATTGGTGGCGGACACGTCCTTCACGTAGTTTGTGATTTAACGATTGCTGCAGATAATGCTGTTTTTGGTCAAACAGGTCCGAATGTAGGAAGCTTTGATGCTGGTTATGGATCAGGCTATCTTGCTAGAATTATCGGTCATAAAAAGGCTCGCGAAATTTGGTACCTATGCCGACAGTATAATGCACAGGAAGCACTTGATATGGGCTTAGTAAATACGGTCGTTCCACTTGAAAGAGTGGAAGAGGAAACAATCCAGTGGTGTAATGAAATTCTAGAGAAAAGCCCAACAGCGCTTCGTTTCTTAAAGGCTGCTATGAATGCAGACACAGATGGCTTAGCAGGTCTACAGCAATTAGCTGGTGATGCAACACTTCTTTACTATACAACTGAAGAAGCCAAAGAAGGCCGTGACGCCTTTAAAGAAAAACGTAAGCCTGACTTTGGTCAATTCCCACGTTTTCCTTGATTTTGAATGTTGCAGCTTGATGGACTCCATCAGGCTGTTTTTATATAGAAAAGGCGCAGCCACCCGAGCACTAAAGCCGAAAATAGAGCAATTAACTAGAAGCAGGTGAAAATGAATGCAATACGAGACCATGCCTAACTTTCTGGAAAAAAGAGCCTTTCTCACACCTGAAAGAACGGCGGTTTATTTCAATGAACAGACACTATCTTTTAGAGAATTATATGAAAACTCTTATCAGGTTGCTGGACAGCTTCAAGGTTTAGGTGTTAAAAAAAATCAATATATTGGTGTATTACTTAAAAATCATCTTGATACCATTGTGATATTATTTGCCCTTCAGCTACTTGGAGTCAAGGCAGTTATCTTAAATAATCGATTGTCGAAAAAAGAAATAGTGTGGCAGATAAATGACTCAAAGGCAGCGGCGCTAATTCTTGAAAATGATTTTTACGAAATGATGCAGGATTTAGAAGTGCCAGTTATTACAAAAGAGCAGTTGTTTGCTGCGGCTTTAGAAACTCCCGAAATACTGGAAGAAATTAATTTAAATGATGTCAGTACTGTCATGTATACATCAGGTACAACAGGAAATCCAAAAGGCGTTCTTCATACATTTGGAAACCATTGGTGGAGTGCTGTAGGTTCTGCATTAAATTTGGGGTATACCGATAGTGACCGCTGGCTTTGCAGCGTTCCGCTTTTTCATATAAGTGGTTACTCCATCTTAATGAAAAGTGTTATTTATGGTATGCCCATTATCCTCCATGAAAGCTTTGACGCTGACAGAGCGATAAATGATATTAAAAACAATCATGTTACGATTATGTCAGTGGTCGGAACGATGCTCTATAGGATTGTTGATGCCCTTAAAGATTCTAAACTGCCAAATCATTTCCGCTGTGCGCTCTTAGGAGGCGGTCCTGCACCGTTACCACTTCTAGAGGCGTGTAAGGCAAAAGAAGTTCCTGTTTTTCAGTCCTATGGGATGACGGAGACGGCTTCACAAATCGTTACACTAGCTCCAGAATACAGTATCACAAAACTAGGTTCGGCTGGTAAGCCGCTTTTTCCATCACAAATTAAAATTATTTTAGAGGATGGAAAAATGGCATCAACCAAACAAGCGGGTGAAATTATTGTAAAAGGTCCAAATGTGACAAAGGGGTATTTAAATCGTCCTGATGTCATAAAGGAAAAGTTTGACCAAGGCTGGTTACATACAGGAGACATTGGCTATTTGGATGAAGAAGGCTTTTTATACGTGCTTGATCGGCGTTCTGATCTCATTATCTCAGGAGGGGAAAACATTTATCCTGCCGAAATAGAATCTGTCTTATTAGCTCATCCAGATGTCGCAGATGCAGGTGTTACAGGCATCAATGATAAAAGCTGGGGACAGGTTCCAGCGGCTTTTATTGTTCGTCACAACAATGCACATGTGACCGAGGAAGAACTTAAACAATTTTGTTTAGAAAACTTGGCGAAATACAAGGTACCAAAATTATTTTATTTTACTGAAAAGCTCCCAAGGAACGCTGCTAAAAAGCTTCTTCGCAGAAAGCTATTTGATTTTGTTCAAGAGAGCTGGAATCATAAATGAGAATTGCGCAAATTAAACTCAAAGTCATAAGTATGCCATTGAAGTCCCCCTTTCACACCCATTTAGGTACCGTTTCAGAACGTGAGGGGATTATCGTAGAGGTAATCGATTCAGATGGCATTTCCGGATATGGAGAGGGTGTGGCCTTTTCCACACCGTGGTACACAGAAGAGACTGTCTCGACTAGTTTACATATTATGAGTGATGTATTGATTCCTTTACTCAAGAAGCAACCAATTAAACATCCAAAAGACGCAGCGATTCTTTTTCAGTCTGTAAGGAGAAACCATATGGCTAAGGCAGGGTTAGAAATGGCCATTTGGGATTTATATGCAAAAAGGAATTCTTTATCGCTTTCTAGAGCCATTGGGGGAACTAGAAGTGAAATTGCTTCTGGTGTGGTAGTGGCTGCAGATTCACTTACTAATTCTCTCAAACAAATTGAAAAATATTTGGGAGAGGGATACCAGAGATTTAAGGTTAAGATTAATCCTAGTCAGGATTATTCGGTTCTAGAAGCAATTCGCCGCTATTATCCAGATCTTCCGTTAATGGCTGATGCAAATTCTGCTTATACCTTAAACGATATAGACAAATTAAAAGCATTAGATGATTTTAATCTTTTGATGATTGAACAACCGCTGGCTAGTGACGATATTATTGAACACTCACTACTTCAAAAAGAGATAAATACACCGATCTGTTTAGATGAAAGTATTGTCAGCTTTAATGACGCAAAAAATGCTATTGAACTTGGGAGCTGTAAGATTATTAATATTAAAGCAGGCAGAGTGGGAGGACTTTACGAAGCAAAAAGAATTCATGATTATTGCCTTGAGAAGGGAATTGAAGTTTGGTGCGGGGGAATGATCGAATTTGGAATATCCCGTGCGCACAACATTGCGCTTGCTTCACTGCCTGGATTTACAATTCCAGGTGATATATCTGCTTCAAATCGATTTTGGGAAGAGGATATCATTATGCCTGAGGTATGTGTTAGGAATGGTTATGTGTGCGTCCCAGATACATCGGGTATAGGGTTTGGCATTAATAAAAAGAGGCTAAGGGAAACTACTCAAATAGAAAAGGTATTTAACTTCGAAAAAAAATAAACCAGACAAAAAGTCTGGTTTAATTTTTTATTTATAAATCTGAAGGTTCGAAAGTTTTACAATCAGTTTCTTGACTGTTATCAGCTGTTTTTCCTTTGTGGCTGACAACATATATGCTATCTGCACTGCATTTATTTCCTTTTGCCCAAAAAGAACAGTTGTTAACTTCACATAATACATCTTGTGCCATTTGTATCACTCCTTATTATCATTCGTAATACAAAAATAGCTTTTGATTTTTTACATCTTCTCATCCCTGTAAGTTAAAGGGAACTAACCAGCTAATTGTTTAAAGCAGTTTTCAGTGATGATAAGTTCTGCTCCATGAGAGTAAAATATGTTTCTTTATCTTTAATGTTTTCTTTAGTTAAAGTAGCTAAATTATGAACAGGCAAAGCCTTCGCTCCAATTTCCTTTTGAACAATCTCAGCTAATTTTGATTTGACATTTTGTTCAAAAAGGATGTAATGCAGTCCATGTTCATCCGCCAGTGAAATAATTTTTTCTAGTTCTCGCTGTGTAGGTTCATTCGTTGTAGACAGACCTGAAATACTGATTTCTTCAAGACCGTATCTTTGCTCCCAGTAGCTAAATGCAGCATGAGTGACAAGAAAATCTTTGTGTTTTGCCTTTTGAATAGTGCTTTCAAATTCCGAATTTAATTGATCTAATTCATCTGCAAGCTTTTGATAATTTTGATCAAACGTCTCTTTATTTTGAGGCATCTTTTCAATTAAAGAGTCCCTAATGACGGCAGCCATTTCCTTCGCATAAACGGGGTCAAGCCAAACATGAGGATTAAAATCTCCATGACCGTCATCCTCGTGGTCATCATGTGCTTCATGTTCTTCTGCAGGATCTAATATAAGCTCTTCAGCAGTTGGAATCAACGAGACGTTTTCATTTTTTAATGATTCCTTCGCACTCTCTACAAATCCTTCTAATCCCAAGCCGATGTAGAAAAATAAATCTGAATCCGCTAGTTTTATCATATCTTTTTGCGATGGTTCAAACGTATGCTCATCTGCGCCTGGAGGATAGATAGTATTGACAGTAACGTATTTTCCCCCGATACGCTCCGTAAAATATTGAAGAGGGAATACTGTGGAATAGATCGTTAACTGATCTTTCTTCTTTTCTGATGATTGTTCATTTTCTGTACTGCAAGCAGTTATGACGATGCTAAATAATAAAAAAAATGGTAAAAGAATTATCTTTTTCATACGTTCTCCTTTAAAGTGTATAAACCGGAGTTATTACGATTTATATTCGAAAAATTTTTAGTATTTAGATTATAAAAAAATGTATAATACGGAACGATTCCGATTTCCTTATGTATCTTACAAAAAAAATGAGTTAATTGCAAGCAAAATATTGTAGGATGCGGTAGTATTTATGTATTCTTAATATAAACAAAGTTAAGGTGGGATAATTATGAATAACACTACATTATTAAATGAAATCTTGGATTATAACCAAAAATTTGTTGAAAGCCGCGAATATGAAAAATATGAAACAACAAAATTTCCAAATAAACGGATGGTCATTCTTACTTGCATGGACACGCGATTATTAGAATTACTGCCAAAAGCTTTAAACTTAAACAATGGGGATGTAAAAACGATAAAAAATGCCGGGGCACTTGTATCTCATCCATTTGGAAGTATTATGAGAAGTATTCTAATCGCTGTTTACCAGCTTAAAGCAGAAGAAGTCCTAGTCATTGCTCACCACGATTGTGGAATGAGTGGATTGAAGGCTGAACCAGTAATAGAAAGTATGATGAGCCGTGGAGTAACAGAAGAAACGTTTGATACTCTTACTTATTCAGGTATTGATATTAAAAAATGGCTGCATGGATTTGATAATGTTACAGAAAGCGTGGAGCATAGCGTGGATGTAATAAGAAACCATCCCTTAATGCCAGAGGGTGTTCCGGTGCATGGGTTGGTCATTGACCCTAAGACAGGAAAACTTGACCTTGTTGTCGATGGTTATCAAGATTAATTCTCCTTTTTCTCTGGCACAGGATCTATGCCGCCCGGATGAAAAGGATGACATTTAAGAATTCTCTTTAATGTAAGCCAGCCGCCTTTTAAAGCTCCAAATCGTTGAACAGCCTCCAATCCATAATGTGAACATGTGGGATAAAAACGACAGCTTGGCGGTTTAATAGGAGAAATAACCACTTGATAAAATCGAATAACAGAAATTAAAATCTTTTTAAACATAGGGGAAACTCCCTTCCACAAATTACTTAAAAGATATCACAAATAGAAAAAAACGTCTAAATTGTTAACTATAACTAAGTAGATGAAAAAACTCGGAATTTATAGTATGATACTACTTAGACGAATGCTATATTAATGGCACTCCGTTGGTTGGAGCGGAAGGCACGAAGACTCCTGCGGGAGGACGGGGTCTCCCCGGACCGCCCGCGGAAAGCGAAGTGCCTCGTGACAGGCAAAAAACGCCTGTCCCTGCGGTGAAAATTCGTAGAAGTTTTCCTTAGTGGAGAGGAAATCAACGGACCCGTTTAATACAGCTTAATGTATAAAAGGAGTGGGGATAATGCCTTCAGTAGAAAGCTTTGATTTAGATCATAATGCCGTTAAAGCACCTTACGTGAGACATTGTGGTGTCCATAAAGTAGGAACCGACGGTATAGTTAATAAATACGATATTCGTTTTTGCCAGCCAAATAAACAGGCGATGAAGCCTGATGTCATCCATACATTAGAACATTTGCTTGCATTCAATCTCCGTGCACACGTAGAGAAATAT
The DNA here is from genome assembly GCF_030817595.1 of Neobacillus niacini. Lineage (GTDB taxonomy): Bacteria > Bacillota > Bacilli > Bacillales > Cytobacillaceae > Neobacillus > Neobacillus niacini_G. The sequence continues at coordinate 5,652,801 of NZ_JAUSZN010000001.1, forward strand.
GATCACTTTGATATTATTGATATTTCACCTATGGGCTGCCAAACAGGCTACTATTTGGTTGTGAGTGGTGAGCCAACTGTTGAAGAAATCATTGACCTCCTTGAAGATACGATGAAGACCGCAATAGAAATAACTGAGATTCCAGCAGCAAACGAAAGACAATGTGGTCAAGCAAAACTTCACGATTTAGAGGGAGCAAAACGCCTAATGCGTTTTTGGCTTGAGCAAAGTAAAGAAGACTTAAAGCAAGTTTTTGCTTAAGAATAAAAAATTCCTATTCGTTTGAATAGGAATTTTTTTACTGCTTATTTTCGGTATCAGGATGATTTTCGTTCTGTAAATAAGGATTATCATCCAATGGGTCTACAGTATGTTTAAATTTATATGCTTTTGAAGTAGTAATTACAGCAAGCAATAATACCACTATAATGATAATAACGCTTACCACCAAGATCGTATACATTTTTTAATCCTCCCTTTTCCACTCTTATATTTTAGCATGGTTTGACTTTTTTTTAACAAAAAAATGGAACTGCATGAGGCAGTTCCAAAATTTTTGTGGTATGTAATGTAATTATTAGTGAATATTTCTTGGATAATAAGTATGGGTGCGCTGCTGGCCATATTCTTCCTGGGCGAATTTACCTTTTAAGCTCTCGATTAAATAAAGCCCCATTAAATCGTATAATTCTTGTTTATCCATCTCTTTAATTAAGTGCAGCAGATCCTCATGTGACATCTCTTCTAAGAAGGCGAAAGCTAACATATCAATATCCTCTTCATCACCTGTCAGCTTATCTCGATACATCTGAAATAATTCATCAACTAACCTCATTCCGTTCACCTCCAAAGAATTTTTTAAAATTTTTTTCCTTACTTATTCAATTCCCTTAATGATGAAAAATATCCTCTATGGCAGAAGCGAAAGTTTGTAAAAATGGCGAAATTCCATTTTCTTAATATTATGACAATTATACATCATTCAGTTCTAAAAAATGAGTCGAAATTTGAAAAAGAATAAATTTTATTTGATTGTGGGAAATTCTAAATAATATTAATAAGGGGATGACAAAATGGATCAGCAAAAAAAGACCTATTATATAGATGTTGGGCACGGACAAATATCTCAAAGTGCAACAGCTTCTGCCTGGAGCTTTAAGATTCAGGCTAGTGATGAGGAAATTACCCAGCTTCGTGAGATGTTTGACCAAAATTATTCAACAGAATGGCAAAACTTCTTCAGAGCGCATGTTCCATATGTTCAATATCATTATGACCGTGAAAATGACGCTTATGACAATACGATTGAACAAGTTTATGGGATGATTTATAAACTGGGAGATAATGAAGCTAGAAGTCATATTGAATCGATGAATATCTTACCAAAACAAGGGTAATACAAAGCGGAAAATCCTATCTACAAGGATTTTCCGTTTTTTTCGATTATAATAAATAATCAAGAGGTACCTAGGGGTGAGGATTGGTGAAAAATTTTATTGATCGATTAGGGAACAAGGTAGAGCTATCATTCTCAAGCAATGCCTTTGGGCAGGAAGCAAAGCATGTACTTGTAATTTGTAAATATTTAGATGATTGGTTATTAACTATGCATAGCGTTCGAGGACTCGAATTTCCGGGAGGTAAAATGGAACCTGGAGAATCCCTAAAAGAAGCGGCTATTCGTGAGGTTTATGAGGAGACGGGAGCCACCTTAGAGGACCTTACACAAATAGCTGAATATAGAGTTGCTGACGAAAAAAATACTTTTGTAAAGGCTGTATTTTGGGGGAAAATAAATTCAGTACATAAAATGAATAGCTACTTCGAGACAAAAGGGCCGGTATTAATAAAAGGTGATTTGTTAGATTTGCGTTTTGGTGAAGAGTTCAGCTTTATTATGAAGGATGATGTGGTTGCTGAATGTATAAAGTATATCTATAAGGTGGAACACGAAAAAGAATAGCGACAAATTTAGATAAGCCGCTATTCCTTGATAAGTTTTTTTTCCAATAGTTCTACAAGCTGGTACATGATTGTTGCAACCACTGCAATAACCAGCAAGGACAAAAAGACCAGGGTAAAATTAAAGACTTGGAAGCCATAAATGATGAAGTAACCCAGTCCTCTGGATGAAACTAAAAATTCACCAACGATGACACCGACCCAGGATAATCCAACATTCACCTTTAAGGTTGAAATAATCGTTGGAAAACTAGCTGGAAGTATAGCTTCCTTAAAGCATTGAAGACGTGTCGCTCCGAATGTTTGCAGTACTTTTAAATAGTTAGGGTCGACTTCTTTAAAAGAAGTATAAACTACAATCGTGGTAATGATAACCGAGATGATGGCTCCCATTGCAATAATGGAAGGGTATCCAGGTCCAAGGGCTACGATTAAAATGGGACCTAAGGCGACCTTTGGCATCGCATTTAGGATGACGAGATAGGGGTCAACAATTTTTGACAGCATCGGTGACCACCAAAGCAGTGCTGCAAGTACGGTTCCAAGTAACGTACCCAAAATGAATCCAAAAATCGTTTCAGTTAAGGTTACACCGAGATTGGACATTAAAGAACCATCTTGTAATTTTTCAAGAAATAAATCCCAAATTTTCGATGGAGAGCTGAAGAGTAAAGGGTCGATCCAACGTTTTTGACTCGAAATTTCCCAACTAGAGAAAAAGAGGAGGAAAATGACGATTTGATAAAAACGTACCCATCTTTTTTCAATCGTCAGGGAATGTAAATAATTTTTATGGAGGAGGCTCACGTTAGTTTTTCCCTGTTTCAAGTGAATCCAACTCCTTCCATATTTTCTGAAAAATACTCGAAAATGCTTCATGGTTTCTTGCGTTAAAAGGGGATATGTTTCTTAGTTCCTCTGGCATTTCAAAAATTTTATGAATTCTGCCTGGACTTGGTGAAAAAAGCACAACCCGGTCACTCATCGCTATCGCTTCACCAATATCATGTGTGACAAGAATGGCTGTTTTGCCAAAGGAGTCGAGCGTGTTTGAGACTAAATCTTCTAGCTTTAACTTCGTTTGATAATCTAACGCTGAAAATGGTTCATCCAGCATCAGAAGCTTTGGCTCCGTGGCAAGTGTTCTTACAAGTGCAGCACGCTGCCTCATACCACCTGAAAGCTGCTTAGGGAGCTGTTTCTCGATACCCTTTAAACCCATTTGATTTAAAAGGTCTAATGCGGCACTTTTTGTTTGCTCATTCAATTGTTTGGATAACTTTAGACCTATAAGGATATTTTCTTCAATTGTTTTCCACGGAAACAGATAGTCCTGTTGGAGCATGTAGCCGATTTGGTTTTTTAGCCCCGTGATTGGTTTATTTTCGAGCAAAATGGTTCCTTGCGTTGGTTTTATAAGCCCGGCAATAATGGAAAGTAAGGTTGTTTTTCCACAGCCGCTAGGGCCGAGGAAGGAAACAAATTCACCTTCCTCAATATGCAAACTTATTTCCGAGAGGGCCGTTGTTGCAGAGGCTTTTGTGAAATAAGTGTGATGGATATCTTTTATGGCTAAAAAACTCATTTGGACGGCCTCCCATATTTTTTATTCTTCTTTCACTTTTTCAGCTATTTTTGTGTTTACAAGTGTTGAATGATCAACCTCTTTTGGTAGCTCACCTGCTTCGTCCATGATGTTCTGGAGATTGTTCCACTCTTCCACATCAAGGATTGGATCAGTTGCGAACGAGCCTTGCTCTTTATATCGGTCTACTACTGTGCTAATGAGTTTGACGTCTGTATCAGGGAAATAGGTTTTAATTGCCTCAGCGATTTCGTCAGAACTATGTGTATCTACCCATTGCTGTGCCTTGTATACGGCTCTCGTGAATTTTTCTACAATATCCTTGTTATCTTTCATGTAACTGTCCTTTGCCATGAAGGTTGTATATGGCACATGACCAGATTCTGTTCCAAAGGAAGCAATAATATGTCCTTTTCCTTCTTGTTCAAAAATGCTCGCCTGTGGTTCAAATAATTGAACAAAGTCGCCTGTTCCTGAAGCAAAGGCACTTGGAATATTAGCAAAATCAATGTTTTGAATGAGATTTAAATCTTGATGAGGATCGATTCCATGTTTCTTAAGAACAAACTCCCCAACCATTTGCGGCATACCGCCAGTACGTTGACCTAAAAATGTTGATCCTTTTAACATATCCCAGGAGAAATTATCTATTTTTTCTCTTGAGACTAGGAAAGTGCCATCGGTTTGTGTGAGTTGTGCAAAGTTAATAACCGGATCATTGGATCCTTGAGCGTAAACATAAATAGAAGTTTCAGATCCTACCAATGCAATATCTGCACCATTTGATAAAAGTGTTGTCATGGTTTTATCACCGCCAAAGGCTGTGGACAGTTCAACATCTAAGCCCTCTTCTTCAAAAAAACCTTTTGCAATTGCCACATATTCAGGTGCATAGAAGATAGAACGAGTAACTTCTACCAATCTAACCTTTTCTATTTTCTCTGGATCCGTGTTGTCGGTATTGTTACAAGCAGCAATTGTGAACATGAGAATAAATATGAGAAGTGAAGAAAAGCTAATTTTTAGCGATTTTTTCATACCAAAACCTCCTTATACAATAAAAATCTGGGCTGTTGACCTAACATATCGTATGAAAGAGAAATAAATGTGTGAATGCCTACTTACATAAATTTTTACGGAATCATGGAAAGGTGAAATGTAGTGAACAAACTAAATGGAAAAATCATCGAAATTTATCGTTTTCCTTCACCCAATCCCAATGTGGAATTAAGGGAGATTACGTATCTTTCAAATGGATTGAGAGTAAAAGGATTACTTGCGGAACCGAAAATAAAAGGAAACTATGACGGATTTTTATATTTGCGCGGCGGCATTAAGAATGTTGGTAAGGTAAGACCTGCAAGAATCGCTCAATTTGCCTCTGAAGGATTCATTGTATTCGCTCCTTATTACCGAGGGAATCAAGGGGGAGAGGGGAATGAAGATTTTGCCGGAGAGGACAGGGAGGACGCTTTTGCAGGCTATGAGCTTTTAAGGTCACTTCCTAACGTAGGCTATATCCATGTCTTTGGCTTTTCGCGAGGTGGTGTCATGGCATTGATGACAGCACTTCAATACCCAGAGGCTGCCTCCATCGTTACTTGGGGAGGGGTTAGTGATATGGCGTTAACCTATGAGGAAAGAAAAGATTTGCGGAAAATGATGAAAAGGGTGATTGGAGGGACACCTGGAAAATATCCTGAAAGATATGAAGAGCGGACTCCCCTTTATGAACTCGAAAAGCTTTTAGCTCCTGTTTTAATCATTCATGGAGTAAATGATCAGAATGTATCGGTGGAACATGCCTACAGACTCGAAAGAAGACTTAGGATGTTAAATAAACAGGTGGAATCCTGGTACTTTGACGACTTTACGCACTACTTCCCTCCCGTAGTAAATAGAAAAATCGTCAAGGATTTATCGAATTGGATGAAATGTCAAATCAAAAGATGATAAAATAGAAGTAAGTCCAATTACAGAGGAGCGAGTACATATGGGTATGCCCCTTGAGTTAAATACGATGATCGTAACCAAAGGCAGAGAAAAGAGAATTGAAGAAAATCTATTCGTATTAGAAAAAGAAGGCTATCGACTTTATCCGATTGATATTCCCATTGACGTGAGAAAAACCATTGAAAGCGATACGAGCGGATCTGCGGTCATTAAAAAAGTAGAATGGCAGGAAAGCCGCACTTGGTTAACTTACCAATTAATTTCATTGAATTCTACAAATTAGTAAAAAGCCCTTATCGACAACGATAAGGGCTTTCTTTTCTAGGCTATTGGACCGCCTTTTACCTCAATGTCTGAATCCACTTTAGTGAATTTTTTAAAGTTTTCACGGAATTTATTCGCTAACTCTTTTGCTTTCTTCTCATAGGATATTGGGTCTGCCCAAGTCTTGCTTGGCTGAAGAACTTCATCCGGCACACCTGCAATGTGGAGAGGAATATTTAGTCCAAAAATAGCATCTTTTACGGTTTCCACGTTGTTGAGTTCCCCTTCAAGTGCAGCCTGAATCATCGCTCTTGTGTAGGATAACTTCATGCGGCTTCCCACTCCGTATTCTCCACCTGTCCAGCCAGTGTTTACAAGAAAAACATTTGCATTATGCTCAAGAATTTTTTCACCAAGCATTTCTGCATAACGTGTTGCAGGTAAAGGCAGGAATGGTGCACCAAAGCAAGTGGAGAAGGTGGCTTCTGGAGAAGTTACTCCGCGCTCAGTTCCTGCTAGCTTAGATGTATAACCACTCAAGAAATGATACATTGCCTGCTGTTTCGTTAATTTTGAGATTGGAGGCAATACCCCAAATGCGTCTGCGGTTAAAAAGACAATGGTATTCGGGTGGCCTGCAATGCTTGGCTGAACTATATTTTCAATGGCGTGCATCGGATAAGCAGCTCTTGTATTTTCAGTAAGAGTGGAATCGTCATAGTCTGCAATTCTTGTATCAGGATTAAGAACAACATTTTCTAATACGGAACCAAAATGGATGGCATCAAAAATTTGCGGCTCTTTTTCTCTGGAAAGATTAATGGTTTTTGCATAGCAGCCGCCTTCAATATTAAACACTCCATTCGATGACCAGCCGTGCTCATCATCACCAATTAAGCGGCGTTTTGGGTCTGCAGATAAAGTGGTTTTTCCTGTCCCGGAAAGACCGAAGAACAAAGCAACATCACCTTCAACACCAATATTAGCAGAGCAGTGCATAGAGAAAATATTATTCTCAGGCAGCAGGTAGTTCATAATTGAAAAGATTGATTTTTTCATTTCACCAGCATATTCCGTTCCGCCGATTAAGATCGTCCGTTTTTCGAAAGAAATAATGATAAAGGTTTCAGACTTTGTTCCGTCTATAACAGGATTTGCTTTAAAGTTAGGAGCGGAAATGACAGTGAAACCGGGTTTATGTGTCAGCAATTCTTCTTCACTAGGCCGAATAAACAATTGATGGGCGAATAAATTATGCCAAGCATATTCATTCACAATTTGAATCGGCAATTGGGTCTTTTTATCAGCACCTGCAAACCCTTTAAAGACGAATATTTCATTTTTTTCTTTTAAATAATCTAAAACTTTTTGATAGAGGTTATTAAATATTTCTTCTGAAATTGGCTGATTTAAATTGCCCCAATCAATTTTATCCTTAATGGATTCTTCCATTACAATAAATTTGTCTTGAGGAGATCTTCCGGTATATTTACCTGTTGATACACTTATCGCACCAGTTGAGGTTAGTTTTCCTTCATTCCTAGATAGGATTTTTTCCACTAATTGAGGAACAGACATTTGAATGTGCACATGACTTTCTTCCAGCAATTGGCTTAATTCATTTGGAACATGTACTGAATTCATCAGAACGAACCTTCCTTTTCAAGTTTTTAATTGTCAATATATTCATAAAAAGTATAACACATTTAATTTAATAGTCTATACTAATTGGTAAATTTGGGTTGTATTATTAAGTATTAAATTAAAATGGAAAAATTTCATATATTTATCCTTAATTTGCTAGCAAATTCGTTGACAACGCTCGACAGGTTCAAGTATGATACTAATTTGAACGGATACTCTCTTATCCTGAGCTGGTGGAGGGACAGGCCCTATGAAACCCAGCAACCTGCTTTATGAGAAGACCAACCTATTTATTGGTCATATTCTCAAGTGCGAAGGTGCTAATCTGACGCAAGGCTTTGACCTTGAACGATAAGAGTGAAAGGACCGGAACAACCTTTCCTCACAATGGTAAGGTTTTTTGTTTTGTATAGACCTTTTATCAATAGAGTTACTAATAAAAATCCTTTGTTTATTTCATACTAAGGGAATGAGTACCGTATCAATTTCAGTGGTTCTAGAAGTATTCCTGTCACCTTCAAATGGACCTTGATTTATCTCATAATATAGGAGGAAATCAGATGTCAACAAAACGTCGTCGTTTGTTCACTTCTGAATCAGTTACCGAAGGTCATCCAGATAAAATCTGTGACCAAATATCTGATTCGATTTTAGATGCCATTTTAGCAAAGGATGCAAATGCCCGGGTTGCTGCTGAAACATCCGTTACAACTGGATTAGTCTTAGTTGCAGGTGAAATCACTACATCTACTTACGTTGATATTCCAAAAATCGTTCGTGAAACAATTAAGGGTATTGGCTATAATCGTGCAAAATATGGCTTTGACTCCGAGACATGTGGTGTTATCACTTCTATTGGTGAGCAATCTCCTGACATTGCGATGGGGGTCGATCAGGCTCTAGAAGCACGTGAAGGTCAAATGTCTGATGAAGAAATCGAAGCTATTGGTGCAGGAGACCAAGGTTTAATGTTTGGTTTTGCATGTAATGAAACCAAAGAATTAATGCCTCTTCCCATTTCCTTGGCTCACAAGCTTGCACGTCGTTTAACAGAGGTTCGTAAAGAGGATATTCTTCCTTACCTCCGTCCAGACGGAAAGACGCAAGTAACAGTAGAATACGATGAGAATGATAAACCTGTACGTATTGATACCATTGTTATTTCAACACAGCATCATCCTGAAATTACGTTAGAGCAAATTCAACGTAACATAAAAGAGTATGTGATTAATCCCGTTGTTCCGAAAGAACTAATTGACGAAAATACAAAGTATTTCATTAATCCAACTGGCCGCTTCGTTATTGGCGGACCACAAGGGGATGCTGGTTTAACAGGTCGTAAAATAATTGTTGATACGTATGGCGGTTATGCACGTCACGGCGGTGGAGCCTTCTCTGGTAAGGATCCTACAAAAGTTGACCGTTCTGCAGCCTATGCTGCTCGTTATGTTGCGAAGAATATTGTAGCAGCAGGATTTGCAGATAAGGTTGAAGTGCAGCTTGCCTATGCAATTGGTGTAGCAAGACCTGTTTCCATTTCTATTGACACATTTGGAACTGGTAAAGTAAGCGAGGAAGTCTTAGTTGATCTAGTTAGTAAAAACTTTGACCTTCGCCCTGCTGGAATCATTAACATGTTAAATTTACGCCGCCCAATTTACAAGCAAACAGCTGCATATGGTCATTTTGGCCGTACTGATGTTGATCTTCCTTGGGAGCGTACTGATAAAGCTGATACATTACGTCAGCAAGCGAAAATTTAACCAGAAAAAACAGGGGAGTTGCATTTTACATGTAACTCTTTTTTTCATATACTCGTCAAAGTTTAGGGCAATGTGTTTAGGTGAAAACTGTTTATACCTGAATTTTCCTACCTTTCACACTGACATTTTAAGATGAAAAGTGGTAGGATAAGAGAGTATGTTTTTTAAGTTTGGATATTTAGATTGGAGTAGGTGAAGTACATAATGTGTGGTTTTATTGGTTGTGTACACGACAAAGAACAACATTTTCGTGACGAGCAAAAACAACAATTCAAAAACATGAACGATATTATAACCCATCGTGGACCTGATGATGATGGTTTTTATTATGATGATCATATTCAATTCGGTTTTCGCCGTTTAAGTATTATTGATATTGAATGTGGGCATCAACCATTAACGTATGAAGATGAGCGCTATTGGATTATTTTTAATGGCGAGGTTTATAACTACCTAGAACTTCGTGAAGAATTGCTCAAAGAAGGCTTACAGTTTGCAACAAACTCTGATACTGAAGTTATTATCGCTTTATATAGCCATTTGAAAGAGAAGGCTGTTGAAAAACTGCGCGGGATGTTTGCATTCACGATTTGGGATAAACAAGAACAAACGGTATTCGGTGCAAGGGATCCTTTCGGAATAAAACCATACTTCTATTTTGAGGATGGGGAAAGAACATTTTTTGCTTCTGAAAAGAAGAGTATCCTTCTAGCACTGGAAAACGATGTTTTAGATTATGATTCCCTTCAGCACTATTTAACGTATCAGTTTGTCCCAGAACCAAACACGATGTCAAAAGGTATTTATAAGTTAGAGCCAGGGCACTATTTTACAAAGAAGATAGGCGCTCCAATGGAAATTAAAAGATATTGGAAAGCACATTTTAACCCGGTTCAAAAATCTGAATCAGAGTTTATCAAAGAAATACAAGATGTTTTAATTGATTCAGTTAAAATGCATATGAGAAGTGATGTACCTGTTGGGTCTTTCCTTTCCGGCGGTATTGACTCTTCGATTATTGCTTCGATTGCAAAACAATTTCATCCAGCTATTAAGACATTTTCAGTAGGCTTCGAGCAAAATGGTTTTAGTGAAATCGATGTTGCAAAAGAAACTGCGGATAAACTTGGGGTAGAAAATATAAGTTATGTGATTACACCGCAGGAATACATGAATGAACTGCCGAAAATCATTTGGCACATGGATGATCCACTTGCAGACCCTGCAGCGATCCCGTTGTACTTTGTCGCTCGTGAAGCAAGAAAGCATGTTACGGTTGTTCTTTCTGGTGAAGGTGCCGATGAATTATTTGGCGGTTATAATATTTATCGCGAACCACAGGATTTAGAAGTGTTTAATAAAATCCCAAGAGTAGGAAAAGTATTGTTAAAAGGGATTGCAAACATCATGCCTGAAGGAATGAAAGGGAAGAGCTTTATTGAACGTGGAGTAACTCCTATGGAAGAACGTTATATTGGGAATGCAAAAATGTTCACGGAGGAAGAGAAAAGAGACCTGCTTTCTGTTTACCGTGAAGGTTTAGATTACACCGATATCACAAAACCACTTTATGCTGAATCAAAGGGCTATGATCCAGTTGATCGTATGCAATTTATTGATATCCATACATGGATGCGCGGCGATATTTTATTAAAAGCGGATAAAATGACGATGGCTCATTCATTAGAGCTTCGGGTTCCATTCTTGGATAAAGTGGTTTTTGAAACAGCATCAAAAATTCCGACTAGCTTGAAAACAGCTAATGGTACAACAAAATATATTTTACGAAAAGCAGCAGAAGGAATTGTTCCTGAGCATGTATTGAATCGTAAGAAACTCGGTTTCCCAGTGCCGATTCGCCATTGGCTGAAGAATGAAATGAATGAGTGGGCAAAAACGATTATTCGAGAAAGCAGCACAGATCATTTAATCAATAAACCTTATGTATTAAGACTTCTTGAAGACCATTGTCAAGGGAAGGCGGATAACAGCCGTAAAATATGGACCGTGCTCATCTTTATGGTATGGCACCAGGTTTATGTGGAGGGTAAATACTCCTTTTCAGGACAAAAAGAACTCTTGACTATGAAAAATTAAACCACGAAAGCACCCATAAGAATTTTATGGGTGCTTTTTAAATGATATTATTTCTGTAGAGACTTATAATATTGAGCCTTCTCTGCATATTCTGTATAGATTCTGTCCATTTCTTTTTTGTCATGTTCATTTAATTCTCTAATAACTTTAGCGGGTCTGCCAAATGCTAATGTATTAGGAGGAATTTTTTTTCCTTGGGGTACAAGACTGCCTGCACCGATAAAAGCACCTTCCCCGATTTCGGCCTGGTCTAGAATGATAGAGCCCATGCCAACCAATGCCTTTTTTCGAATAATACAGCTATGGAGTGTCACCTGATGACCAACGGTTACTTCATCTTCTAAAATCAATCGATTATTTGGGCTTTGGTGCAGAACGCAGTTGTCCTGAATATTTACTCTGCAACCTATGATTGTAGGCGCCACATCTCCTCTTATGACAGAATTAAACCAAACGCTGGATTCCTCACCTATTTCAACATCACCTGTAATAGTGGTGAAATCTGCTAGGAACACAGAATCAGCAATTTTAGGGTATTTGCTTTTGTACGGATAAATCATTTGGGTCGCTCCTTTTTGACTGAAATACATATTCATTCTAATATAATACTAAATAGAATTTTTTTCTAGGAGGAAAATCGATGTGGAAGTGGGAAGCAGAAGGGGAAGCGAAGGCTGTAATCGTGATGGTTCACGGTGCAATGGAACACCACCGACGTTATGGCTGGCTCATTGAAATGTGGCGCGAGTCTGGTTTTCATGTCATTATGGGCGATCTTCCTGGGCAAGGCATGACAACTAGATCCCGCAGAGGCCATATAGATTCATTTGATGAGTACATAAGTGAAGTGAAGGATTGGATAAAAGCAGCCTTCCGTTATGAAATACCTGTGTTTTTATTTGGCCATAGTATGGGCGGGTTAATTGCGATTCGTTTGCTTCAGGAAGAAAAATTTGACTTGGCAGGGGTTATTCTCTCATCACCATGTTTAGGCTTAGTACATACTCCCCCAAAGATTTTAGATATACTATCATACGGGATAAATGTGATTTTTCCTTCATTTAAAATGAATTCAGGCATAACCGTTGATATGGCTACCAGAAATCAAGATGTTATTGAGGCAGATAAAGATGATACCCTCTATATCACAAAAGTTTCTGTTAGGTGGTACCGTGAGTTGGTCGAGGCTATGAAAGAGGCGTTCCTGTCAATCGAAGGCACAAAGGATGTTCCAATGCTTGTTATGCAAGCCGGTGATGATAAAATTGTTAATAAGATACCTGTAAAGGATTGGTTTAACCATGCACCACTATCAGAAAAAAGGTTTAAAGAATGGCCAAAGCTTTATCATGAAATCTTTAATGAACCTGAACGAGATGATATATTTGAGTACGCAAAGGATTTTGTTATCAGCCAATTAAAAGCAATAGGTTACATTGTTTAAGAAAGGGAAGATAATCTCCATGATGCCAATTAGACTCATGTCGAAAGTATATCGTCGAATCATCCCAGCTGTTCATCAAGAGCTAAGGTTTTGGAGGTCCCGAGCAGAAGGTATTCCTAATGAGGAGCTTAGAACGCAGGCATTAGCGAGTATTGAACATAAAACCTTTCACTGTGAAGGTGGAGGGATTCTAGCGCTTACAGCGAATGATCAGTATAAACAGGCAGTAAAATTTATCGTTGCTTATCAAACCATTAGTGATTACTTAGATAACCTTTGCGACCGGAGTACTTCGCTTGACCCAAAGGACTTTGAAGCCCTACATGAAGCTATGCAGGATGCTCTTACACTTGAAAGTGAACCGAAAAATTATTACCGGTTTCGTGAGGATCAGAACGATGGTGGTTATTTAAATGATTTAGCAGAAACCTGCAGATCTGTTTTAGGAGAACTGAAGCATTATCATTTGATAAAAGAGTACCTGTTAGAGCTTTGCGAATATTACTGTGACTTGCAAATACACAAGCATGTAATTCAAGAAGAACGAGTACCTCGATTAGAAAAATGGTTTGAAGTCCATCAAAATAAACTTCCTGAAATGGAGTGGTACGAATTTTCTGCTTGCTCGGGTTCAACCTTGGGGATATTCTGTCTTATTTCATATGCAATGAGAGAAGATTTTCAGGCAGAGGATGCAGACAATATACGTAAAGGATATTTCCCCTACATACAAGGGCTTCATATACTGTTAGATTATTTCATTGACCAAGAAGAAGACCGTGAAGGCGGCGACCTGAATTTTTGTTTTTACTATGAGAATCAGGAAACACTGTTTAAACGTTTAAATCATTTTGTCCATGAAGCAGACAGACATACTGAATTTCTGCCCCATAAAAAGTTTCACCAGCTCATTAACCGCGGGCTGTTAGGAATTTATTTATCGGATGGAAAGGTTCGCAAACAGAAAAAGGTTCGAAAACTAGCTAGAGGCATCATAAAGACTGGTGGGATAGTCAGCTATTTCTTTTATATCAACGGACTGGTCTATCGTTCCGTTCAAAAATGGATACCTTCATTTGTAACAAGGCTAATCTTAAAATAAATAAACCAGGCAGAGCCTGGTTTATCTTTTTTCAATTGCAACAATAAATGGGGGATTATTTTGTTGATTGATAAAGCGATATTGAAGGACATGCGCACTCTTCTGATCAATATCCTGACAATAGGACAATAAAGCGTCCCGTTCAATTGCTCCCTCAGTATGACCATGGTAAATCACAAGGATAATTATTCCTTCTGGTACCATAATTTTAAGCAATTGCTCAATCGCAGAAATGGTAGTTTCAGGTCTAGTTACAACTGATTTATCACTGCCTGGTAAATAGCCTAAGTTAAAAATTGCAGCTTTTACCTTACCATGATGTTCCGCGGGTATAAGATTGGAAATCTGTTCATGACCGTTATGGAAAATGGTGACGCGATCAGCTAAACCATGTTGTTCCAATCTTTCTATACTGGTTCGAATGGCATCCTCTTGCACATCAAAACCATAAACGGTGCCATTTTCACCTACCAGGTTAGCCATAAAAACAGTATCATGACCATTTCCTAGCGTTGCATCAACTACCACATCACCACTAGTTATAGTCTTTTCAAGTAATTTCTTTGCATAAGGGAGTATCCGGTCAAGCCTCACGGTTAATTCCTCACTATACTCTTTTGATAATATTTCCCTTGATAGCTATCTCTTCTTTTTAACTCAGCGTCGATGGCATTTAATACTTCCCACTTGTTTACACTCCACATAGGTCCCACCATTAAATCAATCGGTCCATCACCAGTAATCCGATGAACAATCATTTCCGGCGGTAAAATTTCTAATTGGTCACATACTAAATTTACATAATCCTCTTGAGCGAGAAATTTGAGCATGCCTTTTTCATACTGTTTCACCATTGGAGTGCCTTTTAGTAAGTGAAGCAAGTGAATCTTTATTCCTTGGACATCAAGCTTAGCCACTTCTCTTGCTGTTTCCATCATCATTTCATATGATTCAAGCGGCAATCCATTAATAATATGGGAACAAATTCGGATGCCATGTTTTCGCAGCTTATTAACACCTTCGACATAACATTGAAAATCATGGGCGCGATTGATTAATAATGCCGTACGTTCATGTACCGTTTGCAAGCCAAGCTCAACCCATAGATACGTTCTTTGGTTTAGTTCAGCTAAATATTCAACCACATCATCTGGAAGGCAATCAGGACGAGTTGCAATCGATAAACCAACTACTCCTTCCTGTTTAAGAACCTTTTCAAATTTTTCGCGAAGGACTTCAACCGGTGCATGCGTATTGGTATACGCTTGAAAGTAGGCCATATATTTGCCATCTTTCCATTTGGTATGCATTTTTTCCTTTATTTCAAGGAATTGGGTCTCTAAATCATCCGCACGGTCACCGGCAAAATCACCTGATCCTGCAGCACTGCAAAAAGTACAGCCGCCGTGTGCAACCGTACCGTCACGGTTTGGGCAATCAAAGCCGCCATCTAAAGCAACCTTAAAAACTTTATGGCCAAATTGCTGGCGTAAGTGATAGTTCCATGTATGGTAACGTTTATCGTCAGTAGCATATGGAAAAGGGTTGGTCTGAGTCAATTCAGAAACCTCCTTTGAGATTTTTATTGTGATAAAGCAAATTGTTTATTTGCACCCTGTTGATTTGTGCGGAAGGTGCGAAGACTCCTGCGGGAGGACGGGTCTGGGGAGACCCCACAGGCGCTTATGCGCCGAGGAGGCTCCCCGGACCGCCCGCGGAAAGCGAAGCACCTGGAGCACATATCAACAGGCCAATTTAACAGCCATTTTTTTAAGCATAAAGTCAATTTTATCATGAAAATATTCGCTTATCCAACTGAATTGTTTACCAGTAATTATCACGTTATAGGAACAGGGAGAGAGAACAAAATAAGATATGAAGCACTTTGACTCATTGAGGGAAGTGTTTTACCAAAAAGAAGGGGGTCCTTAGATGGCTACTCGTGCTTCAATGGATGCTTTAATACAGCAATGTGAGGATGTTATTCGCTATGCACAGGATCAATTAAAAGAAAGCAGCCTTCAAGAACATTACAACAATGATGATTACACGAACGCCTTACAGCAGCTTGAACAAACCTATCAAGATATTGCGAAAATGGCTCATAGTGCGAATGGGCAGCAGCGGGATCAACTCCATCGGATGAGACTTCAAATTCAGCAGCTTCAAAATAATATGATTTTAGAGGGTCAGGCATTTAGAGGAGGAGATCTTTCTTGAAAAAGCGATCTAAACAACAAAACCCTGAACAAAAAACCCGGAATGGGAATAACAACCAGGATCTTGAGCTTGGTCAGGATGTTGATCTTGTTAAACAATCAAAAGAGAAATATGAAAAATCTGGCGGCCAGCCGGTAAAGTCGAAGTTCCATCAAGAAAAGGATCAATCATCTTAAAAATCGCTATCAGACCTTCAACGTCCTGTTGAAGGTCTTTTTGTGATAAAAAAACCATAAAAACACTGTGATAATAAGGTAATATTGCTGTTCACAAATTAGAAATAACTCAATATCATTTTGTGATTTTGGTCACAGAATGGGTTTGGGTATCATGGGATAAATAAAGTATGAATTTTCAACCGTATGTGGTTAGTAATGATGAGTCTTGTGAATGGATTCACAAAAAATTCACAAGTTGAGAGGAAGCAACTGCGATGAAAAAATTATGGCTGACCATAAATATACTCCTGTGCTTTTTGCTGCTGTTAAATCCTGCAGTTACATCCGGTGAGTATCAAAACATCTTAAAAATGGAGGAACTTTGAATAAAAGTAATGCCGGAATTTGCTTACCATCCCAATGCGATTTATTCAATATTTCATTTATACAACCCCTTAATGCAAAAAAGGTAGTGCTTACTCCGGCGTTTACTAGCAGCAGGTGTATTTGCTTATTTTGTTAAAAGAAAACGAAGGAACAATTAACGTTGCAAGATCATTCCTTTTGGCAATAAAGTACAAAAGTACTTTGTTCAATAAATTAGAGAGAAATTGAGAATCTATATTGTGGGAGGTGAAAGGATGTTAAAAAAATCGTTTAAAAAATTATTGGCAATTGATAAAAGAGTTTTACTTTTAGGTGCTCTTTTAGCCGGCGTACTCTTTTCCTTTGGAACTGTTAAAACAATGGCCTACCTAGATTCACCTGGTTTTTGTCAAAACTGTCATACCATGAAATCTGTTTATACGTCATTTGTGGATTCCACTCATGCCGAATTGCAGTGTAATGACTGCCATTTACCACATGAAAGTGAGGCAGGGAAATTATTTTTTAAGGTCCGCGCCGGGATGACACATATTTTTTATAACACCCTGGGTACTGAAGATATTCCAGACAGAATTTATGCGACAACACGGACATTGAGGGTTATTAATAAAAACTGTGCAGAGTGTCATAAGAGCACCATTGATAATGTCTCACATGACGCGAAAGAAAACTGTATGTCATGTCACCAGACTGTACCTCATGAAAGCGACTTCAAAGATGATAGTTATGATCAGCCGCCTAAGTCCGGTGAATTATTAAAAAATAAGGGAGGATTTTAAGAATGAATAGGTTCCGTTACGGGGCATACCTCCTTCTACTAGTATTTGTTCTCACCATTACTGGCTGCAGCAATTCCAGTGAGAATGCAGGTGAAAAAACGGCAAGTGCTAAGGAAGCGACGGGGAAAACAGGCCTTTCTAAAGATGAAATAAGCAATGAAGCTTTTAAGGAGTTATTTCCACTTCAATATAATAGCTATATGAAAAATGAAAAAATGGAAGATACTACTTACGGAGGTTCTGTGAAACGTAGTAAGTATGATCCAGATAAAGAGCCTTTACTTCCGGTTCTTTTCAATGGTTATGGGTTTGCAACAGAGTATAATGAAGAACGTGGGCACGTTTATGCTCTTGAAGATATTCGCAATGTTAAGCGGATTACCGATAAATCTGTTGGTTCTTGTTATACGTGTAAATCCACAGCAGTCCCTAAAATGATTGAAGAAATGGGCGACGATTATTGGGGAGCCAATTTTAATCAAGAGATTTGGCCAAAAGGGGAAGCAATGGGACACTCACCAATTGGATGTTCTGACTGCCATGATCCCGAAACAATGGACTTACGCGTAACACGACCAAGCTTCTACAAAGCATTAGAGGCACAAGGAGTAGATACTTCTAATCCAACTAAAAATGATATGCGAAGCTATGTTTGCGGCCAGTGTCATGTAGAATATTATTTTGCAGCTGATAACAGTGAAGTTACTTTCCCGTGGTCAGAGGGCTTTAAGCCAGAAGACATGTATGAATACTATAATACGGTTGCTAAAGATGAAGGATTTGAGAAGGATTGGGTTCACAATATCTCTGGAGCACCAATGTTAAAATCTCAGCATCCTGAATATGAAACTCATACTTCCGGAACCCACGGTAAGGCGAATGTATCCTGTGCGGACTGTCATATGCCATATGAGCGTGTAGATGGAAAAAGAAAAATCACATCACATTATTGGACCTCACCACTTAAGACAATGGATACATCTTGTGGACAGTGTCATGGTGATCGTGATCTAGATAAATTAAAAGACCGTGTTCTCGAAATTCAAGAAGCTAACATAAGTGCACTACATGAGGCACAGGATATTTCAACCACAGCACACTATTATATTAATAAGATGATTACTTCAGGAGTCAGCCAAGACAAGATTAAGCAGTCTCAAGAATTTGTACGTAAAGGTCAATGGTTCTGGGATATTATTGCGGCAGAAAACTCTTCAGGCTTCCACAATCCACAGGGTTCTATGGATTCGTTAAGAGAATCAGTTGTACAATCAAACAATGCGATTCGCCTTGCAACAGAGGAGCTAGTGAAAAAAGGTGTCAGCATGGAAGAACTTAATTCTGAAATTGAAAAAGTGAAAACAGCTTTCCAAGGAGAAACTGTAAACGAGAAGAAGAAGGATCATGCCGTAAACAGCTACTTCCCTGCTCAGCAGCCAGTAGTGCCGGCAGTAAAAAAATAGACCCTTTCATCCATTTTCTTAATCGTCCCGCTAAGAAGGATTAAAAGAAGTCAATAAAACTTATTTGGTATTGGTCTAAAATGAAGGGGATTTAAATATTTTATAAGGTAAATCCTTATGAAATAGGTGAGGCTCATGTATGTTGTCCACTTTTTTGAAGACAAAGTAGAGATATTAAATCAGCTTCTTGGAAGTGTTCCAGCTCTAGGTGATCCGCTTACAATTAAAGGTCGTAAAGGGAAAGTCACTGGTGTTAATCAGGTTGATGACAAACATGTTCATGTACAGATTACCGTTGAAAAGGTGGCTGCTAAAAATAAACCTACAGCCGCCGACCTATCAAAAAAGAAAAAAAGATAAGTACCAAAGCCCTTTTTATTGAAGGGCTTTTTCTTTTTTGTGATAGCTTTACTATTTTAAAAAAATTATATTTCCGCTTTATGTAATATTGTTTAATAATACAAAATTAATATTTAACCGCTGAAAGAAAAAGATTGTCAGGAATCTCGAATGGGTCTAAAATATATTTTTGGAACTTGTTATTGTTATTGTAAAGGAGCGTTTTTCATGCCACGTGCCTTATGGCTCTTAATTATTGGGATGGCAGTGAATGTAACAGGCAATTCTTTTTTATGGCCTTTAAATACAATCTATATTCACGATCATTTAGGTAAGTCTTTATCGATTGCAGGAGTTGTTTTGATGCTAAACTCCGCTGCAAGCGTCATTGGAAATCTTTATGGCGGAAGTCTTTTTGATAAAATCGGTGGCTACAAATCTATTCTTCTAGGAATAGGTATATCCCTTTCAGCCCTAATAGGGTTAACTTTCTGGCATGGCTGGCCGGAATATATTGTTTTCCTTACCATTATTGGATTTGGAAGTGGAGTCACATTCCCAGCCATGTATGCGATGGCGGGAATGGTTTGGAAGGAAGGTGGACGTAAAGCTTTTAATGCTGTTTATATTGCGCAAAACGTTGGGGTAGCGGTCGGAGCCGCACTTGGCGGCATTCTTGCCGATTACTCATTTGAATTAATCTTCCTTGCTAACACGGTTATGTATATTATCTTTTTACTAATCGCTATTTTTGGCTATAAAGGGATTTCAACTGGTTCTGCCAAACAAGCCAATAACCTTCAGGATGTAGCACTTGAAAAGCAAAGAAATAATCTCCTTGCTTTATTGATTTTATGTTCGGGTTATTTGCTATGCTGGGTTGGCTACGTTCAATGGATGACAACGATTGCTTCTTATACTCAGGAAATTAATATATCTTTATCCCAATACAGCCTCCTATGGACGATAAACGGTGCATTAATTGTTCTTGGTCAGCCATTATTAAATGGCTTGCTTAAGCGTCTTGCTGCCACGCTAAAGGTACAAATCCTCATCGGGATTGCTATATTTATTGTTTCATTCCTTATAGCAGGAAATGCAAGCGCATTTTCAGGATTTCTAGTAGCGATGATTATTTTAACCATTGGGGAAATGTTTATTTGGCCGGCAGTACCTACAATTGCCTTTGGCCTAGCACCAAAAGGGCGCGAAGGATTTTATCAAGGAATTGTTAATAGTACTGCTACCGGGGGAAGAATGATTGGACCTTTACTTGGCGGAATGCTCGTCGATTTGTACAGTATGTCAGCACTATTCCTTGTCTTAATTGGCTTATTCTTTATCGCGATTGTAACAACCTTTTTGTATGATCGTATTTTAAAATCAAGAAAAAAATTATTAGATAAAAATTTGCCGGTCTCATGATGAGTCCGGTTTTTATTTGTTTAAAAATAAATACTATAGGACATACTGATTTGGGTGAATGTTTACTTGCATACTGACGGGAAATTTATTACAATAACCGTAATACTTTTTATATTAAAAGACAGTGATTAGGAATAGTAATGATTCATATCCGTTTTTAGAGAGTTGACGGCTGGTGGAAGTCAATCGGGTACATCATGAACTCGCCTATGAGTTGCAAACATGAACGGAACAGTAATGTTTGCCGTATTCCGCGTTAAGGATGAATGAAGCGAGTGTTTTACAACACTAATGTGGGTGGTACCGCGGGAAGATACATAGACAATCCTCTCGTCCCTTTTTTGGGATGAGGGGTTTTTTTAATTTTTTGGCTGTATTAAAGGTGAATCTTGATTTTAGAACCTGTTGATTTGTGCGGAAGGTGCGAGACTCCTGCAGGAGGACGGGACAGGGGAGACCCCGCAGGCGCTTTAGCGCCGAGGAGGCTACCCGAACCGCCTGCGGAAAGCGAAGCACCTCGTGACAGGCAAAAACCGCCTGTCCCTGCGGTGATTATTCGAAGAAGATTTCCTTAGTGGAGCACAAATCAACAGCCAAATTTAACACAGCTTATTTTTTTAAGAAGGAAGGAACTGACAATGAGTTTCGATCATCAGCATATCGAGAAAAAGTGGCAAAAGAAATGGGAAGAAGAAAAGACATTTAAAACAAGTGAAGAATTTGATAAACCAAACTTCTACGCATTAGATATGTTTCCTTATCCATCGGGAGCAGGACTACATGTAGGACACCCTGAAGGCTACACCGCTACAGATATTCTTGCACGCCTAAAGAGAATGCAAGGATATAATGTTCTACATCCAATGGGCTGGGATGCATTTGGTTTACCTGCAGAGCAATATGCATTAGATACTGGAAACGACCCAGCAGAATTCACAGAAAAGAATATTAACACGTTCCGCAGACAAATTAAATCATTAGGTTTCTCATACGACTGGGATCGTGAAGTAAATACAACAGATCCGGAATACTATAAATGGACACAATGGATTTTCTTGAAGCTTTGGGAAAAAGGTCTTGCGTATATTGATGAAGTAGCGGTTAACTGGTGCCCGGCACTTGGTACCGTATTGGCAAATGAAGAAGTCATTGATGGTAAGAGTGAACGCGGTGGACACCCTGTTGAACGCAGACCAATGAAGCAGTGGATGTTAAAAATTACTGCATACGGTGATCGTTTACTAGAGGACTTAGAAGAGCTTGACTGGCCAGAGAGTCTTAAAGAAATGCAACGCAACTGGATAGGCCGATCTGAGGGTGCTGAAGTGACCTTTGCTATTGATGGACATGATGAAACATTTACTGTGTTTACGACTCGTCCTGATACCCTTTTTGGTGCAACATATGCGGTGCTTGCTCCTGAACATTCTTTTGTTGATAAAATTACAACAGCGGAGCAGCGGGCAGCAGTTGATGCATATTTAGATAAAGTAAAGACGAAGAGTGATCTTGAGCGAACAGATCTTGCGAAAGAAAAAACAGGTGTTTTTACTGGTGCGTATGCTATCAATCCTGCAAATGGCGAAAAAATGCCAATCTGGATTGCTGATTATGTATTAGTAAGCTATGGTACGGGTGCCATCATGGCGGTACCGGCACATGATGAGCGCGACTATGAGTTTGCAAAACAATTTGACCTTCCGATCAAGCAAGTGGTAGCGGGAGGAAGTGTTGAAACTGAAGCGTATACAGGTGATGGCGAGCATATTAACTCTGAATTCTTAAATGGGTTAAATAAAGAAGAAGCAATCACCAAGATGATTTCCTGGTTGGAAGAAAAGGGAATTGGTACGAAGAAGGTAACGTTCCGTCTACGCGATTGGCTGTTCAGCCGCCAGCGTTATTGGGGTGAGCCGATTCCAATTATCCATTGGGAAGATGGTACGATGACTGCCGTTCCAGAAGATCAGCTGCCGTTAACGTTACCGAAAACAACCAATATTAAGCCTTCTGGAACGGGAGAATCACCGCTTGCCGTGATTGAAGATTGGGTAAACGTCGTGGACCCAGAAACCGGTAAGAAGGGCCGTCGCGAAACAAATACAATGCCTCAATGGGCAGGAAGCTGCTGGTATTATTTACGCTATATTGATCCAAAAAATGATCAAGCACTTGCTTCAAAAGAAAAATTAGAACACTGGCTTCCTGTTGATGTATACATTGGCGGGGCAGAACACGCTGTTCTTCACTTATTGTACGCTCGTTTCTGGCACAAGGTCCTTTGTGATATCGGCGTTGTATCAACAAAAGAACCATTCCAAAAACTGTTCAACCAAGGAATGATTCTTGGTGAAAACAATGAAAAGATGAGTAAATCAAAAGGGAATGTTGTAAATCCTGATGATATCGTTGACAGCCATGGCGCAGATACACTTCGTTTATATGAAATGTTTATGGGACCACTTGACGCTTCAATCGCATGGTCTACAAATGGTCTTGATGGATCCCGACGTTTCCTTGATCGGATTTGGCGTTTGATGGTGGAGGAAAATGGAGAATTAAATCCTAAAATTCAAGAGAATGAAGAAGCCTCTAATTTAGAAAAGGTTTACCATCAAACAGTGAAAAAGGTAACCGAGGATTATGAAGGCTTAAGATTTAATACCGCGATTTCACAAATGATGGTATTTATTAACGAAGCATATAAAGCAACTGTTCTTCCAAAGCACTACATGGAAGGTTTTGTGAAAATGCTTGCCCCAGTAGCTCCTCATGTTGCTGAAGAACTTTGGGAGAAGCTAGGGTCTAGCGGTACGATTGCATATGAAACTTGGCCAGCATATGATGAAGCGAAATTAGTGGATGATGAAGTTGAAATTGTCATCCAAGTGAATGGGAAGGTAAAGACTAAATTACTTGTACCGACAGATGCCAGCAAAGAGGCATTAGAAGGAATTGCAATGGACGATGAACGAGTAAAAGAACAAATCGAAGGTAAAACGATTCGCAAAGTGATCACTGTTCCTGGTAAACTTGTTAATATCGTAGCTAATTAATTGGGAATCCCCCTGTTCAGCAGGGGGGAACCCTTAAATAGGGGTGGAATTATGGATGAAATTCAGATTATTACGCCAGAGGAATTAAAGAAAAAGCTCGAAGAAGGGGAAAAACTTGAGCTTGTAGACGTAAGGGAAGATGAAGAGGTAGCACAAGGCATGATTCCGGGTGCCAAACATATCAAAATGGGCGAAATTCCTGCTAACCTCGACTATTTTGACAAAGATAAAGAATATATCTTTATATGCCGTTCTAGCCATCGCAGTGGAAATGTATGCTACTACCTGCAGGGACAAGGCTATAAAGTTCGTAATATGATTGGCGGAATGCTTGCATGGCCAGGAGAGGTAGAATAAACGATTCCATTAGAGGAATCGTTTTTTTTATGCATATAATTTTTAATTTTCAGAAAAAGTGGGAAGAATGTTAGAAAACCCAAAGGAGGGAGTCCAATGATTCAGGTTAAATTGTTCGACCGTGAGCATGAAAAAGATTTAGAAAAGGAAATGAACCGCTTTTTAAGGGGTCTTGATGAAAAGAAATTACTGGATATTAAATATAACGTAGCAGCATTACCAGAGGATGAAGAGGAAGATCAAATCTATTGTTTTTCAGCAATGATTATTTACAAGGCCTGATAAAATGATCAGGCCTGATATGATTTCTTTGCAGAAATAGCTGCATTGGTCCCGGCAAGCCGCCCTGTAACCAGTGCTGAGGTAATGTTGTATCCACCTGTATACCCATGGACATCAAGAATCTCACCGCAAAAGTACAGACCACCCATCAATTTTGATCCCATTGTCTGCGGTTCAATTTCTTTGACGGAAACGCCGCCGCCGGTTACGAATGCCTTTTCCAACGGTAAGGTGCCATTTACTTTAATTAAGAATTGTTTACAGCTTTTCACAAAGGTGCGAATTTTCTCATTTGAAATCGTTGCGCCCTGTTCTGACGGATCAATTTCATTCCGCTCCAGCAGAAACAAAAGATACCGTTCAGGGACAAGCCCTTTTAATGTGTTTTTTATGCTTTTTTTCGGCTCGCTTTTGACGAGTTTCACAATTTCTTGAAAAAACTCTTCTTCTTTTTTATCTGGAATCACATCAAGACTCATGGTAGCCTCGTGTAACTTCCACTTTTTCATTGCCTTCACCACAAATTGACTGCAGCGAAGGACTGCTGGACCACTAAGTCCGAAATGGGTAAAAATCATATCCATCCTGTGTGTGATAATCGCTTTTCCTTTTGGATTCAGTACACTTAACTCAATATCCCGTAATGACAGACCCTGGAGTGATTTATTTTTAATAAAGGGTTCATTTGAGGTGACAGGCACCTCAGTAGGAAACAGTTCCGTAATGGTATGACCGGCTTTTTCAGCCCATGCATAGCCGTCTCCAGTAGAGCCAGTATGAGGAACTGATTTACCGCCGACTGCTATGACAACAGATTTTGCTTCAATTTCAGTGCAGTTTTTTAATTTGACAGAAGAAACATGACCATCTTTATAAACAACATCCGCAACGGGGCTATTGGTGTATACCTTCACCTTAAGCTTTTCTAATTGGTCCAAAAGGGCATCGACCACTGACTGGGCTTTATTCGAAACCGGGAACATCCTGCCATGGTCTTCTTCCTTTAAGGCAATCCCCAATTTTTCAAAGAACTTAATAATATCTTCATTACTAAATATTGAAAAAGCACTGTATAAAAATTTCCCGTTACCAGGCAAATGTTTAATGATTTCCTCAACAGGGAGACGATTGGTGACATTACAGCGGCCGCCTCCGGAAATCGCCAGCTTCCTTCCAAGCTTGTCTCCTTTATCAATTAATAGGACGTTTAACCCCTTTTCTCCAGCTGCAATCGCAGCCATTAGACCTGAGGGTCCACCGCCGATTACAACAACATCATACTCCATACATCCACCAACTTTATGTAAATTCATTTCCTGCACATTCTTCCATTATAAACATATTTTACGAAATTTAGCACGGCTGTTAGTGGCATCGAAGCAAAAAGAGTTGTAAACTACTAATAGTGTGCAAAATTGTGTTTTCCTAAAGATTGCTCATATACACACAAACTTTTTCTTCACTGGGAAGGGATCCTAATTTTATGTCGTCAAAGCTTATAAGAGGAACATTTATTTTAACATTGGGTACCATTATTTCCAAGGTACTTGGCTTGTTATATGTCATACCCTTTTATCAAATTGTAGGCTCAGAAGGAACAGCATTGTACCAGTATTCTTACATACCCTACACGATCTTTATAAGTATAGCCACAGCGGGTGTGCCGCTTGCTGTTTCAAAATTTATTTCAAAGTATAATGCACTTGAAGAATATGCGGTTGGGCGTAGATTGTTCAAATCTGGGCTAGTTATGATGCTTTTAACGGGAATCGTTTCATTTTTAATTTTGTATTTTTCAGCACCGTTAATAGCTGACATGATTATCTCCGAAAAAGATGATGTCGAATCAAGGGTAAACGATATCATCACGGTTATTCGTGCTGTAAGTTTTGCATTGATTGTTATCCCGTTTATGAGTTTAATTAGAGGATTTTTTCAAGGGCATCAATCAATGGGACCATCCGCTGTATCTCAAGTGGTAGAACAAATTGTTCGGATTACCTTCACACTTGCAGGAGCCTATATCGTCATAAATTTTTTAAATGGAAGTATTGTAACAGCCGTAAGTGTTGCGACCTTTGCTGCGTTTGTTGGGGCAATTGGCAGTTTGGTGGTTTTATTTTGGTACTGGTATAAACGAAAACCACATTTAGACGAGCTTCTCCAACACGATAAAGGAACTGCACAAGTATCGTTAAAGGAAATTTATAAAGAAATCATTATATATGCAGCTCCGTTTGTATTTGTTGGGGTTGCCAATCCATTATTTCAAGCGATTGATCAAGTGACTTTTACCCGTGCAATGGAGGAGATTGGTAATAGTTATAAAGCGGCGGAGGCTGCATTCTCTATTCTAAATTTTGAATCCCATAAAATTGTGATTATCCCTGTATCTCTTGCGACAGGTTTCTCATTGGCTCTTGTTCCAAGTATCACGAAGGCATTTGTTGAAGGTGATCGGAATGCGTTAAAACAGCAATTAAATCAAACCTTCCAAGTCTTATTGTTCTTAACACTGCCGGCAGCAATCGGACTTTCTATTTTAGCAGAGCCGATCTACACGATATTTTATGAGCATAAAGAGCTTGGATTCGAAGTACTAAGAGCCTATGCCCCAGTTGGAATTTTATTTTCTTTATTTTTAGTAACGAGTTCCATTCTGCAGGGAATCAATGAACAACGATGGACAGTATTAAGTTTGTTAGTAGGTTTACTTATTAAATTGTCGCTTAATATTTCGCTAATTACGATGTTTGAAACAAAAGGTGCTGTATACGCAACAGCTCTTGGATACATTGGAGCGATAGTGATTCAATTACTTGTTATTAAGAATTATGCAAAATATCCATTTTTATTTGTTTGGAGAAGGAGCTTGTTAATCGTTATTTTTGCTGGAATTATGTGGGCTGGGACCGAAATCGTTTATCAGCTCCTATTGTTCGTTCTAACTCCGGAGTCTAAGTTCCAATCACTAGTAATGATCATTGCTTGTGCAGGTGTAGGAGCTGTCATCTATTTTTACCTTGGATTAAAAACCGGACTTGTAAACAGACTATTTGGTGATAGGGTTGACCGAATTAAGCGGAAATTAAGATTGACCAATTAAACTCCTAAAAAATGAAGGAGGATTACGCTTTGAGAATCGATAAAATGCTCGCTAATTTAGGTTTTGGCAGTCGAAAAGAAGTAAAGCAGCTTTTAAAAAGCGGAGCTGTTAAAGTTGACGATGTGGTCGTAAAAGACCCTAAACTGCATGTAGATACAAATAATCAAATTGTTACCTTAAACGGTGATGTAATTGAATATAAAGAATTTATCTATTTAATGATGAACAAACCACAAGGCGTATTGTCAGCAACAGAGGATAGCGCTCAGGAGACAGTTATTGATTTATTGGAACTAGAGGACCAAGTATATGAGCCTTTTCCAGTCGGACGATTGGACAAGGATACCGAAGGCTTATTACTGATTACAAATGATGGTCAATTGGCTCATAAGCTGTTATCACCAAAAAAACATGTTCCGAAGACTTATTTTGCAGTGATAGACCAAGAGGTAACGGATGAAGACGTAAAGGCTTTTGCAGAGGGAGTTACCCTTGATGATGGGTACGAAACAAAACCAGGTGAGCTCAAAATTTTGAAATCCGGTATACGTTCAGACATCGAACTGACGATCACCGAAGGGAAGTTCCATCAAGTCAAAAGAATGTTTGAAGCCGTTGGAAAGAAAGTTGTTTACCTAAAACGGATTTCTATGGGACCCTTACCACTTGATGAAACACTTGAACTAGGGGAGTATAGAGAACTAACGGATGAAGAGATAGAATTACTGAGGGACTACCAGGTGAAATAAAGCCAACATAAGGAAAAGGACAAGGCATCGTGCCTTGTCCTTTTCCTTATGCTTGTAGGAAGGATGTTAACATCCAATTGTGTTTACTAAGTTTTTCGATTAATTCTGTGAACATGTCACTAGTTACCTCGTCATTGTTCTGTTCGGCAACCACCTTACCTTCCTTTAACTCAGAGATAAGCTGGGAGAAATCATGAACAACATTTTGTACCATTTCTTCTGCCGTCTGGCTCTCAGCAGTTTCTTCAATAGAGGCAAATTGGATGTATTCCTTTAAGGTTGAAATTGGCTTTCCACCTGCAATTAATAACCGTTCAGCTAATTCATCGATTGTTCCTGCTGCCTCTTCATATAATTCCTCGAATTTCGCATGTAAAGTGAAAAAGTGTGGTCCTTTAACATACCAGTGGAAGCGATGAAGTTTTGTATATAATACATTCCAGTTTGCGAGTTGTTGATTCATTACTTGTTCTAATGTCAATGTTTGTGTCATTGTTTCATACCTCCTAATTTCTTATCTGTTTTAATTATAACACATATTAATTAAAAGTAAATATTAAATTATAATAATTATAAATAAGGTTAGTTCGATAAATGTAAGTAACAATTTATTAAAATGGGTAATCTAAAAATATTTACTACAGAATCCCACGTTTTGAAAATACAAAAGGGGGAAGGTCACATGAAACTGACACCTAAAGAAACCATTGAATTACATGGTTTTAATAATTTGACCAAATCATTAAGCTTTAATATGTACGATATTTGTTACACACGATCGAGAGAAGAGCGTGAGGCATATTTAAAGTATATTGATGAACAATATAGTGCAGAAAGATTACAAAAAATCCTAACGCATGTATCTGATATTATTGGAGCACATGTATTGAATGTAGCGAGCCAGGATTTTGAACCAGCTGGTGCGAGTGTTACACTGCTTGTCTCAGAGGGGCCGGTTGAAAATGCGCCGTCAGAGCATTTTGAAGAGTCGCCTGGACCGCTGCCAGAATCGGTGGTAATGCAGTTAGATAAAAGCCATATCACGGTTCATACATACCCTGAATATCATCCAGATGAAGGGATTAGTACCTTTAGGGCAGATATCGACGTTTCGACCTGTGGGGAGATTTCTCCGCTTAAAGCGCTGCATTATCTGATTCGTTCTTTCGAAACAGACGTCATGACAATAGATTATCGTGTCCGTGGTTTTACAAGAGATAAGGATGGATATAAGTTATTTATTGATCATGAGATCAGTTCGATTCAGAATTATATTCCTGAAGACGTCGGCGACCTATTCGACATGATTGACGTAAATGTGTATCAAGAAAATATTTTCCATACAAAGTGTAAGCTTCGGGAATTTGATTTAAACAACTATTTATTTGGCTATAAAAAAGAAACATTACAACCAGATGAGTTAATTGAAATTACCGAGAGAATAAAGGTTGAGATGGATGAAATTTTTTATGGCAAGAACATCCAATAAATGACGATTTTATTGATCGCTTATATATGTCGAATGGTAGCCAAAAAGAAAGCGCGCAGCTTTACTAAAAAGTAAGGCTGTTTTTTGCGTTGATGGTGTAAAATAGAATTCATAAGATTTTAATAAGTAGGAGAATAGTATGTTCTTAAAAAAAGTGACATTATTAAAAGAAAAGATTCCAACCTTTAACCTCTATCCCTTTTCGATACCAGCAATTAAGAGCTTTGATGAGATTAAAATAGACAGGAACGTCACCTTTTTTGTAGGAGAAAATGGGTCGGGTAAATCTACTTTATTAGAAGCAATAGCGGACAAATGCGGCTTTAATACAGCTGGAGGCGGAAGAAATAATTCTTATGATGTGTATGAAACAGATTCTGAGCTTAGCCAATTCATAAGGCTTTCCTGGATGCCAAAGGTAACAAATGGTTTCTTTTTACGTGCAGAATCATTTTATCATTTTGCTACCCATATTGATGAGGTGGATGAGAACGGGTTTAAAGATTACGGTGGAAAATCATTGTTACAACAATCCCATGGAGAATCATTTTTGTCACTATTTTTAAATCGATTTAATGGGGAAGCCATTTATCTGTTAGATGAACCGGAGGCTGCATTATCTCCTGCAAGGCAATTAACCCTCCTGAAAATCATTCATGACCTCGAAACACAAGGTGATTCCCAGTTTATCATTGCCACTCATTCTCCTATACTATTGGGGTATCCGGATGCAGACATCTATAGCTTCGACAATGGTGAAATTTCAATGATAAACTATGAAGACACAGACCATTACAGCATAACAAAATATTTTTTAGAAAATAGAAAGAGATTTCTTCATGAGCTTTTTAAAGAAGACGAGTAGTAGCTATAGAAAAAGCAGTGATACCCAAAGGAATGGATATCACTGCTTTTTTGCTATGAATGATAGAACTACCAGCATTCCGACTATGATAAGGGAGACGGTCGAACCAATTAAATTGTTTGGAGTTAAAATAAACCCAATAAAGATGAGACTTAACGCTACTACGGCGATGATTGTTGTAAATGGAAACCATTTAACCTGAAAAGAAGGCTTAACCTTATACTGTGGTCTAAGCTTTAAATGGGCAGAACATATCCCAATCCAAACCAGCATAATGGTGAAACCAGGAATAGTCATTAGGTAACTAATAATATTACTAGGATTAATATAAGCTAGGAAAACACCCACTAAAAGACAAAGAGTGGTAATCATAAGCCCGATAATGGGAATCCCATTTTTAGAAGTTTTCATTAACCCTTCAGGAGCCACTCCGCTTTTGGCCATTGAAAATAGCGTTCTCGATGTTGCGTATATCCCAGAATTGGCCGCCGAAAGCACAGCGGTTAATAGAATGAAATTCATTACATGTGCTGCACCTGGCAGTCCCGTAATGTTAAAAACTTGAACGAATGGACTGTCTTGACCAGTAACAGAATTCCAAGGCATAATACCGCAAATAATTAAAATAGGGAAGATATAAAAAATAATAACTCGCCATACTGCACCTTTAATGATACTTGGCATGACACGCTCTGCATCTTTAGTCTCTGTGACCGCTACCCCGATTAACTCAGCTCCGCCGTATGAAAACATAACAACTAAAAATGCACTAAGCATTCCGCCTAAACCATGAGGGAAAAACCCGCCATGCGCAGTGTAGTTTGCTAAAGGTTCCTCAATATCACTAGGCAGAATCCCAAAAATAATGAAAGCACCTAATATGATAAAAGCCACTAAAGCGATTATTTTAATCCCTGCAAACCAAAACTCGAGCTCTCCATAATATTTTACAGGGAATAAGTTGATGGCAATAATTAAGGCTGCACATAACAAACTAAGAAGCCATAACGGCGTAGATGGATACCAAAATTGCAGAAAACTTCCTGCAGCTAATAATTCAACGGTGATGACAATGGTCCAGTTAATCCAATATAACCAGCCCGTAATAAACGACAGCTTAAAACCAAATGCTCGATAAAGAAGCAGCTGTACATTGTGATTGGGGAAAGCAATAGCCATCTCACCTAAAGCAGCCATCACGATAAATAATAATAGCCCCCCAATAAGATAGGTAAAGATAACACTAGGTCCTGCAATATTTAACGTATCGGAACTACCCTTGAAAATTCCTGTACCAATCATGCCCGCTAATGCAATAAACTGAACATGCCTTGGCAGTAATCCTTTTTTTAGTTCATGATGTTTATTTTCCATTTTGTCCTACCTTTATTTATAAAGTTAATACCATCTTGCTTAAACGCTTTTAAGCGCTAAAGTATTATATTAATATATCATAGTATAATAGATATTCAACCTTATTTTAAAAATAAAAGCAACCAAGAACGCGAGAAAATCGCATACCTGGTTGCTTTTTATTGTTTATTCATATATTACGAAGACATTTTTACTTTTTTTTGTGTTGTCGTCCATTTTCCGCGGCTTGGGCTTATTACCAAGTCATTATAGGCTAAAACATTTAAATCTCGTTGTATGGTGCGAGGAGTGATACCAAATTCCTCTACAAGTTCTTGCGTCGTGACTGTGCCTTTGTTACGTATAAACATGTAGATGCATTTGATGCGGTTTAACATCCGGTTAGTTGAAGGTTTCAAAAAACCACTCCCTATCCTTTTTTCAAACCTATGGCTTAATCCCTCTACCGACAGCCTCTTTGATTAGTATGTAATTTTCTTCCCGCAGACAACTCCTTTTATCAATAGATAGTTGCAGTGGATACCCCGATGACTTACATTTATTGTACCCACAAAATCTGAAAATTTCCACCATTAGCGAAATATTTACATAAAAAACATCACTTCGTAACAATAATTGTTCGGTTTTTCTCCTCCCTTTCTTGATTCTTACTATAGTCTATGGGTGTAAATATTAAGTTTATGACAAATTAATAGAATTTTTAGTAAATTTATTGTCTCCCCTATTGCGGAAATTGCTTCGTTTTTTTGGTGAATATTGATAAAATATCTGCATGGATATAAATTACAGATGCAGCTTGTTAGGAGGTCAATACAATTGGCGAAGATTAATTGGAAGGATGAAGTAGAAAAGAGAAAAGATCTTCTAATAAAAGACACACAAAATTTATTACATATTAAGAGTCTGTTAGACGAAGAAAATACATATCCAGATGCACCGCTTGGGCAAGGTGTCAAAGAAGCATTAGATTTCTTGCTGAATCTCGGTGAAGAGGATGGGTTTACTTCGAAGAATGTGGGGAATATAGCTGGACATCTAGAATTTGGAAAAGGCGAGGAGCTGCTAGGAATTCTCTGTCATGTTGATGTGGTTCCAGAAGGTGAAGGCTGGACGAGTGACCCTTTTGCTGCTGAAATACGTGATGGTAAAATATTTGCTCGTGGTGCCATTGATGACAAGGGACCAACCATGGCCGCTTACTACGCAATGAAAATAGTAAAGGATCTCGGGCTTCCTCTAAAGAAGCGTGTCAGGATGATTATTGGAACAGATGAAGAAAGTGACTGGAGATGTGTAGAGCATTACTTTGAACATGAAGAAATGCCCACTCTAGGTTTTGCGCCTGATGCTGACTTTCCTATTATAAATGCGGAAAAAGGTATTGCCGATATGGATATCGTTCAGAGAATACCAGTAGAAGAAGCAGAAAAAGTAAACATTGAGGTTATTAGCTTTACTTCAGGTAAACGGTACAACATGGTTCCCGACCATGCGACAGTAACATTAAACATCACTGGAAACCAAATGGATGTTGTTCAGAGGTTCACCGATTTTATGAAACGACATCAATTGGAACACCATTCACATGTTAAAAACGGTGAATTAACTCTGGAAGTGAAAGGAGTATCCGCACATGGAATGGAGCCCAAAAAGGGAATTAATGCAGGTCTATTTCTAGCAGAATTTCTTTCAAAGTTAGATCTAAATTCTACTGCTTCAGCTTATTTCAAATTTGTTTCTCACTATTTTCATAATGACTCCAGAGGTGTAAACCTTGGTGTAGCCTATTCAGATGATGTTTCAGGAGAATTAACCATTAATCCTGGAAAACTTCTATACACCCGTCAATCCGGTGGAAGCATAGGGTTGACCTGTAGATATCCAGTCACCAACAAAATGGAAGAAACGAAAGAGAAGCTTGTTCAGCTATTATTGGAAAAAGGCTTTTCAATTGAAAAGTTTAAAGATACTAAACCGCATTATGTCGATGAAAATGAATTTTTAATTCAAACCTTGAAAAAAGTTTATGAAGAACATACGAGAGAAAATGCCTATTTAATAGCAATAGGCGGAGGGACATATGCACGTTCATTAAAAAGTGGAGTTGCGTTTGGTCCTTTATTTCCGGGTAGACCGGACATTGCCCACCAAAAAGATGAATATATTGAAATTGATGACTTAGTAAAAGCAACCGCTATTTACGCACAAGCAATTTATGAATTGGCTAAATAACAGGAAATTAAAAAGGGGAATACATGCATGGAATTCGCTTTATTAAATGGCTCCATTATTGAGCGTTCAGAAGCCAAGGTGGATGTGGAGGACCGTGGTTATCAGTTTGGTGATGGTGTGTACGAAGTAATTCGTATCTATAATGGAAAAATGTTTACGGCAACAGAACATCTTAAAAGATTCTTTAAAAGTGCTGAAAGTATAGGGATTTCAATACCGTTTACGGATCTGCAGTTAAAAGAAATTTTACAGGAACTCCTTATTAAAAACAATCTAGAAACAGGAAACATATATATGCAAGTAACGAGGGGAACTGCACCTCGAAATCACTTATTTCCAACTGAAAATGTAGTGCCAACACTTGTAGCATATACGATAAAAGGCGTTAGACCTCTGGATAGTTTGAAATCGGGAGTAAAAGCAATCTTAACGGAAGATATTCGCTGGCTTCGCTGTGATATAAAAAGTTTAAATTTACTTGGTAATCTCTTAGCTAAACAAAAAGCGAGCGAGCAAGGCTGTTTTGAAGCTATTCAGCACCGCGGTCAGGATGTAACAGAAGGCAGTTCCTCTAATATCTTTATTGTCAAAGATGGGACAGTCATTACCCATGAATCGAACCACTTAATATTAAAAGGAATCACAAGAGATGTTATTTTAGATCTCTGTACCAAAAATAATATTCCTGTGCAAGAACGGACATTTACATTGTCTGAAATCGAGAGTGCTGATGAGGTATTCTTATCAAGTACAACAGCCGAAGTAATGCCGGTAATTGAAATTGGCGGCAAGAAAATTAACTCCGGAATTCCTGGACCTCTCACTCGAAAATTGCAGGATTTATTCAAATTAGAAATCGAAAAACAATGTGGAGTCCTTGTTGATAACATTTTGTAAGAA
The DNA here is from genome assembly GCF_030817595.1 of Neobacillus niacini. Classification (GTDB taxonomy): domain Bacteria; phylum Bacillota; class Bacilli; order Bacillales; family Cytobacillaceae; genus Neobacillus; species Neobacillus niacini_G. The sequence continues at coordinate 5,687,796 of NZ_JAUSZN010000001.1, forward strand.
TAAGAGCGTGCAGCAGATAAAAATCTGGTGCACGTTTCTTTTTTGTATTACGCACTAAAATACATACATGTTGGAAAAAATAGTCTAAAATAAGAAAAGGAATGATAAATATGAACAAGCAAACACATTTTTTCTTTGCGATAAAAATACCACAAGAAACAAAGCTGATTATGAAAGAGAATAATGAGAAGTTAAAAGAAATTCTCCCCTTTAGCCGATGGGTTCACCATGATGATTTGCATATTACATTGGCTTTTCTCGGAAATGCCCCTTCGGAAAAACTTACGAGTGCGATGGGAAAAGTTCACGGAACATTAAGCGGGTCAAAAGGATTTATATTGGAAATAAACAAGCTCGGAATCTTTGGGAAACTAGATTCTCCACGTATTTTTTGGGCAGATACAAAGGAGAGTAATGATTTACAGATGGTTAGGAAAAAAGTTTTCACGGCATGCTTAGATGCGGGTTTTCAACTTGAAACAAGACCCTTTAAACCTCACATCACCCTTGCGCGTAAATGGGCGGGGGACCAACCTTTTCAAAAAAATCTCCTTCAAATCTGGGATGAACTTCAGCCCGAGCCGCTCTCATTTAAAGTGAGTGAAGTAGTTTTATATCAAACACATCTTGATAAAACACCAAAATACGAGGAAAAAACCATTTACAAATTGGAATAATGGATAAATTTTAACGTAAAAGGTTGGTTGTATGAAACAAATCTACTTTATTATCAATCCAAAAGCGAGAAATGGCTACTGTTTAAATGTTTGGGGAAAAGTTGAGACAAAACTAATGGAGGATAAAATCCCTTACTTTGCTTTCTTTACAGAGTACCCTGGTCATGCAATCAAACTAGCGTCACAAATTGCTGCAAGTAATCATGAGCAAAAAGTCATGATTGCCGTTGGCGGGGACGGAACCATGCACGAAGTCTTAAATGGGATTGTAGAATATAACAATATTACTCTTGGTTTTGTTCCTGGAGGCTCTGGAAATGACTTTTCTAGAGGCTTTGATATCCCCTCAGACCCAGAAGAAGCTTTATCGGTCATTCTTCGGCTGATAAAAAAGGAAGCAGCAATCATTGATATTGGAAAAGTCACAATGAAGGATGATTCTCAAGCTTATTTCATCAATAATATGGGTGCTGGGTTTGATGCATTAATTTCCTATGAGGTAAATCATTCTAAAGTCAAAGCTTGGCTAAATAAACTGTCTTTAGGCAGGCTGGTATACGTGTATTTTTTACTAAAAAAACTATTTTCTTATAATTGCACAACAATTGATTTATCAATTGACGGCAGAAGGCATATACTTGAAAAAACATGGTTTGTAACTGTTTCCAATCAACCCTATTATGGTGGAGGAATGATGATTGCACCTAAGGCGCACCCAGCTGATGGTCTCTTAGATATTACAGTAGTTCATAATTTATCAAAGTTGAAGCTATTATTGGTTTTTATTAGTGTATTTTGGGGTAAGCACATTCAGTTTAAAGAGGTAAAAACCTTTAAGGGACGAATGGTTTCAATTCAATCCTCTTCTTCCTTGTATGTCCATGCGGATGGCGAGAATCTAGGTTACACTCCCTTAAATATCCATATTCAAACAAAAACACTAAAAGTTTTAACGAGGGTGGGAAGTATGCGAGAAACTGATCTGAAAGAGAGGGACTCGAATGAACTCCAATGAACGTATTTTCCTAGCTTATTTAGATGAGATGGACATCATTACGATTCTTCTTCCACTTTCCTATCATCAAGGTTTGTCTTCCACTTTCTCGATCACTGACGAATCACAACGTGTTAGAACTTTGCAAATTATCAAGAAGCAGCAAATTGAAAATCATAATAAATATATTTGTCGGCTTGCTGAGGAAATTTCTTTTGGGCATCCCCATTGGGTAATAGATGAACATGGTGGAAGAACAGATCTTCAAATAGGTGCAGTGATTCGAACACCTGCATTTGATAATCGCTTTTTCTATGATGGAAATGACCTTGGCGTGAAATGCAGTGCTAATCAAACGCAATTTAAACTTTGGGCACCTACCGCCACACAAGTAAAATTAAAATTACGAAATCCAAACAGTTCTTTTTCCGAAATTCTCAAGATGAAACGTGAAGCTAAAGGTGTTTGGTCAATAACGGTTAACGCTGATTTAGAACTTTATCAATATACCTTCCTAATCCTTGTAAACCAAGAGTGGAGAGAATCAGTAGATCCTTATGCTGTTGCTGTCACAGCGAATGGGGAACTCGGAGTTATTGTAAAGCTAGAGAAAACCCGGAGGGAAAAGGTCATGTTACCCCCCTTTGAAAATCCGGTTGACGCGATTATTTACGAAACACATATCAGGGATTTCACCATCCATCCAAATAGCGGTGTTAAACATAAAGGACTCTATTTAGGAGCAAGTGAGCTAAATACAAAAGGGAAAGAAAGTGAGCCAACGGGGCTCTCCTATGTAAAAGATTTAGGAATTACTCATATTGAATTTCTGCCATTCAATGATTTTGCAGGGGTAGATGAAGTGGAACCACATAAAGATTATAACTGGGGATATAACCCGATACACTTTAATGTTCCTGAGGGATCCTATTCCACAAATCCATCCGATCCATATGCCAGAATCATTGAATTGAAGCAATTAATTGATGCGATTCACGAGCAGGGAATAAGAGTGATCATGGATGTAGTTTACAATCATGTCTACATTCGCGAAACTTCTTCCTTTGAGAAAGTCGTTCCAGGTTATTACTTTCGCCATAATGAGCTTGGCTTCCCATCGAATGGTACAGGAGTTGGAAATGATATTGCCTCAGAGAGGAAAATGGTGAGAAAGTTTATCGTTGATTCCATCCGTTTTTGGATGGAGGAATATCATATTGATGGGTTTCGTTTCGACCTAATGGGGATTTTGGATGTTGAAACCATGAAGGAAGTTAGGAAGACATGTGATAGCATTCAAGAGGGAACCCTGATAATCGGAGAAGGCTGGAACCTTAATACCCCGCTTCCCATTGATAAAAAAGCAATTATTCGAAATCAATCAAAGCTTCCTGACATCGGTCAATTTAATGATAAATTTCGCGATACGGTAAAGGGCAGTACTTTTAATTTGTATGATAAAGGGTACGTATTAGGTAATGAGCATTATTATGAAGGCGCTATCGATGTCATTACCGGAAGCATTGGATTCAATCAAGAAGCTGGAGGTCTTTTAACTGAACCATCTCAGTCGGTAAATTATGCTGAATGCCATGACAATCATACGATATGGGATAAACTTACTTCTTGCCTCCCAGATTCAGACCATGCTCTTCATATGAAATATCACCGGCTGGCAACAGGTCTTGTACTATTATCTCAAGGAATTCCTTTTCTGCACAGTGGTCAGGAATTCTTCCGGACAAAACGAGGCGATGGGAATAGTTATAAATCACCAGATCATATTAACCAGCTCGATTGGGATCGAAAACATCTTTATAAGGACAATGTTGACTATATAAAGGGATTGATAAAAATCCGTAAAGAGTTACCTTGTTTTCGAATGAAAAGTGCTGATGAAATCCGAGCAAATACTCTTATTTTACCAATGCCGGCGCCTCTGATTGGAATTTCCTTTCAGATTCAGAGTAATGAAATCAATCAGGTGCTTTTACTCATCAACCCCCTAAGGAAGAAACAATCAATCGATATTCCGGATGGAACCTGGACAGTAATTGCCAATGATAAAATAGCGGAAATTTATTCCAAGCAGAAGGTTCAAGGAACAGAAATGGTACTAGAACCAGTTTGCTTAACCATTTTAGCAAAAAAATAGTTTGTTTAGATATACTTGACTATCAAAGCTAATTGGAGATAAAATTTAGTAAGATGGCTATTGTGTGTTATTGTCCAATAGCTTTTTTTATTTTTCTAAAATATATTTACTTAATTAAACTACTAAATGGAGTTTTGAGACCCATTTGAGAACGGCATAAATTGAAGGTGAACAATTTTGGAACATATATTAGGACAAGAATGGGAGATTGTCCCTGCGGGGGGCGCAACGGGAGAAGCCTTTTATGCTAGCTACGAGGACCAAAGGCTTTTTCTAAAACGCAATTCCTCTCCTTTTCTAGCAGTACTATCTGCAGAAGGAATCGTCCCAAAGCTTGTTTGGACAAAGCGATTGGAAAACGGAGATGTGATTACAGCACAGCAATGGCTGCCTGGACGGGAGTTAAAGCCGCATGATATGAATCATGAACGTGTGGCCAGGATGTTAAGGAAGATTCATCGCTCCGAACCAATGGTAGGGATGTTAAGCAGACTTGAAAAGCAGCCTTTACAGCCAGATGCAATTTTTCAATCTGTTGTCGTTGATTTGGATGAAGAAGTGTTATCTTTACCGGTTGTAAAAAAAACGCTGAATTTTCTCTTAAATGAAGTAGCAAATGTCGTCAGTAATGAGAAGGTCGTTTGTCATGGTGATGTTAACCATAACAACTGGCTGCTTACTGAAGACAACCAGTTGTATTTAATTGACTGGGATGGTGCGATGATCGCAGACCCAGCGATTGATCTTGGGATGCTGCTTTATTGGTACATTCCGGAAGATAATTGGAATAGCTGGTTAGCGATGTATGGAAAACCGTTAACGGAAAACTTAAAACTTAGAATGAAATGGTATGTGGCACTTCAAACACTGTCTTCGATACAATTTTACAAAAACAAAGACCGTATTCAGGAAATGGATAAATGGATTGCTTTTTTAGATGAGCTTTTGTAATCAGGAATAACTGTCTATATTAGATACCCATTGGGATAAGTTACCTTGATTAGAAAGAATATGCTCATCTAGGTCAGCAGTTTGAGCACCATACTGACTGTAATTATATACCTCCTGCAAAATGCTTTTAACATTTTGATCAATCTGTGTGTTCACCATTAGAGATTTTACTAATCGTTCCAATTGTTCACATTCTGAAACAGACCCACAGCAATCGGTTTGATGATTATTTAATATATCTTTTAGTAATGAAACCTGGTCCTGATGATTTAATGGCATGTTGGTACACCCTTTCAAGTGAAAATAAAAAAGAATTCACAGTTAGGTTGTGGATTCTTTTTTTGTTTATACATTAATGGGAACCCCCATTATTACCAATAATAAAAATATTATCTTTTATAGGAGTGGCATAATGAGACTTAGGAATAAACCTTGGGCGAAGGAAATGATTGAGAACCATCCACAATATATTGTTGCGAATCCCGAAAATTATAAAGGAAAGTGGCATGAAGTTTTTCATAATGAACAGCCTCTTCATATAGAAGTCGGTACAGGTAAAGGCCGCTTTGTGACAGAAATGGCCAAGGCTCATCCTGATATTAATTATATAGGTATAGAACTTTACGATTCCGTTATTGTTGCTGCTTTAGATCGATTAATTGAAGCCGATTTACCAAATTTAAGATTACTCAATGTCAATGCCAGTGAATTAAATAAATATTTTGAAAAAAATGATGTGGATAGAGTGTATCTTAATTTCTCCGACCCATGGCCAAAGACCCGCCATGAAAAAAGAAGGCTGACCTATAAGGACTTCTTGAAGCTTTACGAAAACATAATGGTTGATAAAGGAGAAATCCATTTTAAAACCGATAATCAAGGCTTATTTGAATATTCATTGAAAAGTTTTTCCGAGTATGGGTTATTATTAACTTTCCTTAGCCTTGACCTTCATAAAAGTGATTTTGAAGGAAATATCATGACAGAGTATGAACAAAAGTTCTCCGAAGCGGGTAATCGAATTTACCGTTGTGAAGTAAAATATCAAAACTAATCATCGGACAGTCTATTCAAAAGACTGTCCTTTTTGAATATGGTAAAATATGAATAATCAATCAAAGGGGGGCAGGGCATGGAGACTTTACTAATTGGCAGAGTTAAGCTTACGTGGTTATCAGGTGGTGTTACAAACCTAGATGGCGGCGCTATGTTTGGTGTTGTTCCTAAGGCTTTATGGTCGAAGAGGTATCCGCCAAATGACAAAAATCTGATTGAACTTCCTACAGATCCAATCTTAATCCAAATGGATGGCAAGAATATTTTAGTAGAAGCAGGACTTGGAAAGGGAAAATTATCGGAAAAACAACTTCGGAATTTTGGTGTTACAGCTGAATCGGACGTAGAGAGTTCATTACAACAGTTAGGGTTAACTCCAGAGGATATTGATTATGTATTAATGACTCATTTGCACAATGATCACGTTGGCGGACTGACAAAGTTGGAAGATGGGGTTTATAAATCAGTCTTTCCTAATGCTAAGATCATTACCACAACTATTGAATGGGATGAAATGAGAAACCCAAATATACGATCAAAAAGTACATACTGGAAAGAAAATTGGGAACCCATCCAAGCGCAAGTGATTCCATTTGATGAAAAATGGAGTTTAGGGGCTATTAGCATGTATCATACTTGCGGTCACAGTAATGGACATTCGATCCTTGTTATTGAGGATGAAGGCGAGATGGCTATCCACATGGCAGACTTAATGCCAACGCATGCTCATAAGAACCCATTATGGGTCATGGCCTATGACGATTATCCAATGGACTCTATCGCTGCGAAAGAGAAATGGAGTACCTATGCTGCCGATAAAGATGTATGGTTTACTTTTTACCATGATGCCTTTTATCGCGCTGTAAAATGGGGAACTGACGGTGATATTCTAAACAGTATAAAGAGGGTTAAATAAGGTGACGATATAAAAAGCCGTACCTCTTGGGATACGGCTTCTGTCTTTTTAAAGGGCAGGCTCTGTTGTGGACTTTACATCTAGAAGGGTTCCTGTCGACGCGTCGGCAATGAATTCGAACTGTTCATTAACTCCATTTTGACTTTTAGAAATTCCACCCTTATAAACTTGATAGGTAATTTGGTGCTTCTCAAAAGGCTCTGTTACCATATGTATCCAAGAGCCGCTAATCGGTCCATTTTGGTTAAATTGTTTTTTTACGTTTTCCAAAACTTTTTCAGGGGAAACATATGTTTTTTGTGAAATGATTTCCTTTACTGCATAGCCGCTGATTACACCAACTGCTGCACCAAGGAAAAATGATTTCCAGTTCATAAGGCACCTCCAAAATTTCAATTTGCTTTATTTCCAGTATATCTCATTTATTAGCAAGAACATAATAAATCCTTGGTAAGAGGACATAAATTTCAGTAATATAAAAATATACATATTTAATTACATACTATTAAGGGGGAAAATACGTTGAATGAGCAAACATTAAATTTATTCAAAACTTTAACAGAACTCCCAGGAGCACCTGGAAATGAGCATTTAGTTAGAAACTTCATGAAAGAGCAATTATCTCAATATGCAGATGAAATAATCCAGGACAAATTAGGCAGTATTTTCGGAGTCAAAAAAGGTAGTCAAAATGGACCAAGAATTATGGTTGCCGGTCATATGGACGAAGTTGGTTTTATGGTAACGGCGATTACGGATAATGGCATGCTTAGGTTTCAACCGCTAGGAGGCTGGTGGAGTCAGGTCCTATTGGCTCAGCGTGTTCAGGTCATGACCAATAATGGACCAGTTATTGGTGTCGTAGGATCAATTCCTCCTCATCTATTGGATGAGGCTAAACGAAACAAACCAATGGAAATGAAAAATATGCTAATCGATATTGGTGCAGACGATCGTGAGGACGCAGAACGAATTGGAATTAGACCGGGCCAGGCAATCCTGCCGATTTGTCCATTTACACCAATGGCGAACGAAAAGAAAATACTTGCAAAGGCTTGGGATAACCGCTATGGATGTGGGCTTGCGATCGAATTGCTTCAAGAGCTAAAAGATGAAACCTTGCCTAATACTCTCTATTCAGGTGCAACAGTCCAAGAGGAAGTAGGCCTGCGCGGCGCACAAACAGCTGCTAATATGATTAATCCAGATATCTTTTTTGCGTTAGACGCGAGTCCAGCGAACGATATGTCAGGAAGTAAATCAGAATTCGGTCAATTAGGAAAGGGAGCGCTCCTCCGGATTCTAGATAAATCAATGGTGACACACCGCGGAATGAGAGAGTTTATTCTTGATACCGCAGAAACAAATAAAATTCCTTATCAATATTTTGTTTCACAGGGCGGTACGGATGCAGGACGTGTTCACCAATCCAATGAAGGTGTCCCAAGCGGCGTAATCGGTATTTGTTCTCGCTACATTCATACACATGCTTCTATCATCCATATCGATGATTACGCAGCTGCCAAAGAACTAATCGTAAAGCTAGTTAAAGCTTGTGACCAAACAACAGTAGACACCATCAAAGCTAACAGCTAATCAGGAGGCATTTTTTGCCTTCTTTTTCTATGAAGAAGGAGTGTACGTAATGAAAATAGTAATAGGGTCAAATAACCCTGCAAAAGTAGCCGCTGTAAAAAGTGCTTTTCATTATCAACAAACGGAATTTCTTTCATTAGATATCCACTCGGGTGTCAGTGAACAGCCATACACAGACGAAGAGACAATAAAGGGTGCCATCAATCGTGCTGTTGGTGCTTTGGAACAGGGAAATGGAGATATTGGAATCGGACTGGAAGGCGGTGTCCAAGAGACTTCTTATGGTCTGCTGCTGTGTAATTGGGGAGCCCTAGCCTCGAAAGATATGGAACCAATTATTGCTGGAGGTGCCCGGTTTTTACTTCCTACGGAGATTGCAGAACGATTAAGAGCCGGAGAAGAACTTGGACCAATCATGGATGACTTTGCAAAAAAAGAAAATGTTCGAAAAAATGAAGGTGCAGTTGGTATTTTTACAAATGGATTAATCAACCGTTCAGAGATGTTTTCACATATAATGAACCTCCTAGTTGGTCAATATCACTATAAAAAGCCGCTAGGAAGTAAAATGAGCTGCTACTAAGGAATTCTTTCTTTTTCGACAACAAATATCGACAAAAGACTTGTCTTCTGAATATTATGGAAGGTATGATATAGATAGGACAATAGTCGTATTAGGAGGCGAAGAAAGATGAAATTCTTTAATGCCATTTTGATCATAATCTTATCTATGCTCATACTAAGTGCCTGTGGCAAATCAAATTTTAAAGCCGAAAGTAAAGAAACCATTAGTGCAGTAAAAGAGGCGCTTAATGAAAAGGCGAAAAAAACAAACAAAAAAAGTGGAGATATTCACTTTTATTTACCCTTTGGATATGAAATTGAAGATGAATCTCCTAATAATATAATTTTAAAAAATGGGTCTAAACAATATATTCTTTTTAATAATCCGCAAGAAAATAAAATGAGCAATGTAGTTTATAAATCAACTGTTGCACAAAATAAAGACCTAGATATAAATGAACAGTTTAAGAAAAGTGACCAGTTTGGCTACCTAATCATTAAAAAACTAGACGACGATATGAATGAAATGACGATTGGGATTGGCGGTACAAAGATTACAACATTGATAAAAACCAGCAGTATGAAAAATGAAGCTGCAGTAATGACACAAATGGTAAAATCAGTTGTAAATAACAAAAAATAAAGAAGGAGCGTTACTTGTGAAAAATTTAGAGTCTATTGAGCAATTTGAACAACTCCGTGATGGAGGAAAAACAATATTTATGTTCTCAGCTAACTGGTGTCCAGATTGTCGGGTTATCGAACCTATACTTCCAGAAATTGAAGAAAAGTATAGTGAATTTACTTTTATTCATGTTGATCGCGATGAATACATCGACTTATGCCAACAGTTGGACGTTTACGGTATTCCAAGTTTTCTTGCATTTGAAAAGGGGAAAGAGCTTGGCCGTTTCGTAAGTAAGGATCGCAAAACACAAGAGGAAATAGAAGCTTTTATTAACGGTCTAAAATAATACAGCCTTACTCCTCCATCTTTTTTGAGATGGGGGATTTTTTCATGTACAATTGGTGGGTAGGCTGGAGGGATAAAGATGAAGATGGATAGTATTAAAATGAAAAGAGAATTAGAAAAACGCTTAACTGCGGACGATCGGTTAATTACGTATGATCGTGAAAAGGATCAATTACGTATCGAAAATAAAACCCTTGGAAAAGGAATCACTATCACGCTGGGGGGGATTGTTGCAAAGTGGCATTCTGAGAAGGAAAAGGCTATTGATGAAGTGGTTTATTATGTGGAAGAGGGACTAAGGGCCATGACGGACACAGTCCAGTTAACAGACCATGAGAAAAAGATTTTCCCGGTTATTCGCTCAACATCATTTCCTATCGAATCAGAAGAAGGTGTTGCTTTTTTAACGGAGGATCATACGGCTGAAACAAAAATCTATTATGCCTACGACATGGGGACTTCATACAGATTAATTGATTCGCGAATTATGGAAAAAGAGGGATGGCAGTCTAGCCGCATTAAAGAAATTGCTTTATTTAATGTAAGGTCCCTAAAGACATCATTGAAAGAAGATCATGTTGCAGGCAATACCTTTTATTTTCTTAATTCAAACGATGGATATGACGCAAGCCGGATATTGAATAAAGGCTTCTTACATGATATGCAGAAAAAAATCACAGGGACAATGGTCCTTGCTGTACCACATCAGGATGTTTTAATCATTGCCGATATTCAAAATAATACGGGGTATGATGTTTTAGCACAAATGGCCATGAGCTTCTTTGCTAACGGGCGTGTACCGATAACGGCGTTGTCATTTTTGTACGAGGATGGAGAATTAGAACCAATTTTTATCTTAGGTAAGACACGAAATGAAGACCGAAAAGGATCACGGTAAGTGGTCTTTTTTGCTTATTATTAGATTTTTTGTCGAAAAATTAATAATACCTGTTAAAATAGAGTGATAGAAATAGTGGAAAGAGTGATAGTTTTGAGCTGGATCCAAAACTTTTTTCAAAAGTTTATAAAGGACAATCAGGATGAATATGCTGAACATGACATACATACTAAGCAGCTGGAAAGGTCACTGCCTCAAAAAATAATCGAGGGCAGGTATCATCTTGATACAAAAATTTCCTATCAGTATCCTAAAGGAAAAGGACATATGTATGTGCAGCCGGAGGATACGACTGTAAAATCAGAAAAAACGAATCGTCAAAAGAGAGTAGAGCTGCGTTCTGAAGTGCACAGTCCTGAATTAAGAAAAAGTTCTGAAATTAGAAGCACAGATACAAAGTCTAGGGAGGTAATTAACAAAAATACACCTCCAATTAAGAAAAAACCGTTCCAGCTGACAGAAGTTCCTTCACCTGTTTACGGCTTTACCAGACCTGCTAAACCTTCAGAAAACATTGTCGAGCATGAGTTAAGTCATTTTCTAGATGATGGTTCTGATAAACTACTGGTTTCAATTTTAGAGACAGAGAAAGAGCCTATGCCTGAAGTGGAAATAGCTGCCTCTGAGACGGCTGTTGCGCTAGCTGAAATTCAGGTTATGGAAGAGCTTCCTGGAAATCAGCCAAAGGTTGAAGAGCAAGCAGCCACGAGCAGCCTGGATCTAACACAGGATTCTAGAGAGGTACACACCCGAAAACGGTCCCCTCTTCCTTTCAATGTGATGATGTTAAAACAGGATAAGTTAAAATGGGAAGAAAGAAAAAACAGAAGAACTTTGCCTGAGCAAGAAGAAAAGGGTAAGGAAGAGGAAGTGAAGATAAAGACTGACAATCTCGAATCAAAAGAAGAAATTCAAGTAGAACCCGCAAAAGTTGAAGTTATCGCTACTAAACCGGTATCGATTCAACCTGTGGTCAAAGTTGAAACGGTACATGCAAACAATATCGAAAAAGCGGAATCCATCGTAGAATCAGATTCAAGTTCATATGAGTTTCCTGAGATGAACTTGTTAAACCCGCCTGTTATTGTAGAAGACGATACGGAATGGCTGTTGTATCAAGAAGAGCTATTAAATCAAACCTTGCAGAATTTTAATGTTGGTGCGAGTGTAGTAAATGTAACACAAGGACCAGCTGTGACTCGTTTCGAAGTCCAACCTGAGCCAGGTGTGAAGGTTAATAAAATTACAAATTTAAGTGATGATATTAAACTTAGTCTTGCGGCTAGAGATATACGCATTGAAGCACCGATTCCAGGTAAACATACGATAGGTATTGAGGTGCCAAACCAAAAATCACGTCCTGTGTTAATCAATGAAATTATTCAAAGTCTCGTATTTCGTGAATCAGCTTCTCCATTAACAGCGGTACTTGGTCTGGATATTTCCGGAAAACCAATTGTTACAGATTTAAAGAAAATGCCTCACGGGTTAATAGCTGGTGCGACAGGTTCTGGTAAGAGTGTGTGTATTAATACGATCCTAGTAAGTTTATTATTTAAAGCAAGTCCGGAAGATTTAAAGCTATTATTGATTGACCCTAAAATGGTAGAGCTTGCTCCATATAATCGAATACCACATTTAGTTAGTCCAGTCATAACGGATGTAAAGGCGGCCACTGCTTCCTTGAAATGGGCAGTAGAGGAAATGGAGAGACGCTATGAGTTATTTGCACATTCAGGAGTTCGCGACATAAACCGATTCAATGAGCTTGCCATCAAGCATAAACAATACTCTGATAAACTGCCGTTTATTGTGATTATTATTGATGAGTTAGCAGATTTAATGATGATGTCGCCCGCTGATGTGGAAGAGGCGATTTGCAGGATTGCTCAAAAAGCAAGAGCATGTGGAATTCATTTAATTGTTGCTACGCAAAGACCGTCTGTGGATGTTATTACTGGATTAATAAAAGCCAACATTCCAACACGGATTGCCTTTTCCGTATCTTCGCAGGTAGATTCACGTACCATTATTGATATAAGTGGTGCCGAAAAATTACTCGGTCGCGGAGATATGCTATTCTTAGAGAATGGTTCGTCAAAGCCTGTACGTCTGCAAGGGACCTTTGTTTCAGATGAAGAAATTGATCTTGTGGTCGGGCACGTAAGAGAACAGCGTGAGCCTGATTACTTGTTTGAACAAGAGGAACTTTTAAAGAAGGCACAGGTAACAGAAGAAGAAGATGAACTCTTTTACGAAGCTTGTGAATTTATTATCGAACAAGGATTGGCTTCCACATCCAGCCTGCAAAGAAGATTTAAAATCGGCTATAACCGTGCAGCACGATTAATGGATATGCTCGAATCGAATGGTTTTATTACCAGCGCTAACGGCAGTAAGCCACGCGAAGTCTTGATTACGTTGGCAGACTTGGAGTCCTTGCAAGACACTGGTACAATGAACTAGTCTTTAGTATTCTTTGTTAAGAAAAAACAAAAAATATACTATTAATGAAGTATCAAATAGTTTTTATTGATGAACAATGATATAATACTTAAATGTGAATTACTCAATTATTTTCGTATATTAGCAAGTTAAAGCGTCAAGGCGTTTCGTTTCAACAATTAGCATTTTAAGATAGATGTCATATACTGTTTTACAGATAGACGTTGGTTGGAGGTTCTTTATATGACTATTTACCATTTTGTAGGTATTAAGGGGTCAGGAATGAGTGCATTAGCACAAGTTCTCCATGATATGAATTTCGATGTACAAGGCTCCGATGTCGAAAAGCGCTTTTTTACTCAACTGGCCCTTGAAAAATCAGGAATAAAGATTCTCCCCTTTCAAAAGGAAAACATCAAACCGGGGATGACTATTATTGCTGGAAATGCATTTCCTGATACTCATGAGGAAATTCAAGAGGCTATGAAGCTCGGGCTGCCGATTATTCGTTACCACCGCTTTTTAGGTGATTTTATGCAGAATTTCACCAGTATTGCCATAACTGGTGCACACGGTAAAACGTCGACAACGGGTCTGTTGGCGCATGTTATCAAGGGTGCAAAGCCGACTTCGTTCTTAATTGGTGATGGTACAGGTAAAGGTGAAGAAGGCTCGAAATATTTTGTTTTTGAAGCGTGCGAATACAGAAGACACTTTTTGTCCTATTTTCCTGATTATGCGATTATGACAAATATAGATTTTGATCATCCAGATTATTTTGCCAATATTGATGATGTTTTTTCAGCATTCCAAGAAATGGCCGTTCAAGTTAAGAAGGGGATATTCGCATACGGGGATGATGAACAACTTCAAAAAATTCAAGCCAAGGTCCCTGTATTGTTTTATGGATTTGGTGAGGAAAATGACTATCAAGCCAAAAACCTTGTGAAAAGTACTAGTGGAACAACATTTGATGTATTTATTCGCAATACATTTTATGATACGTTTACTATTCCTACCTACGGTGAGCATAGCGTATTAAATGCACTTGCCGTTATTGGGGTGTGCCACTATGAAGAAATTGATGTGTCAATTGTAAAAGAACAATTGGAATCCTTCGAGGGTGTGAAAAGAAGATTTTCGGAAAAAAGAATTGGATCACAAATTTTGATTGACGATTATGCCCATCACCCAACGGAAATTAAAGCTACCATCGATGCTGCTAATCAAAAATACCCAGATCGTGAAATTGTAGCCGTGTTTCAGCCTCATACGTTCTCAAGAACTCAGGCTTTTCTAGAGGATTTTGCGAAAAGCTTGAGACTTGCCGATAAAACGTATTTGTGTGAAATTTTTGGCTCTGCCAGAGAGAATCATGGGAAGTTGACGATAAATGATCTTCAAACAAAAATTGAAGGAGCAGAAATTTTATCGGAAGAAAATACCTCCCTGCTTGAGAAACATAAAAATAGCGTCATAATCTTTATGGGTGCAGGAGATATCCAAAAATTCCAAGAATCCTATGAAAAGCAGTTGACTCTATAAAAAAAGAAAGGATGTCAGTCCAACTGACATCCTTTCTTTTTTATTGTCTAGCGCAAGCAGCCTAGGTAAGGCGCTTCCGCTTTTCTATTTTAATTTCTCTGGGTTTAGTCCTTCTAACTCAGGAATAACAAAAAGACCATCTTTACGAATTAAAACATCGTCAAAATAGATTTCGCCCCCGCCATATTCCGGACGCTGGATGTTAACCATATCCCAGTGAATGTTAGAATGG
The DNA here is from genome assembly GCF_030817595.1 of Neobacillus niacini. GTDB lineage: Bacteria > Bacillota > Bacilli > Bacillales > Cytobacillaceae > Neobacillus > Neobacillus niacini_G. The sequence continues at coordinate 5,702,798 of NZ_JAUSZN010000001.1, forward strand.
TTTCCGTTAAAGGCCTCATCATAGCATTGACCGGGTGTAAAGTGGAAGCTGCCTGCGATTTTCTCATCAAATAAAATATCTTGCATTGGATTTAAAATGTAGGGGTTAACGCCGATAGCAAATTCTCCAACATAGCGTGCCCCTTCATCTGTATCGAATATTTTATTGATTCGCTCAGTATCGTTCGCAACAGCCTCAACGATTTTACCATCTTTAAATGTTAGCTTTACATTTTCAAAAGTAAACCCGTGATAAGGAGATGGGGTGTTATAGGTAATCACTCCATTTACCGAATCACGTACGGGTGCACTATATACCTCTCCATCAGGAATATTGGCATGACCTGCACACTTTATTGCAGGAATGTCTTTTATTGAGAAGGTAAGGTCTGTTCCAGGACCTGTGAGACGAACTTTATCTGTCCGGTTCATCAATTCCACAAGACTGTCCATGGCCTTATCCATTTTTCCATAATCCAAATTACAGACATCAAAATAGAAGTCCTCAAATGCCTCTGTGCTCATTTTTGCAAGCTGGGCCATGTTTGATGTTGGGTAGCGAAGAACAACCCACTTGGTTTTCGGTACGCGGATATCGCGATGAACCTTTTTGCCAATCGTATTTCCATGGATTTTAATCTTATCGTCTGGCACATCTGCCTGCTCGTTGATGTTATCACCAGAACGCAGTCCTATGTATGCATCCATTTTGCTCATAACATTCGCTTCAAAATCAGCGATCATGTTAAATTGCTCTTCCTCAGCGCCAAGCAATAACGCACGGTCTACTTGTTGGTCCTTTAAAAGTACAAACGGATATCCGCCTGCTAAATAAGCTTCCTTAACAAGTGCTGTAACAAGCTCGCGCTGCAGACCAAAGTTTTCAATTAATACCTTCTCACCTTTTTGCAGTTCTACCGAGTAGTTGATTAGGTTTTTTGCTAGTTTTTCAATACGTGGATCCTTCATGGTTAAACCTCCAACGAAATAATGTCAATACATACTCTATTGTAACCGATTTCTTTAAAAAGTGAGAAATATTCAACTTAGTTTCAAAACGTATTGTAATCCTTTGCAGGAAAATGAGACAATCATCTTGAAGTAGTATATGATACCTATTTACGTTTAACACTGCCTTAGATAGGTAATACATAAGGATATAAAAGCGGAGGTAAAAACAAATGGAAATTATTTTATATTTAAGCGTCGCTTTAATTGCGATTGCATTCTTGGTACTAGTAATCTATGTAGCAAAAACGCTTAACTCTCTCCAAGAGACTCTTTCAAGTGTTTCCACGACTTTAACTGGATTAGAAAAACAATTGGATGGAGTCACAAAAGAAACGACTGAACTCTTACATAAAACGAATGCTCTAGCGGATGATATTCAGGAGAAATCGCAGAATTTAAATAGTGTTGTCTCTGCTGTAAAAAATGTTGGGACGACAGTAAATAAATTCAATGGCACCTTAAAAACACTAACAGAATCTTTCGATATACAAGTTGAAGAAAATAAAGAAAAAATCTCCCAAATTGTGCAATGGGGTAATGTTTTTCTTGAACTAAAAGATAAATGGATGGCTAAGAAGCAGGAAAAAAGTGCAAACCATGTTGAGGAAATTAAGAGGGTTAGGTCACGCTAAAATTTTATATAAGGGAGGAATCCGGAATGAGTAGTAAGGATAATGAATTGCGAGGAACAAACCGAAATAAAAGTGAAGATTCATCCAGCAGTTTTTTGTTAGGAGCACTGATCGGCGGACTAGTGGGGGCAGCTGCAGCTATTTTCTTAGCCCCAAAATCAGGCAGAGAGCTTCGTAGTAAACTTAACAGCCAAGCGGAAACATTAAAGGAAAAAACGGTCCACCTTATGAATAAAACAAAGACACCAGTTGATACCGATGAAGACAATTATATTCCAATTGGCGGAATGCCAAAAGCAGCTAGTGAAAGTTCTGTTGATGAACTTTCGATAAGAAAGAAATTAGAAGAAGCCAAAAAAGCTTTTGAAGAGGAAGAATATAAAGTAACACATTAAGAGAATTTTCGAAAAATAATTCAATTATTTGTATCAAAAACGGTGAAGTGATAGAATGGCTTCACCGTTTATTATTTGGAGGAAAGAATATGTTGAAAAAAATTGATACTTTAGACCAATTTGAAGATTTAATAAAGCAAGAAGACAAGTTTTTTCTATTGAAACATAGTTTAACTTGTCCTATTAGTCATGCCGCTTATCAGGAGTATGAAAAATACGCAGGCGGAGATGAAAGTTTACCGACCTATTATTTAGCTGTTCAAGAGGCACGTCCATTATCAAATCAAGTTGCGGAGAAGTTTGAAATTAAACACGAATCCCCTCAGGCACTCTTGATTAAAAATGGAGAAGCTGTCTGGAATGCTTCTCATTGGAAGATTACGACCAAATCTTTAACGACTGCAACAAATGAAAATTTATAGTACTTTTCTTTAATTCCCAGCATATGATGACTTATTATTAGATGATTTGCTTTAGTGCTTAAAAGCGTTTAATCGTTAAAGAAAAATACGTGACAAATAAGCTCTTTTCAGATATAATAAAGCCTAATTATTGAATAATAAAAAATTTATTTTTAAGGGAGCTAGCTGACAGTATTTAGTCATTCTGCAATCATTCTGTCAAGCTATTGAAAGGACGGGGACAATAAATGAGCAATAGTAATTTGGAACAATTAAGGACACGTGTCGATGATTTAAACTTGGAATTATTGAAACTAATTAATGAAAGAGCTCAACTTGTCCAAGAGATTGGGAAGGCTAAAGAAAGTCAAGGAGTTTACAAATACGATCCGGTTCGTGAAAGAAAAATGCTTGATCTGATCAAAGAACATAATGATGGACCATTTGATAATGCAACGATTGACCATTTATTTAAGGAAATCTTTAAGGCTGGCTTAGATTTGCAAAAAGATGATCATCAAAAAGCACTTCTTGTTTCTAGAAAGAAGAAACCGGAAAATACAATTGTCAACTTAAAAGGTGAAACGATCGGAGACGGAAAACAGCATTTTGTTTTTGGTCCATGTGCGGTTGAATCCTACGAACAAGTAGCAACTGTGGCCAAAGCAATGAAAGAAAAAGGTTTAAAGCTGCTGCGTGGCGGTGCCTATAAGCCTAGAACATCTCCATATGATTTCCAAGGCCTTGGGGTTGAAGGGTTAAAAATCTTAAAACGAGTGGCAGATGAGTATGATATGGCTGTCATTAGTGAGATTGTAAATCCAGCTGATATTGAGATGGCTATTGATTATATCGATGTGATCCAAATCGGTGCACGGAATATGCAAAACTTTGAATTGTTAAAAGCTGCAGGTGCAGTAAATAAGCCTGTTCTTTTAAAGCGTGGTATTGCGGCTACGATTGAAGAATTTATTAATGCTGCAGAATATATTATGGCTCAAGGTAATGGGCAAATTATTCTTTGTGAGCGTGGAATTAGAACCTACGAACGGGCAACTAGAAATACGCTTGATATTTCTGCTGTCCCAATCCTTAAGCAAGAAACACATTTACCAGTAATGGTCGATGTAACTCACTCAACAGGAAGAAGAGATTTACTCCTTCCATGTGCAAAAGCAGCACTTGCAATTGGTGCCGATGGCGTGATGGCAGAAGTTCATCCAGACCCAGCTGTAGCACTTTCTGATGCACAGCAGCAAATGAACCTTGACCAGTTTAATACTTTTTATAATGAACTGCTTGCTTCTAATTTAGTTAGAATTTAATTTAGTCAATGAGACCCTCTGCAGTCCTTGCGGAAGGTCTTTTTTTAATTAGGCTGTGTACAGGAGACTTTTGATTTTAGAACTTGTTGATTGGAGCGGAAGGCGCTTGATCCTCGAAAATGCTATCGCATTTTCTTCGTGCGATGAGTGTTCGAGGAAGTAAATTCAATGTCCTGCGGGATGCACGAGCTGAGTGAGACCCCGCAGGTCGGAACGACTGAGGAGGCTCACGGGCGAGCCCGCGGAAAGCATAGCGCCTCTGGACAGGCAAAAGACCGCCTGTCCCTGCGGTGATTATTCCAAGAAGCATTCCTTAGTGGAGTGGAAATCAACAGCCTATTTTAACACAGCCTTTGATAAAATAATGAAAATATCGTGAAAATGAGAACAAATATCATTGCGACTTATTGGTTCTTATCGTATGATTATACATATTAAAAGTTTGTATATTATCTCACAATGACTAAATTAGTGAAAATGCTGTAAAATAAGAGAAAATACGTATCGTGTTTAAGGAGAGTGTTAAAACGTGAATATTACAATTTATGATGTTGCACGGGAAGCAAATGTTTCAATGGCAACCGTTTCACGTGTCGTCAATGGAAATCCAAATGTAAAGCCTGTTACTCGAAAAAAGGTACTAGAAGTCATCGATAGACTGGGTTACCGTCCTAATGCAGTTGCAAGAGGATTGGCTAGCAAGAAAACAACAACCGTTGGTGTCGTAATTCCAGATATCTCGAATATCTTTTTCGCAGAACTCGCACGTGGTATCGAAGATATCGCAACCATGTACAAGTACAATATTATTTTAAGCAATTCCGATCAAAACAAAGAGAAAGAATTACACTTATTAAATACCATGCTAGGTAAACAAGTGGATGGTATTGTCTTTATGAGTGGGAATATTACTCAAGAGCATGTTGAAGAATTTGGAAAATCACCGGTACCAATTGTCCTAGCTGGGTCGATTGAAGAATCTGAACAGATTCCTTCCGTGAACATCGATTATGAACAAGCTGTTTATGATTCAGTGAAAGAATTTATTGAAAAAGGTCATAAGCATATTGCATTTGTAGTTGGACCATTACAGGAACCAAGAAATATTCATAAAAAGCTAAAAGGATATCAGCGCGCACTTTCCGATGCAGGTATAGATTTTAATGAGTCACTTATTGTCGAAGGCGATTACACCTATGACTCAGGCTTAGAAGCGTTCGATAAATTATTAGAAGCTCCTAATCGACCTACTGCCATTCTAGTTGGATCAGATGAAATGGCACTTGGGGTCGTTCATGGTGCCGAGGATAAAGGATATAAACTTCCTGAAGACTTCGAAGTTATCACATCAGATAATACAAGGCTTTCTTTAATGGTTCGTCCGCAGTTAACCACAATCGTTCAGCCTTTATACGATATCGGAGCTGTGGCTATGCGTTTACTTACTAAATTAATGAACAAAGAAGAGGTAGAAGAACAAACCGTTGTTCTTCCACACCGCATCGAGCACCGTCAATCAACTAAATAATAAAGAAAAGCAGAAGTGCCTTCGGAACAAGCACAGCTTGTTCCTGCGAGGATTAATCTAAGGGGCTTTCCTTAGTGTCCAGGGGCGACAGGCATAAGACGAGCCGGCATGAAGGTTGTTTTTTAACCTTCTTGACGGATTGTATGTAATGTGGAGGCGACTGCCCTGGGACGAAGGCATAAGGCGACCCCTGAAAGAAGGCGTTTTTTGCCTTCTTCAGGGGGGGGGCTTATGACTCGAGTCCCAAGGAGCCGTAACTAGACACGCTTATGACCCCGAGCCCCTAGGCGCTGGAGCTAGACAAAACAAAAAAGGAAGCGCCTTATGTTTAGGTGCTTCCTTCTTTTGTTTAATCTTCCATAGTAGATAAATCACCTGTTGGTAAGTTAAGCTCCCATGCCTTTAAGACGCGTCTCATAATCTTCCCGCTTCTTGTTTTTGGAAGCTTATCTCGGAAATCAATTTCTCTTGGAGCTGCGTGTGCTGCAAGACCTTGTTTCACAAACAGTCTGATTTCTTCCTTTAATTCATCTGATGCTGTATAGCCATCTCTAAGTGCGATAAAGGCTTTAATAATCTCGCCGCGCACAGGGTCTGGTTTACCGATTACCCCAGCTTCTGCAATTGCAGGGTGTTCGACAAGTTTACTTTCTACCTCAAATGGACCAACACGTTCACCAGAGGTCATGATTACATCATCTACTCGTCCCTGGAACCAGAAGTATCCGTCCTCATCCATATAGGCAGAATCACCAGAGAAATACCAGCCGCTTGGCATAAAATAGGAATCATATTTTTCAGGGTTATTCCAAATGGTATACATCATGGAAGGCCAGCCCTTTTTAATGGCAAGATTCCCCATGCGGTAAGGCGGAAGTTCATTGCCTTGGTCGTCCACAATCGCAGCAACGACACCCGGAATCGGTTTACCCATTGAGCCTGGTTTAATTTCCATACAAGGGTAATTACTAATTAGCTGTGCCCCTGTTTCCGTCATCCACCAGTTATCATGAATTCTTTTGTTAAAGACTTTCACGCCCCATTTTACTACCTCAGGGTTTAAAGGTTCCCCAACACTCAAGACATGGCGAAGGCTGCTTAAATTGTATTTCTTAACAATTTCATCTCCAGCTCCCATTAACATACGGAAAGCCGTAGGAGCACTATACCAAACGGTTACTCCAAAGTCCTCAATCATTTTATACCATGTATCAGGGCTGAAACGACCGCCAACAATGACGTTCGAAGTTCCTGTTAGCCATGGTCCAAAAATACCGTAAGATGTCCCTGTAACCCATCCTGGGTCAGCTGTACACCAATACACATCATCTTCTTTTAAATCTAATACCCATTTAGCTGTTTGGTAATGTTGGATCATCGCATTATGTACATGCAAGACTCCTTTTGGTTTACCTGTAGAACCTGAAGTATAGTGAAGAATGAGCCCATCCGTACGGTCAACCCATTCAATTCGGAGCTGGTTGCTTGCAGCCTCGAATTTTTCTAAAAAGTTAACGTACCGCCCACTTTCTTCGATGTTTTGACCAACAAGGAAAATGTGCTTCAATGCTGGAAGCTCATCTACCGGTACACGATCCAATAATTCAGGAGTAGTTACCAAGACTTTGGCCTCACTATCTTGCAAACGATCGCGAACAGCACCCTCCATAAAAGCTTCAAATAATGGACCGACAATCGCCCCTAGCTTGATTGCGCCCAGTACAGTAAAATATAGTTCAGGTGACCGTGGCATAAAAATGAATACGCGGTCTCCTTTTTCAACGTCTCCATATGTTTTTAACACATTACCAGCTTTATTTGAAAGCTCTTTCATTTCTTTGAATGTAAACTTTTCATTTCTAGTGTTATCGCGATAATAAAGTGCTACTTTATTCTTTCGAAATGTTTCAACATGTCGGTCGATAGCCTCATAAGCCATATTAACGAGTCCAGTTTCATACCAAGAGAATTTCTTTTCAGTCTCCTCCCAACTGAAGGTCTTATACTTCTCATCATAATTTACTAAGTTATGCTCCCCTTGCATAACCGGCAGCTTTTCCACTTTCATTCCATTTCCCCCTTATGCTAGTATGAGATAATTATAGTACAAATATAAACTATTCTCAATTTTTAAAATAATTTAATTGATTTCTTGAAATTGTCACATGGTTTTCTAATTAAACAGAAAATTATGTGAAGAGGAAAAAAGTTGAAAGAAATTATGTATAATAGAAATGTTACGCGAATGATTTTTCAGGTGGTGTAGGGATGGAACACAAAAAAACGTATAATGCCAAAGAACTCAAAACTCCCCATGGAAGCTTAATTATTGAAGGTCCAATTTCCTCAGATAAACTTGCTGGATATGAATTTCACGAACATCTTACCGCTTTTCGCCCTCCTGAACAGCAGCATCAAGCGTTAGTGGGGATTGCACAACTCGAGGAGGGAAGAATCATTATTGCAAGGCATCGCCATACCATTGTTGGTTATGTGACGTACCTTTTTCCGGATCCTCTTGAAAGATGGTCTGAAGACAAAATGGATAATTTAATTGAATTAGGTGCTATTGAGGTTATTCCTAATTTTAGGGGCTATGCTGTCGGAAAAAACCTCCTCACCGTTTCTATGATGGATGAAGCCATGGAGGATTACTTAATCATTACGACAGAATATTATTGGCATTGGGATTTAAAGGGAACAGGGTTAAATGTTTGGGAGTATCGCAAGATTATGGAGAAAATGATGAATGCAGGCGGTCTTAAGTGGTATGCAACGGATGATCCTGAGATTTGTTCACACCCTGCTAACTGTTTGATGGCGAGAATTGGAACAAGGGTGGATGTAGAAACAATCCAAAGGTTTGATCGACTTCGCTTTATGAATCGATTTATGTATTGATCCAAAATTTCAATTGAGGAGGCCATTCGGATGATAGTAGAAGAAATAATGAAAACGGAGGTTGTTACCGTTACTCCCACCGTTTCAATTGCTGACACAATGAGATTAATGGAGTCAAAAAAAATCCGGCATATACCCGTTATCGATTCCAATCAACAGCTTGTTGGCATTGTAACCTTATCTGATATACGAGATGCAGCTCCATCTATTTTTCGCGCAAACGAACATTTAGAAGATCTTGAAAAACCCGTTGACTCAATTATGAAAAAAGATGTTATCACTGGCCATCCTCTTGATTTTGTAGAAGAAATAGCAGCTCTGTTTTATGAGCATAAAATTGGCTGTCTTCCAATTACAAACAATCAAAAGCTTGTTGGGATTGTTACCGAAACGGATTTACTTCGAACGCTCGTAGAGTTGACTGGTGCCCATCAACCTGGGTCCCAAATTGAAATAAGGGTACCTAATCTTGCAGGGAAGCTTAGTGAGATTACTAGTATAATAAAAAATCGGAAAGCTAATATATTGAGTGTACTTGTTTATCCTGATAAAAAAGATGATCAATTTAAAATTCTTGTGATAAGATTGCAAACTATGAATCCTACTGGACTAATCGAGGATCTAAAACAATCTGGCTATGACGTTCTTTGGCCAAATCTGCCAGGTGTATCCCTATGACCGATTCCTGTTCATTTGTATTTTCAGAAGAATTGTTAAACTATAAATTCAGTAATAACCATCCTTTTAATCAGTTTCGACTGAAACTTACTGTCGATTTGTTACATAGATTAAACGCCTTAGACAATAGGCAGGTTGTTCCTCCAAGAATTGCGACAGACGAAGAACTTAGCCTAGTTCATGATCCAAGCTATATTGATGCTGTAAAAATGGCAGGGGAGGGACAACTTCCACTACAAGTGGCTGAAAACTATGGGTTAGGAACGGAAGATACACCAATCTTTCCTAATATGCATGAAGCTAGCGCTCTGCTAGTTGGGGGGGCATTAACGGCTGTCGATCAAGTCATGACAGGACAGGCAGCCCACGCCCTTCACTTAGGAGGGGGATTGCACCATGGTTTTCGCGGAAAAGCTTCAGGTTTCTGCATTTATAATGATAGTTCAGTAGCTATTAAATATCTTCAAAATAAATATAGTGCAAGGGTTCTTTATGTAGATACAGACGCTCATCATGGTGATGGGGTTCAGTGGTCGTTTTATGATGATCCCAATGTCTGTACCCTTAGCATACATGAAACGGGAAGATATCTTTTTCCTGGTACCGGTAATGTGAACGAAAGAGGACAAGGTAAGGGGTATGGGTATTCTTTTAATATCCCAGTAGATGCATTCACTGAGGATGAATCATGGCTGCATGTCTATACTCAATCAATAAAGGAAGTGGCAGCTTTTTTTAAACCGGATGTTATTCTGACCCAAAATGGAGCAGACTCTCATTATTATGATCCTTTAACTCACTTATCAGCTACAATGAAAATCTATCGTGAGATCCCAAAGTTAGCTCATGAAATTGCCCATCAATATTGCGGAGGTAAATGGATTGCAGTTGGGGGCGGAGGTTATGACATTTGGCGTGTGGTTCCTAGAGCATGGGCACTTATATGGATGGAAATGACTGAAAACTCAAACTGTTATGGAAGTTTACCACAGGATTGGATTGACTACTGGCAAGAAAAAGCACCAGTCAGTCTTCCAAGCAATTGGGAAGATCCTGCTGATATGTATAAGCCAATTCCTAGAAAAGCCGAAATAACGGAAAAAAACTTACTCACACTCGAAAAGGCACTGTATCCAATCAGAAATTATCAAAAAAGTGAATCAAAAAAATAAAGGGGCTTGGATTTTTTCCAAGCTCCTTTATTGTCATTTATTGAGGTGCAGGTGTAACAGTAACGCCAACATCCACTTTGTTAGATGGTCCGGATTCAGTTCCTGCAATATCTACCGCTGTTACATAATATGAACCGTTAGATGCTGTAAAGGAAAGACTAGAACCACTGGTGATACTCCCAACCTTTGATCCATTATGATAGACTCGGTAGCCAACGATATCGTTATCTGCTGGTGGTGACCAAATGAGATTATTACCAGATAGTGAAAGGGTCACCCCGTCTGGCCGTTTTCCGTTATCGACGATTTTATCAGTAGAAACTAGGATTTTACTCCAACGGTCCATTTTCGGTATTAGCTGACTGTAATTATTGAAATTATTTCCAACCATTTGTTTAATGAAGTCAGGATTTAAGATAACTCCTTGCTGAGAAAATTCTGCTGGTGTTGAATCTAAAGCTAGATACTTTTTATCACCAATTTGCACATAATTTCCTGCAATTAAGCTGTCATCCTGCTTAGTCGGTACATTCTCCGCATTAAAATAATCACTTACAACTAAACCAGCCTTTGAACAGGCAGCTGAAGGTAATAAGCCTGAAACTGAGCAAAACGAGCGTTTTACGATTCCATCTGGTACAGGAAATGATTCAGCAGGACTAATTAACTCGGGTTTAATATCATAAGCAGCATTCATCAATTCAGCCCATAGATTATTCGTTCTTTGTGAGTAAGACATTCCGCCATTGTTTAATGATTTTGGCGTGTCATAGCCCGTCCAAATTCCAAATGTTACACTTGGATTGGTGGCTACAAACCAAGCGTCATGGAAATCATGACCCGTTCCTGTTTTACCTGCCCAATCAGCTCTGAACTTTAATTTACTATTTATACCCTGAGCCGTACCACTTTTGATTACATCTCGCATCATATCGAGCGTTAAAAATGCCGTTTGTGGTTTAAATACATCGACAGGCTTCACTTCATGTTGATAAATAGTTTTACCGTTTTTATCGACGATCTTTTCAATCATGTATGCATCAATAAATTTACCTTCATTCGCAAAGGTTCCAAAGGCGTTGGTGTTTTCTTCGACTGTTACGCCATTTTTCAATGAACCTATAGAGGTTGAGAGATTGGTATAATCGTCACTTTTTAGGGATGTAAAGCCCATTTTTTCAAGATATTTTGCAGGCTGCTGGTCTATTATATCTTTATATAGCTTAACAGCAGGAACGTTATAAGATTTTTTTAGTGCATATCTTGCTGAGGTGATACCACTGTACCTCTTGTCATAGTTGTTTGGCCAAGGTCTTGAAATGGAAGGTTCGAGCCTTAAAGCTACATCCGGTAATGGTGTTCCTGGTGAGGCTTTCCCCAATTCAATTGCTGGTGCATAAACGAGAAGAGGCTTCATCGTAGAACCATTTTGCCGAATAGCGCTAGTAGCATGATTTAGCTCCTGCTTATCGTGGTCTCGTCCACCGACAAAACTGATGATTTTCCCTGTTTTATTCTCGATAAGCATAGCACCGACTTCAACCGGCTCCATGACAGTAATCATTTCCCCGGTTTCGGGATCCTGTTTCTGTTCTGGCTTATCAGGTCCGTAGTTTGGGTAGTTATTCTTTACAACCTGGAAGGCATCATATATATCTTTGTTGATCGTTGTATGAATTTCGTATCCATTTTGTCTTAAATTTTGCTTGGCTAATGTTTTGTATTTATAAAAAAGATTCTCATCTTCTTTTAAATCATTTTCCTCATAGCCGTCGTTTTTCGCCAATACATTGGTTAGGACTTCGATAGCACGCTTTTCAATTTCAAATGATAAGTAGGGATATTTTTCTAGCGGGTTTTCCCCTGCAGGAATAAAATCCTTGGTAATATCATAGGCTGATGCTTCTGCATACTGTGTTTCAGTGATGTGACCGCCATCATACATTCTTTTTAAAACCGTTTTCATTCGAGTGAGCCCCGGTTCTAGATTGTTTTTCACTGTACCTTCTCTAGTAAAAGGTGTGTACCCAAAGGGACTCTGTGGCAAACCTGCGATGAAGGCTGCTTGAGGGAGGGTCAATTCACTTGCATTTTTCCCAAATATTCCTTTTGCTGCGGCTTGAACACCACCGATATTTTTACCAGATGAATTTCTTCCAAATGTTGAAACGTTTAAGTAAGCCTCTAGAATTTCCTTTTTGCTAAAAAATTTCTCTAGACGCAGTGCAAGCAGGATTTCATTTGCTTTTCTTTCGAATGAGACTTCATTCGTTAAAATTTGGTTTTTGATTAATTGCTGTGTCAATGTACTTCCGCCTGATTGAGTGGCAGAGTTTGTTACTTCTTGGAAAAGTGCCCGAAAAACTGCTTTTGGGACAACACCTTTGTGTTGATAAAAATACTCATCCTCTGTTGCAATTACTGCTTTTACCAGGTAATCTGAAACTTGATCAATTTTTACTTCTTCACGTTCAAGATCTGTACGGAGCTTGCCAAGATAGACATTGTCAGAAAAGTATAAGTCCGATGTTTCCGTATAATTATAAATATCTTTTTTCATGCTGTCATAAGACCGGACAGGTTCGTCCTTAACAAGCGAGGCGAAATATCCCGCGCCCACACCACCTGCAAATGCTCCCCCAAGGATAACAACTGTTAGTACAAGCAATAAAAGGTTCCAAAAGACCTGGTACGTTATTCGTGCACTTTTTACAGTTTTTTTATGGGTAAACAAGTTGGTTATCGACTTGATTTTCTCTATCCACGCTTGAAATTTATCATTCATAGAATCACCTCTTTTAAAATCACATATATTATAGCATAATGATGATTACAAAAATGACAAACTTCTACATTTTTCTGATATTACCAATTCTTGTTTGACAGTGGGAATAATTTATGGTAAAAATTCTATAAGTTATCAATTTAATAATTAAGCTACGAAGGGAATCTACTGTAGGTCTTCTATCCCTGTTTTTTAGAGAGTCAGCGGCTGGTGAAAGCTGATACAAATAGAAGAGTGAATTACGTCCTGGAGCTTTCTCTGTGAATATAGAAGTAGCAGAGAACGGACTAAACCGTTAATTTTTCGAGTTGGAGTGTTTTTTGCTCAAGCCGGGTGGTACCGCGCGTTATGCGTCCCTGCATTTTTGCAGGGGCGCTTTTTGTGTTATTTAGGCTCTTTTCTAAGAAAAGAGCTTGCAAACTTAATTTCAAGCACCAAAGTAGTTTGTTTCGCGTTAAAATCGGCTTTTGGATTTTAACAACAATAATTAGGAAACAGCCTTATTTTGAGAATTTGGAGGAAAATAAAATGGATTTATTACAAGATTTAGCATGGCGTGGGCTCATCTACCAGCAAACAGATGAAGAGAGCCTAAGAGAGTTAATTAGCAGTGAAAAGATATCTTTATATTGTGGAACTGATCCATCAGCAGATAGTTTGCATATCGGACACTTGGTGCCGTTTTTAACACTTAGAAGATTTCAGCAGCATGGGCACCGTCCAATCGTTTTAGTGGGTGGTTCAACAGGTTTGATTGGTGACCCAAGTGGAAAAAGTGAAGAGCGGAAGCTGCAAAGTCTTGAAGCAATTGAAAAAAATTCCGAGGGTATCCAAAATCAATTAGCGGCTATTTTTGAATTTGATGGAGAAAATGGTGCAATCATGGTAAATAACTATGATTGGACAAAATCGATGGACGTTATTTCTTTTTTAAGGGACATCGGCAAGCATATTGGAGTTAACTATTTGCTTGCGAAAGATACGATTGCTTCTCGCTTGGAATCAGGAATTTCATTTACAGAATTCACTTATACCATTCTTCAAGCGATGGATTTCAATCATCTATATGAGAATCATAACTGTAAATTGCAAATTGGCGGTAGTGACCAGTGGGGTAACATCACATCAGGCCTAGAATTAATTCGAAAAATGCAGCCGGAAGGATCCAAGGCATTTGGATTGACCATTCCACTTGTTACGAAAGCAGACGGAACAAAATTCGGAAAAACAGAAGGTGGAGCTGTTTGGCTTGATGCTAAGAAGACCACTCCTTATGAATTTTACCAATTCTGGATTAACGCAGCGGATGCAGATGTTGTTAAATACTTAAAGTACTTTACGTTCTTGTCTCACGAAGAAATCGAAGCACTTGAAAAGTCTGTTCAGGAAGAACCTCATTTACGCCTTGCACAAAAGGCATTAGCTGAGGAAATGACTCGTCTGATTCATGGGGAAGACTCACTGCAGCAGGCAATAAAAATTACGGAAGCTTTATTTAGCGGGGATGTTCGCAGTCTGTCTGCTTCGGAAATCGAGCAAGGGTTCAAAGATGTTCCTTCCTTTAATGCCGGTGATACAGATGGAAATTTGGTAGACTTATTAGTTGCTGCGAAAATTTCTCCATCCAAGCGCCAGGCCAGAGAAGATATCACAAATGGTGCGATTACAGTGAACGGTGAACGCATTACCGATACTTCCTATGTATTACAAGCCACTGATCGCATTGAAGGTCAGTTTACGATTATTAGAAGAGGTAAAAAGAAATACTCATTGATTAAATATTAATGATTAGAAAACCCGGCCTCATTGGGTATATGAGGCCGGGTTTTTCTTGATGGTGTAACACTGAACCTAGGTACAGCGTCTTATATATAAGAAGACCTAATGGTGGTGATTTTAATGAAATTTCTAGTTCATGCATTATTTATTATTCTCATTTTACTTGTTACTTTTTTCGGGCTGGGTCCAGTTTTGTTTGCGGATGGTGTGATGCAAGAACGTATATGGACTGCAATCGTAGTAGTTGTTTTATACGCATTATTAGGAATACTATATTCAAGGTCGATTAAGTGGATAAAAAAATAATAAAAAACCGTGCCACTGCTGGCACGGTTTTGAAAAATTAACGTGAGAAATCCTCAACAGTAACAAAAACCCTAGTATTAATGGGGTTTAGAAGTGGTATTTTCATAACCTTCCCCAAAACTTCCCCCAATTTAGAAATTTAGTGCCTTCTCAAATGCAACCACTGATTCTTCTTCCAATGCTTTAAAGTTATGGCCATATAAATCCAAAATCATCTGTGGCGTGTTTCCTAATCACTCAGCAATCACTTTAACTGGGATTCTTTGCGGTCTTAAAGAAAAACTAAAAATATTTTTGATTGTTGCCTATAGCGAAACTAGCTGATTGTTCGTGGGCCATAACCACTTTATTATAACTTTAGAAAATATATTTCAGAAAGGGAGGAGAATTAGCATAACCGTAAGAAAATTTCTATTCATTTTTGTATGCGTTTACGGATTATAATAATTAAGTTTGGAGCTGATAATTATGCGTACAGTAAACCCTTCTGAGGTTGTTGCTGCAAGTAAATTTAACCGCTTTCATCTTTTTGTTTATCTTTGGTGCTTTTATGCCATTATGTTTGATGGGTTTGATATTGCAATGTTTGGAGTCAGTTTGCCTTGGCTGATGGAGGAATGGAATTTATCACCGGTTCAGGCAGGGGCGGTAGGAAGTTATTCGCTGGTGGGCATGATGGTGGGTGCGTTTATTTTTGGCCCTTTGGCTGATAAAATCGGCAAGAAAAAGGTTTTAGGTATTTGTATGATTCTATTCAGTGTCTTCACTCTTGGGGCAGGGCTGGCACCTAATACAACATTCTTTACGGTCATGCGTTTTATTGCTTCTCTTGGAATGGGCGGTTTAATGCCAATGGTTATTTCCACGATGACAGAGTATTCACCCAAGAAAAACAGAGCATTAATCGTGGCTACAATGTATTGCGGATACTCTCTTGGAGGAATCCTGGCAAACCTTATCGGAATGTATCTGGTCCCATCTACTGATTGGAGAGTCATCTACTGGATTGGGGTTATTCCATTTTTCACCTTACCATTCTTTTTTAAGTATTTTCCTGAATCCCTTTCATTTAATGTCATCAAGAAAAAAACAGACGAGCTTGCATCCGTCCTAAATCGGGTTGATCCTGGTGGTAATTATAAAAATTCGGATTCCTATCAATTTTCAAATGGTCAAGAGGCTCACAAAGGTTCAACGGTTAAAAAGATATTTGAAAATAATCGTACGGTAAGCACGATTGCGATTTGGTTTGCCGTCTTCAGCTGCCTGCTGATGGTTTATGGTCTAAATACTTGGCTGCCTAAGATCATGCAGCAGTCAGGTTATGGTATGACTTCAAGCTTATCTTTTAATCTTGTGTTATGCTGCGGTCAAGTGCTTGGTTCCTTATTTGGCGGATATTTAGCCGAGAAAATTGGACATAAGCGTATTCTCATCAGTCTTTATATATTAGGCGCAGTGTGCTTTGTATCCTTAAGTCTCACTTCTAACCTATTTCTTCTATATATCTTGATTATGATTGGCGGGGCATGTACAGTCGGTAATATGAATCTGGCGAACCCATACATTGCGGAGTATTATCCCCCAGAAGCCCGCGCAACGGGTATGGGCTGGGCCCTTGGATTTGGCCGGATTGGTGCCATTTTAGCACCAACATTGATTGCCTATATTCTCGCCATCGGGATTGCACCGCAAAACGCGTTTATTGCCTTTGCCATCCCAAGTATTGTCGGAGCTATCTCTCTATTAATTGTTAATGAAAAGTATGGCAGCTTTGATAAATTAACTGAAGAAAAGGCTGCGATGAAGATGAAAGCACCAGTTAATGCTTAATTAGAAAGGTCCTTTGTAATAAATAAAAAAACGCCTTCCGGTTCGCTTTATTCCGGAAGGCAAACTGCGTATTTTTTATACATAGGCTGTGTTAATGATTATTGTTGATTTTGTCCAATGTTGATTGGAGCGGAAGGCGCGAGACTCCTGCGGGCGGTACGGGACAGGGGAGACCCCGCAGGTGCTAAAGCGCCGAGGAGGCTCCCCGTGCCGCCCGGAAAGCGAAACGCCTGGAGCGCAAATCAACAAGCAAGTTTAACACAGCCTATACATAAAAAGGAGGACGATTACATGATCAAGAAAACAATGAATGAAAAGGCTTTTCATTTGTTAAAAGAAAAGATGGAACAAGGTCTATTGCCTCAATGGGTCATTACCGATCCAGATATTTATGATTTGGAAATTGAAAAGATTTATGGACATACATGGCAATTCCTCGGCCATGAAACAGAAATTAAGGAGCCTGGCAGCTATGTAACACGCTGGATGGTGAATGATCCTGTTCTTCTTGTCAGGACACGTCAAGGGGAGGTCAAAGCATTTCTAAATTCCTGTACCCACCGCGGGACACAGCTGTGCACGGCTGACCGCGGGAATAAAAAAACCTTTACGTGCCCGTACCATGGATGGAGCTACAATCTTGAAGGTGAACTAGTCGGTATCGTTGCAGGAAATAAGGTTTATGGAGAGGAAATGGACAAGTCAGAGTGGGGGCTTCGTCCGATTCCGCAAGTGGCAAGCTATCAGGGAATGATCTTTGGGAATCTGGACCCGAACGCTGAATCTTTAGAAGATTATCTTGGCGAGATGAAATGGTATTTTGATATTCTACTAGGCAGAAGCGGCGGCATGGAGGTAAGGGGACTGCCGCAGCGATGGGTGGCAAAAGCCAATTGGAAAGCGACAGCCGAAAACTTTGCTGCCGACCCGTATCATGTACAGACGACTCACCGTTCCACGGTTGAAATGGGAATCAGCCCTGAAGATCCTCTTTATGCAGGATATGGGCATCAAGTTGTCATGAAAAATGCCCATGGAATCAATGTCATTACCTCAAAAACGGGGAGAGCAAGAGTTCCTTACCAAGGTACTCCCGAGTCAATGTGGCCATTGTTTGAAAAACATTTGACTCCTGAGCAGCTCGACATACAGTCAAAGGTGACGGTTTTTGTAGGCGGTGTTTATCCTAATCTTTCATTTGTCAGCCCGATTCACGGAACAGAAGGGCATTTACATAATTACTTAAACTTCCGAATGTGGAGGCCGATTGCACCTGACCGGGTGGAGGTTTGGTGCTGGTTTTTAATCGATAAAGCTGCTCCAGAAGAATATAAGGAAGACGCCTATCGCGGTTATCTTGGTTCGTTTGGTCCGAGCGGAACGTTAGAACAGGATGATACAGAAACATGGGCACGGATTGTGGAAGTAAGTAAAGGGTTGATGATGCGGGATAAAGAACTGAATTATAACAGTGTCAGCAACTATTTGATGGGATATTCCCATGTGAAACCAGATGAGAATTTCCCTGGACCGGGAACAGCGTATCCAACCACCTATATTGATGCCTTATCACGAAAAATGCATGAGCATTGGCTTGAACTAATATCAAAAGACATGTTTGAGAAGGAGGTAAGCCGATGAGCTTGAACGTCCAAAACAAAGTAACAGCTGATATTCATTTGGAAATAACCAACATTCTTAACATGGAAGCTTATTATTTGGATAACCGAAAATATAAAGAGTGGCTTGAGCTTTTGGCAGATACCATTACCTACAGAATGCCGCTGCGTGAAACCGTGGAAGGTGTTGGTGTTTCCAATATTGCCGAAGATTCTGCCTTTTTCGAGGAAACGAAGACTTCGTTGAGAACAAGGGTCAATCGATTATATACGAAATCCGCCTGGGTCGAAAACCCATCAACTAGACAGCGTCATTTTATTACCAACATTTATGTTGAAGCGACTGCTGATCCGGATGAATACAAAGTACGGAGTTATTTCCTTTTCATGCGCAGCAGAGCATCTACTTCAGATATTGAGCAAATGTTTGGCGAACGCCATGACATCA
Organism: Neobacillus niacini; assembly: GCF_030817595.1. GTDB lineage: Bacteria > Bacillota > Bacilli > Bacillales > Cytobacillaceae > Neobacillus > Neobacillus niacini_G. Next base: position 5,721,610 of record NZ_JAUSZN010000001.1, read on the forward strand.
TTAGAAAAATCGATAACGGATGGAAAATTTGTTCGCGAACCATCTATCCTGATCAATCCGTTATTACCACGATGAACATGAGTATGTTTTTATAAAAATGCTTTGTTCATTTTTAATTGTCACTAGGACGGGGGTATGCGTATTTGAAGCTTTAAAATTAAATCCCTTATTGTAATCTAGATTATCTTGACATTTCCTTATTGCGGGTGGTGACAGTTTCGCTGGTACTACCTCAATATATAAGCTAGAGTTTAAGAAGATATGCTGTTTAGAACGCATTTTTTCACTATCTAATGGGGGAACACTTTGGGGACAAATTTGGGCAAACTGTTCCCAATATCAAAGACTGAATTATAAAGAGACTTAATAAAAACCTTGTTATATCAATACTTTCATAATTAAACTGTTATAATCATAAAGTATATCTATCATTGACAGAGTGAGCTCACATAAAGCCCTGATATTAACCAGGGCGTTTCTTTTTATTTTGAATATGGTACATGTTATTTGGATTTTAAAGAAGCTGAATACGTCTGTCCACTGAATTAATTTTGTTGGAAATCCTCCCCAAACAGCCCCCAAAACCTCCCCCAAATAGTTAGGGGAGAATACATGATTATACAAAGTAGAAATAAAAGAAAAAACCCTAGAAGCGTTGATATAACGCGGTTTCTAGGGTTTTTGTGAATGCTCTTTACAGAGCATTTCAATTAACGTGAGTAGAACTCGACGATAAGAGTTTCGTTAATTTCAGCTGGTAATTCAGAACGCTCAGGTAAGCGAGTGAAAGTACCTTCAAGCTTGTCTGCATCAAATGTTAAGTAGTCAGGAACGAAGTTATTAACTTCGATTGCTTCTTTAACAACATCAAGGTTACGTGATTTTTCACGTAGGCTGATAGTTTGACCAGGAGTTAAACGGTAAGATGGGATATCTACACGTGATCCATCAACTAAGATGTGGCCGTGGTTTACTAATTGACGAGCTGCACGACGAGTACGAGCTAAACCTAAACGGTAAACTACGTTGTCAAGACGTGATTCAAGTAGGATCATGAAGTTTTCACCGTGAACCCCACCTAATTTGCCAGCTTTATCAAATAGGTTACGGAATTGGCGCTCAGTTACTCCGTACATGTGACGAAGTTTTTGCTTTTCTTGCAATTGCAATCCGTATTCAGAAAGCTTCTTACGTTGGTTTGGACCATGTTGTCCAGGAGCGTAAGGACGCTTTTCTAATTCTTTACCTGTGCCGCTTAGAGAGATTCCAAGACGACGAGAAATTTTCCAGCTTGAGCCAGTATAACGAGCCATGAATGACTCCTCCTTAGTGTTTTTATTTTTTGGTAAAATAAAAACCGTTATGAAACATCAATGATAGCCATTTTGTTTTCATGCACCTTCGCCCTAGCAGCAGAGGGTTACAAGATACACCATCAAATGAGTTCGATGACTCATGAGGAACAAAATGAATCCATTCACGTGTTCACATAGGCTGCAGTTATTTTACACAAAGGATATTATATAATTTTATTCATCAATATGTCAAGTTAATTTCAGGAAATGAATAGTATATAGAAATGAAGAGAAATGACAGCGTTTTCAATTAGGGGGAGTCACATTGGGTAATGAAAATTTTCGCTTTGAAACGGAAGCTGTTCACTCTGGGTATAGTTCCGATGAACACCAAGGAAGTTTAGTTCCTCCCTTGTATCAAACTTCCACCTTCACCTTTTCAAGTGCAGAACAAGGGGAAAGAAGATTTGCAGGACAAGAGGAGGGATTTTTATACTCCCGTCTGGGAAATCCCACAGTAAAAATTCTTGAAGACCGAATGGCAAAGCTGGAACAGGGTGAAGCTGCGTTGGCATTCTCATCAGGGATGGCAGCGGTTTCTGCAGTGTTAACCGCTTTAACTAAAACAGGTGACCATATCCTGTGTTCACAGGGTGTATATGGTTGTACGTTTGGATTATTGCAATTGTTAAAAGAAAAATATAACGTTACCCATGATTTTTCGTTAATGGCATCAAATGAAATGCTAGAAGAAGAGATTCTCCCAAATACTGCCTGTATTTATATAGAAACCCCGATTAATCCTACCATGAAACTAGTTGACTTAGAATTAGTCTCAAAGCTCGCTAAACAACATGGTATTCCTGTTGTAGTGGATAATACATTTTGCTCCCCGTATTTGCAAACACCTATTAGCCTAGGTTGTGATATTGTTATTCATAGTGCAACAAAATATATTTGTGGTCACGGTGATGTGATTGCCGGAATTGTTGTTGGCAGCCGTGATTTCATCAAACAGGTGTCAAGAACCACACAAAAAGATATTGGCGGCACCATCTCACCGTTCGATGCCTGGCTATTATTAAGAGGGTTAAAAACGCTCCCTGTCAGGATGGACCGTCATTGTGAGAATGCCAATCTGCTTGTTGAATTTTTACGGAATCATCGAAAAGTAGAAAGGCTCTATTTTCCTGGCAATAGTGATTTTAAAGAAGACAATAAGATTATGCATAAACAAATGAAAAAACCAGGCGGGGTAATTTCTTTTTCTGTAATAGGAACAAAAGAAACAGCACAATATTTTATGAATCAATTACAATTGGTGAAAATTGCTGTTAGTTTAGGGGATGCAGAAACGTTAATCCAGCACCCTGCAACCATGACACATGCTGTCATTCCAGAAGAAGAACGAAGTAAAATGGGTATTGAAGATACATTACTCCGCCTGTCAGTCGGTCTTGAAGCATGGGAGGATATACAAGAAGACTTAGAACAAGCACTTGAAAAAATATAAAAAACTCGCCGCACTGATATTATCCCCTTTAAGTAGACAGTGTAAAAAAACCACAATAGTTATTGTCGGTGGTACACTTATACTTGGAGGGGATTTTTCAATGGCTAAAAAGGGACAAGAATTTAAGAGTTATACTGATGAATTTAAGTTACAAGCAGTTATGAAGTATATCAATGGAAATAAAAGTTATGCGGTTTTAGCTGAAGAACTTGGCATTAAAAATTGTACTCAACTTAAAGTTTGGGTTAGGAAGTGGAAAGATGGGGAACAGTTTGATACAAGAGTTGGAGCTACTAATCCATTCAAAGGTAGGCCACGAACCATATTTAAATCCGTCGAAGAAGAAAGAGATTATTTGAAAGCGCAGGTGGATTATTTAAAAAAGCAGTATCCAAATCTGGTAAAGGAGGAGAGGAAATCACTCAACAAATCAAATATGAGATCATTGATGAATTAAAAGATACCCATCGTATTACCTGGTTGTTAGAGATCGCTTATGTTAAGCCAGCTAGTTACTATAAGTGGAGGGCTACTCAGAAAGATAGAGCAGAAAGAGCCAAACAAGATCAGGATATAAGAGAACACATGATGGGGATTCATTTACTTCATCCTGAATTTGGATACCCTCGTATGACCACTTGGTTAAATGAAAACGATTATTCAATTAATCATAAAAAGGTATACCGTCTTATGAAGGAAATGGAAATTCAAGCTATCATACGCAAAAAGAGGAAACGACATGGACACACACCTTCTGTGATACAACCTAATCGTCTTAATAGAAAATTCGAGGCATTAGCTCCTAATCAAAAGATGGTTACGGATATTACATACGTTTCGGATGGTAAGCAATTTTATTATTTATCGGTCATTCAAGACTTGTTTAATAATGAAGTTGTAGCATGGGAGTTATCAAGAAGAAATGATCTTGAACTTGTCTTAAATACTGTTTCTCAATGGACAAGCAAAAAAGACGTAGCTGAAGCCGTTGTACATTCAGATCAAGGCTTTCAGTATACGTCTAAGCTATACAACAAACGACTAGAAGAATACGGCGTAAAGGGCAGCCACTCTCGCAAAGGAAACTGCCTGGATAACGCCTGCATCGAATCCTTCTTTTCGCACCTTAAAACAAAGAAGTTGTATATAGAACAGTGTAAAACAGAAGATGAGATTAGACAAGCAATCGAAGATTACATCTACCACTATAATTACAAACGTTTTCAGAAGAAACTAAACCAACGCGCACCAGTTGAATACCGACACGCGTTAGTCGCATAGTTTTTTTAAGCTGTCTACTTGACAGGGGTAAGACCACATGGCGAGTTTTTTACAAATGATTAACGAGAATGGCAGTAAATTCCTCCAATTGCTCTTGGTCCAGCTCATCAAAGCGACTTTTCTCAGGTGAGTCAATGTCTAAGACACCAAGTAACATACCATCTTTGATTAGTGGTATAACAATTTCGGAATTTGAAGCTGCATCACAGGCAATGTGTCCAGGAAATTGATGAACGTCTTCTACTCGAACGGTTTCCATTTTCTTTGCAGCTGTTCCACATACACCTTTTCCTAGCGGGATGCGAACACATGCCGGAAGTCCTTGGAAGGGTCCCAATACTAATTCATTGTTCTCATCCATTAAATAGAAGCCAACCCAGTTTATACGATCAAGAAACTGATTTAATAAAGCTGACGTATTGCTAAGATTAGCGATTTGATTAGTCTCGCCATGGAGAAGAGCCTGTAATTGTTTTTTTACCAATTCATAATTTTCTTGTCGGCTCCCTTTGTACATTTCGACATTAAACATGTTTTTTCACCCATCCATCATTAAATTTCTTATATATTTTATCAAACTGACAAGAAAAAGAGCATACTTTGTCGATAATTTCATGAAGGAATCAACCGTCCAAGCAAGAATTGTTTATAGAAAGATAAAAAAACTCGTGTATACGGAGGTGTACGATGAAAAAGGACTCTAAAGAAGAAATAGTGAAAGCAGCGATAACGCTTTTTAATTCAAATGGATATGCAGGAACATCGATACGAGATATTGCAACCGTTGCAAAAGTAAACTCTGCAACCATCGCTTACCATTTTGAGAATAAGCTTGGTTTATTAGAATATTGCTTTACTTACTTTTTTGAGCAATATCTTAGTATTATTGAAGAAAAATTTTCTTTAATGGATACAGGTGTTAAGGATTGTTTAAAACGAATTACAGCTGACTTACTTCACTATCAATGTGAAAATATTGAGCTTACAAGCTTCGTATACCGAGAGATGTCAATGGATTCTCAGGTAGTCAGAGAAATTATGTCTACCTATGCATTAAAGGAGAAATATTATTTTCAAAAGATCTTTGAAAAAGGGTTTGAACGAAAGGAATTCCGTCCACATTCTATTGCATATTTAATTATTCAATACAAAGGCTTACTTATGATGCCGTTTATTAATGCACATTATTTACGAGAGGTATTATATATTTTTCCAAATGAAAGATTCTTTGAACAGAAGTATCTAAAGGAAATTAATAGTTGGATTGAAAACACGCTGGGAACTAAGATAATAGAAAAGAAAGAGGCTATCCTGTAATTGAACCAACGATTTAACTATTAAATTTAAATGGTAAGCACTAGCTGAAACCTAATTTCCTTCAGCAAGTGCTTTTTTATTTGCATTTTAACGATATGATTATCTTTTCACAAGATTTTTGTCATAAAATAGTAAATTAAAATTTCTTTTACAAAAAAATTGAAAATACTAGTCAAAAAATGTCGGTTACATGGTATCATAGAGGCATTGAACTTTACCGTAGTTAATGGTTTTTAATAGATTAGGATATAGTACTTAGAAGATTTAAATGAAGTGTTTGAAACAGGGGGCTTGAACGTGACATATTTTATTGGATTTATTATCCTGCTACTAGCCTTATTCGTATTGGGGTATTTTATAAAGAAAAAGTATTTTAAAGAAATGGATAGGTTAGAAGCCTGGAAAATTGATTTGTTTAACCGGCCGATTTTGGATGAAATGTCAAAGGTAAAACAATTAAATATGACCGGACAAACCGAGGAGTTATTCGAGGGCTGGCGAAATCAGTGGGACGATATCATAACGGTTAAATTGCCAGATTTGGAAGAGATGTTATTTGACGCTGAAGAATTTATCGATAAATACCGCTTTGCCAAAGCCAAAGCTGTTCAACAAGAAATTAACGATAAATTACAGTCAACTGAAAATGAGATTAATAAAATAGTTGAAGAACTACATGAACTTGTTGGAAGTGAAGAAAAGAACAGGACTGAAATTGAGCAGTTAAAAGAATTGTACCGGGAAACGAAGAAAACGCTGCTTGCTCATCGACATAGTTTTGGAAAGTCCGAAAAATACTTAGAAGCTCAACTGGACGACGTTACGAAAAAATTCCATGAATTTGACGAGAAGACTGATCATGGTAACTATCTTGAGGCACGCGAGCTTGTAATAGGTATTCATGATCAACTAATGAAGGTTAAAAACAATATGGATACCATTCCTCAGCTGTTAATAGAGTGTCAATCTCTAATTCCAGCTCAATTGTCAGATATTCTCGAAGGATATCGTGAAATGACCGAAAAGGGGTATTACTTAAGCCATATTCAATTAGAAAATGAAATTGAAAGTCTTCAAGAAAAATTGGCTGAGTATTTAGCACTGATTGAAGAGACGAAAATCGAAGAGGCGTTAGAAGGAATAGGTGAAGTTAAAGAGCGAATTGATATTCTGTTTGATTTATTGGAAAAAGAAGTGAATGCCAAACATTTTATCCTTCAAAATGAAAAAGGGATGAGTGGACTTTTATCCTCTGTCCTTGAGGAACATGATCATCTTTCTAATGAGGTAAAGCATGTGCAAGAAAGCTATCACTTGACGGAAAGTGACTTTGAAATCCAACGCCACTTAGAAAAACAGCTTGCTACTGTTACAAAGCACTATGAAATTTTGATGGAAAAAATTAATATCAATGAAACGGCCTTAACGATTCTTTGTGAAGAACTAAAAGAAATAAAAATGCATATAGAAATGATTCAGGAAGAGCAGGAAAATTTCGCTCTTAAGTTACAAGCCCTAAGAAAAGATGAGTTTGAAGCACGTGAAGCACTAAGGGAATTAACCAAAAAAGTGGGCGAAACCATTCGTTTAGTATCAAAAAGTAATATTCCGGGATTACCAGAAGACTACAAATATTTATTGGAAGATACAAATGAAAGCATACAAAACGTAAAGCTTCAGCTTCAAGAAAAGCCGCTTAACGTATCAGCTCTAAATCAATATTTAGAGATTGCAGTCTTAACCGTCGAAAAATTATCAACTACAACAGTTGACCTGATTGAAAATGTTATGCTTGCTGAAAAGGCGATTCAATACGGAAACAGATACAGAAGTCAGTATCCTTCTGTTGCCAAGGGACTTAGTGATGCAGAAAATGCATTTAGACATTTTGAGTATCAGGAAGCTTTAGAGCAGGCTGCTGCTTCTCTTGAATCTATTGACCCAGGAGTCTTGAAGAAAATCAAGGCAACAGTTGTAAAGCAATAAGTAATAACCTTAAACCGATTCTGCTGAAAAATGGCAAATCGGTTTTTGTTTGTCTATATCACAAAACTTTTTCAATTGATAAAGTTTGTGGTAAGATTTAGTCCTGCAAAGGTGAGGTGTTAAAAAGATGATTTATTTTGATAATAGTGCAACGACAAGACCATATAACGAGGTTTTAGACTCATTTGTGAAGGTCTCAAGTGAATTTTTTGGCAATCCTTCATCCCTGCATGGACTAGGACTGCAAGCTGAAAAACTTCTCACACAGGCACGTACACAAGTGGCTAACCTCTTATCTGTAAAACCAACAGAGATTTATTTTACTTCTGGTGGTACCGAAAGTAATAATTTGGCCATTAAAGGGACAGCAATGATGCATAAGAACAAAGGAAAACACTTAATTTTATCCAGTGTTGAACATCCTTCTGTCCGTGGAGCAATGGAACAGTTACAAAGGTTAGGTTTTGACATAACCTATTTGCCGGCTGATCAAAATGGAAGAGTAATGGTAGAGGATGTCAAAGCTTCTATAAGAAAAGATACAATACTTGTTTCAGTTATGCATGTAAATAATGAGGTAGGAACAATTCAGCCAATTGCAGAAATTGGCAAGCTCTTGAGGCAATATCCAACCATTCTCTTTCATGTAGACGCTGTACAAGCTGTCGGAAAGGTTCCATTAAACTTAACGGAAGATGGAGTGGATTTATGCTCATTTTCGGCGCATAAGTTTCATGGATTAAAGGGGACTGGTGCGCTATTTATAAGAGAAGGAACTAGATTGGGTCCACTGCTCTCAGGCGGAAATCAAGAATGGAAAGTCAGAAGTGGAACGGAAAATGTGGCAGGAGCTGTCGCAATGGCTAAGGCTCTAAGAATGACGATGGTGAAAGGTGAATTAGGAATTGAAAAAATGAAACGGGTGAAATCCCTTTTGCGAGAAGAGTTAGCCAGGATAGATGACCTTACGATCAATACGCCTTTGGAAAATTCCGCCCCACATATTCTCAATTTTTCTATCAAGGGAGTAAAAGCAGAGGTTTTAATCCACACACTAGAGCAAACAGGAATCTATCTGTCGACAACAAGTGCCTGTTCCTCTAAGAAACAATTACCAAGTCAGACACTTTTAGCAATGGGTGTACCAGATGACTTGGCTGACAGTGCATTTAGAATAAGCTTGTCCTACGATAATACTGAGGATGAGGCACGAATTGTAATTAAGGCAATCGAAAAAGGCGCAAAACAACTAAGAAAGGTTATGAAATTACATGAATTATGATCGAATATTGATTCGCTATGGTGAAATCTCTACCAAAGGCAGAAATAGAAAGAAATTTGTAGACAAGTTAAGAAAGAGTGTTCGAATTGCACTTGCTTCCTTTCCGAAGATAAAAATTCGGGCTGAGCGTGACAGGATGTACGTGCTCGTAAATGGTGAAAACGTTGATGAAATCATCAAGTCATTGAAAAATATTTTTGGTATCCAATCCCTTAGTCCAGCGATAAGGGTTGAAAAAGATCTTGACCAGATGAAGGAGGCTGCTCTTTCTTTAGTAAAAAGCCTGTACAAAGAAGGACAAACCTTTAAAATCTCTCCCAAACGTTCTGATAAAACATTTGAGTTAGATACAAGTGGTATCAATCATACATTTGGCGGGTATATTCTTGAAAATATTCCAGGCATTAAGGTAGATGTGAAAAATCCTGATATTAACTTGAAAATTGAGGTTCTTAGCGAGGCTATCTACATGTCTTGTGAGAACATCCTGGGAGCTGGGGGACTGCCGGTTGGCTCAAGTGGTAAGGCGATGTTGATGCTGTCCGGAGGAATCGATAGTCCGGTGGCCGGATATTTGACAATGAAACGCGGAGTAGAAATTGAGGCTGTACATTTTTTCAGTCCACCGTATACAAGTGAAAGATCAAAGGAAAAAGTAATTGACCTAGCAAAGAAACTAGCTGAAATATTTGGTTCGATGAAACTTCATATCGTTCCGTTTACGGCTATTCAACAATCGATAAAAGAACAAATTCCTGAAAATTACTCTATGACAACCACAAGAAGATTTATGCTTCGAATAACGGATGAGCTTAGAAGAAAACAGGAAGGTCTTGCGATTATTACGGGAGATAATCTTGGTCAGGTGGCAAGTCAAACATTAGAGAGTATGTATGCGATTAATGATGTTACCAATACTCCAATTCTGAGGCCTTTGCTCACTATGGATAAAAATGATATTATAAAAATCGCCAAAGATATTGATACCTATGATATCTCAATAAGACCTTTCGAGGATTGCTGCACTATTTTCGTTCCATCATCACCAAAAACAAAACCAAAAAAAGAAAAAGTGCAGCACTACGAAAGCTTCTTCGACTACGAACCACTAATCCAAGAAGCAGTCGAAAAAACAGAAATGCTCACAATCAAACCAGATAGCAAAGAACAACCAACCGAATTCGAGGATTTATTCTAACTTAACTGTGATAAGTCAAAATATATATTGTCACAATGTTGATTGGAACGGAAGGCACGCAGACTCCTGCAGGAGTACGGAGCTAGTGAGACCCCACAGGCGCTTTAGCGCCGAGGAGGCTCACCGCAACGCCTGCGGAAAGCGAAGTGCCTGGAGTTCCAATCAACATTCTTCTGAACAGTATATGTCCTCATGAAACTTGTGAAATATTTGTGAACAATTACCAATTCTAAAAAAGTATATAGCCATGTGATTCTACACATTCTATACTCACAAGGAGGTGATATCACATGGCTAATAACAACAACTCAAACAATTTACTTGTACCTGGTGTAGAGCAAGCTCTTCAACAAATGAAATATGAAATTGCTCAAGAATTTGGTGTAAACCTTGGTGCAGACACTACTTCACGTGCTAACGGTTCTGTTGGTGGTGAAATCACTAAGCGTTTAGTATCAATGGCTGAGTCTCAATTAAGCGGATTTTCACGATAACAAATGAATACGATGGCTACAGAGAGTGGGATTTTTCCCACTCTCTTTTTCTTTACTTTTTTTCAGTATAACAATTTTAAATTTTTGAATAATTTTGTATAATAAGTCTTGTGATGATGTATATATCTGGAATGAGGGGGAGAAACATGAACCGCGAAGAATTAATTGCACCAGAAAAGTATAATCTTGTATCGGAAGTAGAACGATTTGCAAAAGATCCCAACAGATTAGCATTAAAATGGGAAAATGAAGCAGGGGAAACAAAACAGGTTACATATGAAGAATTAATAAAAAAAGTTAATCAAGCGGGAAATGTTTTCATACAAAATGGTTTAAAAAAAGGCGATGTAGTCTTAGTAGTAATACCAAGACTTATTGAAGCCTATGTTGTATATTTAGCTGCATTAAAAGCCGGTCTAGTTGTTATTCCAAGTTCAGAAATGCTGCGAGAGAAGGATCTTCAATATAGAATTTCACATGGTGATGTTAAAGCTATAGTCAGCTATTATCCGTATGTGGACCAATTTAAAAATAGTACTAGTCCACAACCACTATTAAAGTTTTCAGTCGGCGAAAAGCAAGAAGGCTGGATTTTTTTAGAAGAAGAAATGAAGGCGGCATCACAGGAATTTGAATTTGCTGAAACCCTTCGCGAGGATATGGCTTTTTTATCCTATACCTCAGGAACAACCGGTAATCCGAAAGGTGTTGTACATACACATGGATGGGCATTTGCTCATTTAAAAACTGCAGCATCAAAGTGGCTTTGTATAGAAGACGGTGATACAGTATGGGCAACTGCGGCTCCTGGCTGGCAAAAGTGGATCTGGAGTCCATTTTTATCTGTACTTGGTTCAGGCGGAACGGGATTAGTATATAATGGTAAGTTTGAACCACAAAAATACTTGAGCCTCTTAGAAAAATATTCTGTAAATGTTCTATGTTGTACACCCACCGAATATCGGTTAATGGCGAAGGTAGAAAACCTCGATGATTTTAAATTACCTAGCCTTCATAGTGCTGTTTCCGCCGGGGAGCCGCTTAATCGAGAGGTTATCGATACTTTCAAAAGACATTTTAATGTTGATGTCCGTGACGGCTATGGACAAACTGAAAATACCTTGTTGGTTGGCGTAACAAAAGGAATGGAGTTGAAATCTGGTTCAATGGGCAAACCAACTCCGGGCAATCGAGTGGAAATTATAAATGAGGAAGGCGAAGTCTGTCCTGTCGGTGAAGTTGGGGATATTGCCGTACATGTTGAAACGCCGGCATTGTTTAAAAATTATTATAAGGACCCGGAAAGAACCGCAATGCAATTCCGTGGTGATTACTATATTACAGGGGATAAAGCAAAAAGGGATGAAGATGGATACTTTTGGTTTGAAGGCCGTGGTGATGATATTATTATTAGTTCAGGCTATACAATTGGACCTTTTGAAGTAGAGGATGCACTTGTCAAACATCCATTTGTAAAAGAATGTGCAGTAGTGGCAAGCCCTGACGAAATTCGCGGTTTTATTGTAAAGGCTTTTGTTGTCTTAAAAGACGATGTCGATGCAAATGACCCAGAATTAACAAAGAATCTTCAAGAGCATGTTAAAACACTTACAGCTCCTTATAAATATCCAAGGAAAATTGAATATGTATCTGAACTCCCAAAAACCACTTCAGGGAAAATTCGACGAATTGAGCTTCGCCAGCAAGAACTGCAATCTATCAAACAATAGCGCTGATAAAAGGCTGTCCATTTTAGACAGCCTTTTTGTTATTAGCTGTGTTAAAGCTAAATTTATTATTTGCACCCTGTTGATTTGCGCGGAAGGCACGAAGACTCCTCGAAAATGCTATCGCATTTTCTTCGTGTGTGGGCAAATTCGAGGAAGAAATTCAATGTCCTGCAGGAGTACGGAGCAAGTGAGACCCCGCAGGCGCTAGCGCTGAGGAGGCTCACCGCAACGCCTGCGGAAAGCGAAGTGCCTCGGGAACAGGCAAAGACCGCCTGTCCCTGCGATGCTAATTCCAAGAAGCATTCCTTAGTGGAGCGCAAATCGACAGGCCACTTTAACATAGCATAACCATTATAGAAAAGTTCTTTTAACTTTTTCCCAGAAAGAATTATCTTTAAGCTTCAGAGTTTTAATTTTCTTATCACTGAGTCTAATTTGGATTTTATCAACATGACGAATGCTCAAAGCCTCATTGTCTAAACCCATTGTAGGGTGCTCATTGCCTTCCGAAATAATTTTAAGAGTCAGAGAGCGATTACCGCCAATCACAAAGGGAGCACCTAATGTACGATATTTGTTGTTATTAATGGATGCAACCTCACTGACCTGCATGCAGGGGATTAAGGGGTCAACGACCGCACCATTAACAGATTTATTGTAAGCCGTACTTCCTGTTGGTGTAGCAACAATCAATCCATCTCCACGGAAGGTTTCAAAATGTAATTCATCAATAAAAACATCTAATTCTAGCGTTCTAATGATGGAAGAGCGAATACTAAACTCATTGAGGCATGGAAATACCCCTTGTCCATCGACCATGACTTCAATAATCGGATAACGCCGTACCTTTAAATCTTCATTCGTAACAGCCTCAACCTTAGAAACGGCTTCAACCATTTTAGAGGAATCATTAATTTTGAAATCACAATACATACTTAAACTATCCTTTGTTGTAATACCACAATAAAGGACATCATCACGAAAACCTGTTTTCCTTACTGCTTGAAGGAAAGTGCCATCATCACCGATGCTCGCAATAATATTGGCATCACGGTGATCATTTACAATCGTTAAACCATATTGCTTTGCGGAATCATCTAAATTCCCTATCCTCTTCAGCATGTCCTTATCTAAATGATGATAAAAGTAGATATTTCGTCTATGTCCCATAGTGCCCTCCAAATTTTGATTATTAATTTTGAGAAAAATTCCCATGAAACTTTTTATTTTTGATAAACTTAGGAAGTCTGCTTTAATTTTAGCATTATTTTGAAACAATATTAAATTATGTAAGGGAAAATTCATAAGAATTAAAGGAGGAGTCTAACGCATGAATGGGAAACGATGGGCCGCCCTTGGTATTGCAGCGGCATTATTTTTTGTATCTGTCGTAATTAACTTTTTATCTGCCTTTGCTTTTAAAGGGGTAGAAACTGATTTAAGTGAGCTCTTAGCTGCGACAGAGCTGCCTTTCACCGAGGAAGTTGTGCTGGAAGGAAATGAAATGAAAAAGATTGCCGTACTCGACGTTGATGGCGTTATACAAGATACAAACAGTGCGGAATCTTTCTTTCAATCCGCTGGATACAATCACCAAGGATTTATGAAAAAATTAGAATACATAAAAGAAGATGATACCGTAAAGGGGATTATACTTAAGGTTAACTCTCCCGGTGGCGGTGTAGTGGAAAGTGCTGAAATTCATGATAAATTAGTTGAAATTCAAAAGAAAACAAAGAAACCAGTCTATGTTTCAATGGGTTCAATGGCTGCCTCTGGCGGTTATTATATTTCAACTGCAGCCAAAAAGATTTTTGCAAGTGAAGAAACGATGACAGGCTCTCTTGGAGTCATCATGCAAGGAATTAATTATGAAGGATTGGCTGAGAAGTATGGCGTAGATTTTGTGACCATCAAAAGCGGCCAATATAAAGACATCATGAGCCCAACTCGCCAAATGACAGAAGACGAACGGCAAATTCTCCAACGTATGATTGACAATTCCTACGAAGGGTTCGTGAAGGTAATTTCAGAGGGTAGGAAAATGACCACAGACCAAGTAAAACAAATTGCCGATGGAAGAATTTACGATGGAAGACAAGCCAAAGAGTTAAATTTGATAGATGGCTTTGGATATCTAGATGATGTAATACAACAAATGAAGAATGACGAAAAGCTAAAAGACGCTAAGGTTGTCCGTTACACCGAGGCATTAGGTTTCGGTTCACTATTGAATTTAAAGGTTCAGAAATTAATCGGTACCGAAAATGATATGACCGGAATTATGGAAATATTATCAAGGCCTAATTCTCCACGTTTAATGTACTTATATGCAGAGTAGGGGGGAAACCAGATGGAAACTGAAAATCAAGAGGAATTTGCTAATTCAATGACAATTAAGGAACCCCATACTGTCTCTTTTCGTTTTGCCGGTTTTTGGATGCGGTTTTGGGCATACCTGCTCGATTTGATTGTTATAGGGAGCATAGAGAGATTAATCATTAATCCTCTATTTCGAATCTTAGAGATTCCATTAGTAGAATTTAATATGTTTGCTCCTATTTCAATTGCTTCAGCAATCATATTTTATTTATATTTTGTGTTAATGACCAAGTACTTTCATCAGACTCTTGGAAAAATGGTATTCGGATTAAGAGTGGTTGATTTGAAGAGTGAAAAATTGTCCTGGGGAACAATCCTTTTTCGTGAATGGATTGGTCGATTTATCTCGGCAACAATTGTTGTAGGCTATATTGTCGTTGCTTTTTTACCAAGGAAACAAGGTCTTCATGACCTATTTACAGACACTTCCGTTATCCATGTAGAACGATAAATTTTGACCCGCCAACGCTTGTTGGCGGGTTTATTTTTTTCTCTTAAGGTGATACTAATAGGCTGAAAGGGTGTGAAAAAATGAATTGGCTGGTTATAGTACTCATTCTTATCCTATTATTCATTCTTCTAATCATTTTTTCAAAACTAACGATTCGCCTTAATTATTTCCATCATAATGACAACGATGAATTGAAAATACAGTTTAGAATCTGGTTCGGCTTAATTCGATACACAATCAATGTACCGTTTGTCAAAATTGATGAAAACTCCCCAAGCATTGTCATGAAGGGCAATACAAAAATGGGAGATTCAAGTGAAAAACAGTCTCCGACAAAGGAAGCGCAAATCACAAAAGATGGTATCATATCAAAATTTACTAACGCAAAAGAAATCTTCCAGCATGTTGTTAATGTCAATATCATCGTAAAGAAATTTATGAAAAAAATAGTAATCAAACATTTTGAATGGCATTCGTTAGTGGGGGTAGGTGATGCTGCACATACAGCGATCATAACGGGTGCACTTTGGACACTTAAGGGAAGTATTATGGGGATGCTCAGTCACTTTTTGAGGCTGAAGGAAATGCCGGTACTATCAATCACACCCCATTTTCAATTGGCTATTATCCAAACCCATATCACATGTATTTTTCAGTTTCGTATCGGGTATGCTATTTTAGCAGGATTAAAACTAATTAAATTTTGGAAGGGCGGACGCCCAAATCTCAAAATGGAAACTGCCTGTTCAAAGGAAAAAACTAAAACCGTGTAAAAGAGGAGGAAACAGCTATGTCTGAACATCCAATTCAAGGTTTAATGACGACTGCGATGGAAAGTTTAAAAGAAATGATTGACGTTAATACGATTATTGGTGATCCTGTTGAAACTCCTGACGGAAGTGTTATTCTTACCGTCTCCAAAGTGGGCTTTGGATTTGCCGCTGGTGGAAGTGAATTTAAAATAGACGGGTCACAATCAAAAGGACAAGAAGAAGGTAAAGGTTCTCCTTCAAAGCTTCCATTTGGCGGAGGTAGCGGTGGCGGAGTCTCTATAACTCCAATTGCATTCTTAATTGTAAACTCAAAAGGTGTGAAAATGCTCCATCTTGACGAAAGTACCCACCTATATGAAAAGATTTTAGAATTGGCGCCTCAAGCGGTCGATAAGATTCAACAAATGTTCTCGAAAAAAAATGAGCAGCAAAATTCCCAGCAAGGAGCTCAGCAGGGATCGCAGCAATCCAAGCAAAACGAATCTCCAAAGCAAGAATTTGATATATAAGTTAAAAAGTTAACTTCCACATACAAACGGGGGAGGTTAACTTTTTTCATGAAAATGAAAGCTTAAATAATTGCAAAAAGAATTCTGAAAAGATATATTTACACTGTACATAATTGTAATGAAGGCGAAATGGATTTGCTTTTGTTCGTACTATAAAGGAGGATGTTTAAATGGCAAACGTAACTTTTAAGGGGAACCCAGTAACATTGCTAGGTAACGAAGTAAAGGTGGGAGAAAAAGCTCCTAATTTCAGCGTATTGGCGAATGATTTATCACCTGTAACCTTAGAAAATACAAAAGGGCAGGTACGTCTAATTAGCTCAGTTCCTTCTTTAGATACTGGCGTGTGTGATGCAGAAACTCGTCGTTTTAATGAAGAAGCAAATAGCTTAGGGGATGTAAAAATCCTAACTGTCAGTGTTGACCTGCCATTTGCACAAAAACGCTGGTGCGGAGCAAACGGAATTGAAAATGTTCAAACATTATCAGACCACCGCGACCTTTCCTTCGGAGAAGCATACGGTGTTGCAATTCAAGAGTTAAGATTATTAACTCGTGCAGTCTTTGTTGTAGATTCTACAGACACTGTTACGTATGTGGAATATGTAAGTGAGGCAACCAATCACCCGAACTATGAAGCAGCATTAGAAGCAGCTAGAAACGCAAAGTAATTTTTAATGGCGATTACGGCCTCGTCTATTGGATGAGGTCTTTTCTTTATTTGGAGGTGTTAGCATGAAAATCGCTCCAGTGGAACAGCTTTTCACACTATTTAATGAAACAGCTCTTGTTTTACAGGAAGAACTATCATGTACATATTTAGAGGCATTAGCCGAAACAGGTGAGAATTTATTTCACGGCTCCATCCTTCAGGAGGAAGTAAGTGAAATAACGGAAAAGAGACTCAATAAACAATACAAAGAAATCAATTTAGACAAATTTACAAAAGAAGAGATTCGTAAAGCGTATCAGCTGGTAATCTTAAAAGGAATGAAAGAAAATGTTCAGCCCAACCATCAGATGACACCTGATAGTGTGGGAATGCTGATTAGTTATCTAGTAGATAAGTTTATGGCCCAATCTTCCTTCCGATTATTAGATCCTGCCATCGGAACAGGTAATTTAGTAACGACGGTACTAAATCAATTGCAAAAAAATGTACAATCCATTGGTATTGATATTGATGACTTGTTAATTAAACTTGCCTATGTGAATGCAAATTTACAGGAACATCCGATTGAGCTTTTTAATCAGGATAGTCTCGAACCATTATTTATTGATCCCGTCGACGCTGTGATAGCTGATTTACCTGTTGGGTATTATCCAAATGATGTTCGCGCGTTAGATTACAAATTAAAAGCGGAAAAAGGTCATTCCTATGCTCACCACTTATTTATGGAGCAAAGTGTCCGCCACACCAAATCGGGAGGATATTTATTTTTTATCATTCCAAATGGCCTCTTTGAAAGTGATCAAGCACACCAGCTTCGTGATTTCTTTAAAGAAGAAGTCATTATTCAAGGGGTACTTCAACTGCCAATCAGTATGTTTAAGAATAAAAATGCAGCGAAAAGTATCTTAATCCTGCAGAAGAAGGGCGAAGGAATAGCTGCACCGAAACAAGCCTTACTTGCCAATCTTCCAAGCATATCAAGTGCAGTAGAGATGGACAATATCTTGAAAAAAATTGATAAATGGTTTCAAGATAATAAGCGATAAAACCGGGATTCGTAACGGTTTTATCGCTTTTTTATTGGTTTAGAACAATTAGAATAATGTGAATAAATTTTCATTTTAGAGGTAACCGTTTCCATCCAATTTCCTCCTTGAAATGTAATATATACAGTGATTAAATGAGGTGAAGAAGCAATAAACGATGTCGGTTTCGCGCAAAATAACCTTGTACGGAGTATTGCCTTCCCGAACCGATGTTGTTTTATAAAAGGAGCGGTAAACGAAATGTCTAAAATTATTGCGATTAATGCAGGAAGTTCTTCATTGAAATTTCAATTATTTGAAATGCCAAGTGAAGATGTTATTACGAAAGGGATTATTGAGAGAATCGGATTAAATGATTCAATCTTTACTATTTCTGTTAACGGTGAAAAAATTACCGAAACCATTGATATTCCTGACCATGAAGTTGGGGTAAAAATGCTGCTTGATAAGCTTACTACTTTAGGTATTATTCAATCATTAAATGAGATTGAAGGAATTGGCCACCGTGTAGTGCATGGCGGAGAAGAGTTTAATGATTCCGCTCTAATTACAGAAGAAGTTCTTAAGAAAATTGAAGATTTATCAGAATTAGCTCCATTGCATAATCCTGCAAACGTTACAGGAATTAGAGCGTTTCAAGCTGTACTTCCTAACGTTCCAGCTATTGCTGTTTTCGATACAGCTTTCCATCAAACTATGCCTGAAAGTTCTTATCTCTACAGCCTTCCATATGAATACTATGAGAAATACGGTATTCGTAAATATGGCTTCCATGGGACAAGTCACAAATATGTTTCCCAGCGTGCTGCTGAACTTCTAGGGCGTCCAGTGGAACAACTTAGACTCCTTTCTTGTCATTTGGGAAATGGTGCGAGTATTGCTGCTATTGAAGGTGGAAAATCAATCGATACCTCAATGGGCTTTACACCATTGGCTGGCGTAACTATGGGT
Source organism: Neobacillus niacini (assembly GCF_030817595.1). GTDB lineage: Bacteria > Bacillota > Bacilli > Bacillales > Cytobacillaceae > Neobacillus > Neobacillus niacini_G. The sequence goes on from NZ_JAUSZN010000001.1 coordinate 5,740,491, forward strand.
ACACGTTCAGGTAACATTGACCCTGCACTCATTCCTTTTATTATGGAAAAAACGAATAAGACTGCAGAAGAAGTTCTCGATGTATTAAATAAAAAGAGTGGAATGTTAGGTGTTTCTGGATTTTCTAGTGATTTAAGAGATATTGAAATTGAATCACGTAAAGGAAATGAACGGGCTCAGTTGGCGTTAGACGTTTTTGCTAATCGTATCCATAAATATATTGGTTCTTATGCTTCACGTATGTTTGGTGTAGATGCGATAATCTTTACTGCTGGTATCGGTGAAAACAGTGATGTTGTACGTGAAAAGGTCTTAAAGGGTCTTGAATTTATGGGCGTTTATTGGGATCCAGCTTTAAATAAAATTAGAGGTGAGGAAAGATTTATAAATTATCCTCATTCACCTGTAAAAGTAATCGTTATTCCTACAAATGAAGAAGTAATGATTGCACGTGATGTAGTCCGTTTAGCACAATAATTGTTTAATAAAGGCAAACTGTCATAAAGACGGTTTGCCTTTTCACATTTTTTAAGTATATTTCTTTGTGATATACTGGAAAGAAATAAGGAAGTTAGGGGGATTGCCTATGCCATTAACTGACCGGGAAACAGAGGTATTAAATGCAATTAGAGAGTGGGAGAAGCAATTATTAAATTACGAGGCCAATGACCTGCAGCTTACGTATGAAAAATATTTAGAGCGTTCTTTCTCTTTATTACCTGAGAAGGTTCAAAATCAATTTTTTTCAGTTATTGATACCTGGTTGTTCCATTTGCACGGTATGATTCAGGGCTCCCAAATACAGATGGATGCTAAGGAAAGAATCCTATCTTCAGGTCGTGTGTTTCGTAAAGAATTGCACCAAATTGAAGATTTGAAAAAATTAGATATTGATCAGTTACAATACATAGCTATGCAGCAAATTGCAAGGCACCGATTATACTCGTTTGCACAGGGGGGCTTAGCGGGGACAGGTGGACCGCTTCTTTTGGGTACAGACATACCAGCGATGGCCGTTATAAATTTGAGGGCGGTACAATTAATTGCCATGACATATGGTTTTGAGGTGAATACACCCTATGAGATGATGAGTTCCCTAAAGGTTTTTCATACCGCTACATTACCTCCCCGTCTTCAAAAACAGGGGTGGATGGTGTTGATGGACGAAATGAAAACAAGCCGTGATCATTACTTTTATGAAGGAAATGAAGAAATTACAGATGTAAGTTGGCTGGAACAGCCCATTCAACAATTACTTAAAGCGATGGTTATTACGGTGTTCCGAAAAAAGCTGATTCAAGGTATTCCGCTAGTGAGTATGGCCATTGGTGCAGGGACTAATTATCAATTAACAAGAAAAGTTACAGAATTCGCCCATAACTATTACCAATTGCGCTATCTTAATCAGAAAGAGGAAATCTAACATGAGTACAACGGAACATAAAGAAGGAGCTCCAAAGATTGTAAATTGTAAAGTCATTACCGTGAGTGATACAAGAAACAAGGACACAGATAAAAGTGGCAAGATGATGATAGAATTGCTAGAACAAGCAGGGCATGCCATTGTTGACTATGTAATTGTAAAAGATGAAGCCGCTCCTATAAAAGAGGCCATTTTACAAGGATGTGAGCACGGAGATATTGATGTCATCCTAACAAATGGAGGGACAGGAATAGCAAAGCGCGATGTCACGATTGAAACTGTTCAAAGTATATTAGATAAAGAAATAGTTGGATTTGGAGAATTATTCAGGATGTTGAGTTATCAGGAGGATATTGGCTCAGCAGCTATACTTTCACGTGCCATTGCCGGTGTAGTAAAGAATAAAGGTGTCTTTTCTACTCCAGGCTCTACAGGAGCAGTTAAGCTTGCAATGAATAAGTTAATCCTCCCGGAGATTGGTCATGTAGTAAGAGAAATAAAAAAAGATTTATAGAATAAAAGGAGCTCCCTACAGCAGGGAGCTCCTACTCAATTATGCATTTTTTCTGATACTGTTTGATTTGCTCGATACCAGAGCCATAAATCATTAATGATGGAAGCCAGTTCAGCTATATCACTATTTAATTCACATGATTTTTTAAAATTACTTTCATTCGAAAGTTGTGCTTGCTTTTGATTAATCGTACTTTCAAGTTCTGCAATCCGATCCGGAATGGAACCTCGAATTTTTTCCCAATGAAACAGGATTGCCTGCTGTGTTTCCTCGCTATAGTGTGCCCATTCCAATGCTAGATTGGGAATTGAAATGCCGAGCCGTTGATCGTATGAAAAATGTTCTTTCATGTGTTAGCCTCCAAGACATGTTATTATTTTATTCTACAACACATCAAGAAAGCATTCACGATTTAATTTTTTGTGTGCGGACAATGAGGACATCACATGGGGAGTAACGAGTAATATGTTCTGAAACACTGCCAATCAAGAATCTTTCAACTGCATTCATACCAGTAGCTCCGCAAACAATTAAATCAATATCATGTTTTTTAGCGATTTCCTTTGGAAGCTTCACTTTCGGAGATCCGTATTCGATTTCATAGTGGACATGGGTGACTCCTGCATCCAAGGCTTGGGTTTGATACTTTTCCAGCATATCAATGGCAAGTTTGTTCGCGCGTTCGGCAATATCTGGATCATATGAATCAATTAACAGAAATGACCTTGTGTCGATAACATGTGCTAATAACAATTTTGCTTCGTTTCTTTTAGCAATTTCAACCGATTTCTCTAGAGCCCACTCAGATTCTTTTGAACCGTCGATGGCAACTAAAATATGGTCATATCTTCCTCCCATGTTAATCCCTCCTCACCTAAATTATACAATATTTTCTAGGAGTAAGATGTTTCAATTTTTCGAAAAATAATAGTGAAAATACATCGAAGGGAGAATGAAATAATGTCTAAACGAGATCCTGGTAAGTCCTTTACATTTGAATTTAATGAGCAAGGAGCCAATGAGGTAAGTGAACAAATCTTAGACTCATACAATAGTGGCTTTATTGGACAAGATTTTGAAGTGACTAACGAGAAAACTGCACAGAACACAGTGGAATAAGTATTTATAGAGCTCGCCACAGGCGAGTTTTCCTATGTAAATGTCTATTAATTTTCATATAGCGGGGCATTTACCCAAGAATCTCATTTTAAGCCTGCATATTCTTTTAATGTGTAAGGAATAAAAATGAGGAGGAACTAAAATGCAAGAAATGACTAATTATATAGGGGCAATTGATCCTAACGATCAAAGGTTTGGTTTTGGATTCGGCAGACCAGGATTTGGTTTTGGTGGCTTTGGCCGTCGCCGGTTTGGTTTTGGATTTGGATTTGGTTTACCATTCTTAGGGGGATTAGCACTAGGTGCAGCATTAAGTCCAAGACCATACTATTATCCGTACCCATACCCATACCCTTATCCATATCCGTATTACGGGTATCCGTACTACCCTTGGTATTAAGTATTGCTAATGAAAAGAGCTTTGCGACCGCAGAGCTCTTAATAATGATTTCAAGAAAAATGCAATTTATAAAAGGTTTGGGATTTCTACATTTTTTTGGTAAAATTAAAGTGTTTTCAAAGTAAAGTATTTATTGGGGGTAAATAGATGCAAATCGGTATACCTAAAGAAATAAAAAATAATGAAAATCGTGTTGCGATGACACCAGCAGGAGTTTTTAATATACTTAAATTTGGACACGAAGTTTTTATTGAAAAAGGAGCAGGGCAAGGTTCCGGTTTCACAGATGAAGATTACGTGTCTGCCGGTGCAAAAATAGTAGATACTGCTTCTGAAGCATGGTCAATGGAAATGGTGATGAAGGTTAAAGAACCTCTGCCAGATGAATACCAATATTTCCGTGAAGGATTAATTTTATTTACATACTTACACTTAGCTCCGGAGCCTGAATTAACGAAGGCTTTAATTGATAATAAGGTAGTTGGTATCGCATATGAGACGGTACAACTGCAAAATAGATCCTTACCTTTATTAACGCCAATGAGTGAAGTTGCTGGAAGAATGGCTGCACAAATTGGAGCACAATTTCTAGAAAAAGTTCATGGCGGAAAAGGAATTTTACTTTCTGGAGTACCTGGAGTGCAAAGAGGGGCTGTTACAATTATCGGCGGTGGTGTAGCAGGAACTAATGCTGCGAAAATGGCAATCGGACTTGGGGCAAAAGTTACGATTATTGACCTAAATCCAGAACGCCTCCGTCAGTTAGATGATATCTTTGGATCGGATGTTACAACCTTGATATCTAACCCTTATAATATCGCTGAAGCTGTAAAAGGTTCTGACGTTGTTATCGGTGCAGTACTAATTCCAGGAGCTAAAGCTCCAAAACTAGTAACAGAAGAAATGATTCAATCCATGAACCCGGGAAGTGTAGTGGTTGATATTGCGATTGACCAAGGCGGAATTTTTGAAACAACAGACCGGATAACTACACACGATAATCCAACATACATTAAACATGGGGTTGTTCATTACGCGGTTGCGAATATGCCTGGAGCGGTACCAAGAACATCCACCATCGCTTTAACAAATGTGACAGTACCTTACGCCATCCAAATAGCCAATAAAGGTTTTAGACAGGCCTGCCTAGAGAATGAAGCATTGCTTAAGGGGATTAATACACTTGGCGGCTTTGTAACTTATGAAGCAGTCGCAGAAGCACACGCTCTGCATTACTCGGATACAAAAACTTTACTTGGACAAATGTAATATAAGTAGAAAAGGAAGAGATTGATCTCTTCCTTTTCATGTGCACAAAAATAAAGCCAGCTTCAAATCGAAGCTGGCAGTTTAATTTCATAGATTATAGAGCCGCATTTGCCGTACCTCATATAAGAAAGTTTTAAACCACCACTCCTCAAAGTGGGTGTTCGCAGAAGCCTTCCTGCTTGTCCTCCATGTCGTATAGACAGAGGCTTGTCATTATAGCTCCGATAGTAAAACTCCCTTTTACAGCTTAAAGGTTAAAACTTTATTATCACTACGAGCAACGCAGCTTGTATAAGTATAATACTGCAATTTCCTCAATAGTGCAATGGTAAAAGTAACTAAATTTTATCTACCTAATGATCTGTAATTCCTTAGGGAATTTGGTCAAAACCTTAGCTCCATCCGCGGTAATGAACACATCGTCCTCAATACGTACTCCTGCTACCCCAGGTACATAAATGCCAGGTTCGATGGTATACACCATTCCTTCTTCAATAATCAATTGATTTGTTTCTGTCATCGAAGGATACTCGTGTACACTGATTCCAAGTCCATGACCGAGACGATGCGGGAAGTATTCCCCGTAGCCTGCTTCTGAAATAATTCTTCGCGCTCTTAAGTCAATCTCAGCAGCAGTTACCCCTGGTTTACTGGCCTCTATAGCTGCAAGTTGTCCTTTTAGGACGGTATCATATATTTCTTTTTGTTTATCATTAATATCACCATACGCAACGGTTCTTGTAATATCTGAACAATAACGGTCTACTACTACACCTAAATCGAATAAGACTAAATCACCCTTTTGGATTTTTGTGGTTCCTGGGTTTCCATGAGGGGACGCAGCGTTTGCTCCTGTCAGGACCATGGTTGAAAACGACATTTCTGTTACGCCTTTTTTCTTTAGCGCATATTCAACTGCGTTTAGAACATCTAATTCTGTTCGACCTTCTTTAATTTCACTGCAGCCAACTTCGATAGCAAAATCAGCCAATGCACACGCTTCCTCAATAATTTTTAATTCCTTTGCATCTTTAATCATCCGCAGTTTTCTCATTTTTTCCTCAGCGGAAGTAAAAGCAGCATTTGGAAATAACGATGTCAACCGCTCATAACGTTCTACGTTCATATGTTCTTTTTCAATTGCGACGGTTCGGACAGTGCTGATTCTATTATTGATTGAGGTATGTACTAATTCCCATGGGTTATCGATATCGCTATAGCCGATGATTTCTTGGTTCCAGCCTGAGCTTTTGACATCATGGACCTCCATTCCAGGACACACAAGGAAGGGCTCTTCTTCTTGAAAAACGGCTAGAGCAAGTAAACGTTCATGTGGATTTGAGAAAAATCCGCTTAAATAATATACATTTTCAGAAGAGGTGATAAAGCTGACTTCAATCCCATTTTCCTTCATCCACGCTTGAAGTTTGTGCAAACGTTGGTTCATTTTTTCTCCTCCTAAACTATAAATTCCTATTTGAGGGTATCAATTTTATGTCCATGTGTAAAGAATCTTACTATAGCATGTGCTAATTTACCCCATTTATGGATATAAATGAGGAAGGAATTTAGAAATTTTTATGGAAGTACATACTATAAAGATTTTGGAGGAGATGGCTGATGAAAGTATCTTATCATGGACATTCGGTTGTTCAAATTGAATTGGATGGGAAAAGAATCATTATTGATCCATATATTAATGGTAATCAATTAACGGATTTAAAAGTGGAAAATCTAAATTTAGATGTCATTATCTTAACTCATGGTCACAATGATCACGTCGGTGATACCGTTGAGTTAGCCAAAAGAAACAATGCACTAGTAATCGCTAATCATGAGATTTCTACATTCTTAAGCTGGCAGGGTGTCAATACGCATGCTATGCATATTGGCGGGGCCCATCAATTTGATTTTGGAAAAGTAAAATTAACACAAGCGTTTCATGGATCAAGCTATACTACAGAAAATAATGAAATAATCTATTGCGGTATGCCTGCGGGTATCCTATTTATGGCAGAAGGAAAAACGATCTATCATGCTGGTGATACAGCATTATTTTCGGATATGAAACTTATCGGTGAGAGACATCCGATTGATTTAGCATTCTTGCCAATTGGTGATAATTTTACGATGGGGCCGGAGGATGCAGCCTATGCCGCAAAATTGTTAGGAGCTAAAACAATTGTCCCAATCCATTACAATACATTCCCGCCAATTAAGCAGGATCCTAAACAATTTATTGAAATGCTGGAAAATAAGAATGGGAAAGTTCTAGAGCCTGGCGAATTTATTGAATTATAATACTTTTTTATCCCTTCTCTGCATAAAGTAATACAAGCAGTTAGTATTGAGGGGAGACGAAATAATTGAAAAAAAACAGATATTTACTTTGCCTTTTACTTTGTGGATTCATGCTTTATTTTGCTGTTCCAAGACTATCGATACAAGCAGAAGGTCTTGAAGGGATTTTTTCGATTTCATGGCTAGCGTTTGCGTTAATTGTTATTGCGGGAAATCTCACAGCCATGTTATATAGCCCAAAAAAGGCAGCGAAAAAACGGCAGCAGCTTAGAGTTAATAAAAAATCCCGCTCTTATTATTGATAACCATACTACAAGGGGAGCCTGTAAAAACGGCTCTTTTTGTGTTGGTTTATTATTCAAATTAATGGTATAAATAATATATCAATTCTTATTATTAATTAAAGGGTTAAAGAAATGGGTGAAGGTCTTGGCTACAAAACATGAACAGATTTTGCAATATATTGATGAACTTCCTGTTGGGGAAAAAATATCAGTACGGCAAATCGCCAAGGCGATGACTGTTAGTGAAGGTACAGCTTACAGAGCAATCAAGGAAGCTGAAAATAAAGGCTATGTAAGTACAATCGAACGTGTAGGTACGATTAGGATTGAACGAAAGAAAAAAGAGAATATTGAAAAGCTTACCTTTGCAGAAGTCGTTAATATTGTGGAGGGTCAGGTTTTAGGCGGCAAGACTGGCTTGCACAAAACGTTGAATAAATTTGTTATCGGTGCCATGAAACTTGAAGCGATGATGCGCTATACCGGTCCTGACAACCTGTTAATCGTCGGAAATCGTACACAGGCTCAGGAACTTGCATTGAAAGCTGGTGCTGCTGTCTTAATAACTGGAGGATTCGATACCGACGACCATATCAAGAAGCTTGCTGATAGTCTAGAAATGCCGATTATCTCAACAAGCTATGATACGTTTACAGTGGCTACCATGATAAACCGGGCTATTTATGACCAGTTGATAAAGAAAGAAATTATACTGGTGGAGGATATCTTAACACCACTTACTGAGACTTTTTATCTTAAAACTTCTGATAAGGTTTCTAGGTGGCATACTCTCAATCTTGAAACCACACATAGCCGTTATCCGGTTGTAGATCAGAACATGAAGATTCAGGGGATGGTAACGGCTAAAGATATCATGGGGCAGGAGTCTGATACGACCATCGAAAAGATTATGACAAAACAGCCGATGACTGTTTCTGGTAAAACAAGTGTGGCATCAACCGCACATATGATGGTCTGGGAAGGAATCGAAGTTCTTCCGGTTGTAGATGATACCAATCGTCTTGAAGGGATCATTAGCAGGCAGGATGTATTAAAAGCCTTACAGATGAATCAGCGTCAGCCGCAAGTAGGAGAGACACTTGATGATATTGTTACAAACCAAATGGTGTTAATGCGTGGAAGAGCTAAAGGGGAAGAAGTGTATACCTGTGAAGTTACTCCGCAAATGACAAACCATCTGGGTACTATTTCTTATGGCGTTTTTACCACGGTTGTTTCGGATGCTGCGAACAGGGTATTACGGAGCTATAAAAAAGGTGATTTGGTTGTTGAGAATATGACCATTTACTTTTTAAAGCCTGTTCAGATGGAAAGTATATTAGAGATTTATCCGAGAGTGCTTGAGGTGGGCCGTAAATTTGGTAAGGTCGATGTCGAGGTCTTTAATGATGGGATCTTAGTTGGTAAGGCTATGATGATGTGTCAGCTGATTGATCGAAATTAGAAAATGAAAAAGCCGCTTGAAAATAAGCGGCTATCATTTATTTAGCATTGTAACTGGCTGCTTCTTCTTCGGCATATGGGAGATAATGTTTATACTTTTTAAAGCCAACCCAAGTAAAGATTCCGCCATACACAATAAAGATGATTGAGACAATTAGTGTGACCGTCGTTTGCGATATAAAAAATAAATGATTAATGCCAAATAAGAAGACAAATAGACCAAGTGCTATATTCGATTTGGCACTGAGCCATTTCTTTTCCACTGGCCGGCTGGTTCGAAAGTATTTGGTTTTATAAAATAAATAAAAAGCAAATAGTATGACGATGAAAAAAACTAGAACTGACATTACCTTTCCTCCAAGTCAAAAATTCTCTTATTAATTTTACATATTATTTTAAAAAAATACTACCCTTGCTTCAAAACAATAGAGAGGTGATCACATTGAATGAAAAAATTTTAGAAATGATCGAACAATATGAGACCATAATCGTACATCGCCATGTACGTCCAGATCCAGATGCATACGGTTCACAATGTGGATTAGTTGAGATTCTAAAAGCATCATATCCAAATAAAAAGGTGTATGCAGTTGGAAAAGAAGAAAGGTCGCTCCATTTTATGCGCCGTCTGGATTCTATTCCGGATGAGGTATACAAAGGAGCACTGGTTATTGTTTGTGACACCGCTAATGAGGAACGAATTTGTGATAGAAGATATTCACTAGGGGATAAACTAATCAAAATAGACCATCATCCCAACGAAGATCCTTATGGTGATTTATTGTGGGTGGATACAACGGCAAGTTCATGTAGTGAGATGATTTATGAATTTTATTTATTTGGTAAGGACAGAGGGTTAAAATTAAATGATGCTGCTGCAAGGCTATTATTTGGCGGGATTGTTGGTGATACAGGAAGATTCCTATTTCCAAGCACGACAGACAAAACCTTTGCTTATGCAGGAGAACTCATTCATTATGATTTTTCTCGTACCGAGCTTTTTGACAAAATGTACGAGCGTGATACCAATATTATTAAATTAAACGGCTATATTCTTCAAAACTTTGAAATGCAGGATAATGGTGTAGCTTCTGTGATGCTAACAAAGGAGCTATTGGATGAATACAACGCAGAGCCATCAGAGGCTTCATTACTCGTTGGGACTTTAGGCGATGTAAAAGGTATTAAAGCATGGGTGTTTTTTATTGAAGAAGAAGATCAAATCAGGGTACGTTTACGTTCAAAAGGTCCAGTCATTAATGGAGTTGCAAGAAAGTTTAAAGGCGGTGGACATCCACTTGCTTCTGGTGCATCAATCCATTCATGGGATGAGGTTGAGAATGTAGTAAAAGAACTTAGCGCTGTTTGTGACAACTATCAATCATAATGCAAAGAATCGGCCGCATAGTAGAGGCCGATTCTTTTTTAATGTTCGAATTCTATTTCTAATTGAATGGAGAGGGTGGTGAAGATAACCATTTCCCTCACATTTAGTTTGTACCGTTTGTCGTTTATTTTAACGGGTTTATTTTGAATGATTTTCTTGATTAATTCTTTGCTCTTATAGACGGTATCAATGTCCTTTGCAATCATCATACTAATATCATCTTTTACTGAATCCTCGATCTCTGAAACACTTAGTAAGTCTAGTTTATATTTTTCCCAATTTGTTATTTTTATATTGATTTTTTGGGTGGTTAGCTGTTCGATTGTACGTTTATTGATCTCTTTGTATTCTTCCTGCCAAATCTTTTTTTCTTCCTTTAAATCAATAATTTCTTCGCTTTGTTTATCAATTAATGCAGTATGCTCCTCCTGCCAAACACCAAAAATATAAATGAAGATACACCAGCTGATTGCACCGCCAATGACCATCCCTGCAAAAAAACGCTGCCACGAGGGTCGTCGATAATAGGGAGGAATTCTCACGATATATACTCCTGTGTTAACCAATTAATAATGAGTGCGCCTGTCTGGGCACCGCCTAACGCTGAAAGGATAATCAGGAGCTGTTTAAAAATGTCCCTTGTTTCTGCATTAAATAACCCTCTCTCAAAGGTGTAAACTGCATCAAATGTTCCGCCGATTGCAGCGACAATTGCCCATATTCTTAAGTCTGTCGACAGCCTGTAAACAGCTGTAAGCGGTGGTTGTCCAGTTAGAAAGGCAGCGATTCCACCAATTAAGGAACCGCCTAGAATAACGCCCAATGCAATAAAATAACTTTCAATAAATGTAGGAAAAAAACCAATTTCTTTCATAACCTCAACCGCCCTCACGGAATATCAATACCCTTATACATTTATATGGACAAACAAGCATGATTATGAATTTAAAAATAAGAACATATTTTCCTTTTTTTGAGTTTGGCTCTATAATATAAGTAAGAGTTTTTATTGGAAGGGGTGACAAAATGTCTTTTATTCACCTTCATGTTTATAGTGCTTACAGCTTGTTAACAAGCACAGCTTCGGTTCAAGAATTGGTTCATAATGCAAAGAAAAAAGGATTTAAGGCGATTGCATTAACCGATAGAAATGTGATGTATGGAAGTATTGAATTTTATAAATTATGTTTAAAAAACAATATTCAACCGATTATGGGGTTAACCGTTGATGTAGAAAGTGAACACAGGGAGCAAGAATCATTTCCATTAATCCTGCTTGCTGAAAATGAAAAGGGGTTTAAAAACCTTTTAAAAATTTCCAGTGCCGTTCAAACGAAAGCGGCAACCGGTATTCCTTTTAAATGGTTAAAACATTATGCAGAAGGACTTATTGCCATTTCTCCAGGGATTGAAGGAGAGATTGAACAAAATCTATTAAGCAATCAACAAGAAGAAGCGATCGCTATCATAAAAAAACTTCAGCTTATCTTTGGCAAAAAGTCATTTTTTCTAGGTGTCCAAAACCATCACTTAGAGGACGAAGCAGTCGTAACACAGAGGATTCAAGGTATTGCCGAGGAGCTAAGTATTCCATTAGTGGCTACAAATAGAGTTCATTACATAGACCAAGAAGATACGTTTGCTCATGAATGTCTATTAGCAATAAAAAATGGTGATAAACTGCAGGATGAGCACCGGGAAAGACTTGAAAGCGATCAATTTTATTTAAAAAGTGCAAATGAAATGGTAGAGGCATTTCCTGAATTACCCGAGGCCTTAGAGAACAGTATTACAATCGCTAGAAGGTGCATGGTAAATATCGAATTGAACAAAACCTATTTACCTGAATATCCGACAGAAAATAAGCTGTCAGCGGAAGATTACTTGGAAATGCTCTGTCAGAAAGGGTTAAAGGAGCGCTTTACTTCCCCTTCTAAAGAACACTATGAACGATTGTCTTATGAATTGTCGGTCATTAATTCCATGAAATTTAGTAACTACTTTTTAATTGTTTGGGATTTTATGAGATATGCCAGAGAGCATGGTATTTTGACCGGTCCAGGCAGGGGATCGGCAGCAGGATCACTTGTTGCCTATGTTTTGTATATTACCGATGTGGACCCGTTGTCCCATCAGTTATTATTCGAACGTTTTTTAAATCCAGAGCGGATATCCATGCCGGATATAGATATCGATTTTCCCGATCATCGTCGGGATGAAGTAATAGAATATGTTGCAAAAAAATATGGTGAATTACATGTTGCTCAAATTGTTACGTTTGGAACCATGGCTGCTAAGGGTGCGCTAAGAGATGTTGGCAGGGCTTTTGGATTGAATACGAAGGAATTAGAACAGCTGTCTAGACGTATTCCCGCGCGTCTTGGAATTAGCCTTAAAGACGCCTATAAAGAGTCGCAGCCACTTAGAGCCTTTATTGATGAAAGCCCAATGAATCGAAAACTCTATGAAACCGCATTAAAACTTGAGGGATTACCTCGCCATACTTCAACACATGCTGCAGGTGTCGTTATTAGTGAGAAGCAGCTCATTGAGTTAATCCCCATTCAACAGGGACATAATCATGTGTATTTAACCCAGTATTCAATGGAACATCTTGAGGAAATAGGCTTACTGAAAATGGATTTTCTTGGGTTAAGAAATTTATCATTAATCGAATCGATCTTGTCTTCTATACAAAAGAAGACTGGAAGAAAAGTGGATATTAAAACCATTCCATTAAATGATGAAAAGACCTTCGAACTATTGTCAAGAGGAGAGACAACTGGTGTTTTTCAGTTAGAATCAGACGGGATGAGGAAGGTATTATCGCGCTTGAAGCCTTCACGCTTTGAAGATATCGTTGCCGTTAATGCTTTATATCGTCCAGGACCAATGGAGAATATTCCGCTTTTTATTGACCGGAAACATGGGACACAAGCAGTAGAGTACCCACATGAAGATTTGAAACCAATCCTGGAAAACACATATGGAGTCATCGTATACCAAGAGCAAATCATGCAAATTGCCTCTACAATGGCCGGCTTTTCCCTCGGAGAAGCGGATTTGCTGCGAAGGGCAGTAGGAAAGAAGCAAAAGGATGTGTTGGATAGAGAACGAAATCATTTTGTCCAAGGTGCATTAAAGAAAGGTTATAATGTTGCACTGGCAAATGATATTTATGATTTAATTGTTCGTTTTGCAAATTATGGTTTTAATCGAAGCCATGCAGTGGCATATAGTATGATTGCATACCAGCTTGCCTATTTAAAAGCAAATTATCCCCTTTATTTTATGGCTGGTCTGTTAACATCCGCAATTGGGAATGAAACGAAAATAGCCCAATACATTTTGGAAACAAAACAAAAGGATATTGAAATCCTTCCCCCATCCATCAATTACAGCGGGTTTTCCTTTCAAGTAGAGAAGTCTGGTATCAGATACAGCCTTGCAGCCATTAAAAGTGTAGGTGCAGCAGCATTAAGAGAAATTTTTCAAGCAAGAAAAAGTAAAAGGTTTGAGGATTTATTCGATTTTTGCACGAGGGTGTCATCAAAAGCAATCAATCGAAAAACACTGGAGGTTCTCGTTCATTCTGGAAGTTTCGATGAATTTAACGAAGACCGTTCGGTTTTGCTGGCAAGTTTAGATGTTGCTCTAGAGCATGCACAATTATTTAAGGTAGACGATTCAAGCCAAGTAGAGCTATTTCTTGATGAATTTCAACTTAAGCCAAAATACGTCCTTGTTGATCCTATAAGATTAGAGGATAAGCTTGCTTATGAAAAAGAGGCTCTTGGCTTTTATCTTTCAGATCACCCTGTCGCGATTTTTGAAAAAAGACTTAAAACAGCTGGAGCAAATGCTTTACTTGAATTCTCGGCGAACCAAAGACGAGCTGCCGCTGGTGTGTATATAACATCTATACGGAAAATCAGAACAAAAAAAGGGGATTCCATGGCTTTCCTAAATGTAAGTGATTCAAGTGGTGAAATGGAAGCTGTTGCTTTTCCAGCAGTGTACAAAAAATATTCTCACTTGATCGAACCTGGGAGGTTTGCTGTTATAGAAGGGAAAGTGGAAGAACGTGAAGGGAAGCTTCAATTCAATGTTCAACAAGCCTCTGAAATCGAGACGTGGTTGAATACAAAAACGAAGCAGGATTCAATATTATATTTAAAAATAGCCAATGAAAAACAAGACGAGCACTCCTTAAACCATTTAAAACAATTATTTAAAGCGAATTCTGGGCAAACGAAAGTGGTTTTACACTATGAAACCAGCAGGAAAACGATCAGACTGGGTAGTGAGTTTATGATTCACCCTAGCGATAATCTCATGAAAGGATTACGTGATTTTCTGGGAACAGACAATGTAGTTTTAAAAGAATAATTCTTTACAACTCTTGCAGATGTGTTATAGTGGTAAATGAAGATGGTGTGGTCTGACCACTAAAAAACAGACTATGATTCATTGTATTTATCGATATCTTTTTGTACTAATTGAAGGGGTGACATATCTTGACATTACGGGAAGAAGCACTACATATGCATCGAATTAATAAGGGAAAGCTTGAGTCAAAATCAAAAGTACCAGTAAGAAATGCCAAGGATTTAAGTTTAGCGTATTCTCCTGGCGTTGCCGAACCGTGTAAAGATATTTATGAAAAGCCTGAAACGGTTTACGATTACACAATGAAAGGCAATATGGTTGCTGTAGTTACTGATGGTACAGCAGTGTTAGGTCTTGGTAACATTGGACCAGAAGCTGCGCTCCCTGTAATGGAAGGGAAAGCAGTTTTATTCAAAAGCTTTGCCGGCGTCGATGCCTTCCCAATTTGTTTAAACACAACCGATGTAGAGAAGATTATTGAAACGGTTAAGTTGCTCGAGCCAACTTTTGGCGGCGTGAATCTTGAAGATATCGCTGCACCGAATTGCTTTGTTATCGAGGAACGATTGAAAAAAGAAGCGAATATTCCTGTTTTCCATGATGATCAACATGGTACCGCTATTGTTACAGCAGCTGGTCTTGTTAACGCTCTTAAGCTGATTGACAAAAAAATCACTGAAATCAAAGTGGTGGCAAATGGTGCTGGAGCTGCTGGAATTGCCATTATAAAATTATTACACAGCTATGGGGTTCGAGATATTGTGATGTGTGATACGAAGGGTGCCATTTACGAAGGACGTCCGCAAGGTATGAATGACGTTAAGGCAGAGGTTGCAAAATTTACAAATCGTGATAATCTTACTGGTAGCCTTGAAGATGTAATAAAAGGTGCTGATGTATTTATTGGTGTATCGGTTGAAGGTGCTCTAACAAAAGAAATGGTTGCTTCAATGAACAAGGATGCAATCATATTTGCTATGGCAAACCCTAATCCAGAAATTATGCCACAGGCAGCAAAGGAAGCAGGAGCAAGAGTGGTAGGAACGGGTAGATCTGATTTTCCAAACCAGGTAAATAATGTCCTAGCCTTCCCTGGAATTTTCCGAGGTGCTCTAGATGTCCGTGCCACACACATAAACGAGGCAATGAAAGTGGCAGCCGTTGAGGCAATAGCCAGTTTAATAAATGAATCTGAATTAGATGAGGATTATGTCATCCCTGCACCATTTGATCCTCGTGTTGCTCCGGCTGTTGCTGCTGCAGTAGCAAAAGCAGCCATGGAAACAGGTGTTGCACGTATTAAGGTTGACCCTGAAGATATAAAAGAAAAAACAATGAGGCTCGCTATCATAGGTAAAAGTGAGTGATTGTTAAGTGACGAATACTAAAGTATATCTTGAGATTGTGAAACAGCTAAGAGAGATGATAGCTGCAGATAATTTGAAATCTGGAGATAAAATCCCATCTGAACGGGAATTATCAGAGCGCCTGAATGTCGGGCGCTCTTCCGTTCGGGAAGCATTAAGAGCATTAGAACTATTAGGCTTAATTGAAACGAGACGCGGTGAAGGCACCTTTATACGCGATTTTCGAGGAAATCAACTTGTACAGCTGCTTGGGACCTTTATTCTTCAAGATGAAAAGGCAAAGTTAGACGTTATTGAAACAAAGAACCTAATAGAAATGGATCTTCTTCGGTTAGTCCTAAATCGAGCTGATGAAAAGCAGGTAGTAAAGCTAAAAAGCTTGGTAGAAGCCAAACAATTAAATGATGATCAATTCTTTTATGAACTTATTGAACTAGCAGACAATTATCTGTTTTCAAGAATATGGTTAATATTAAAGGACTATCACCATTCTTTGAGTTTACAAAACGAAGAGTACAATCGTGATAGCTATTTAATGTTAATCGAAGCCTTGATTGGAAAAGATGAGGAAAAAATATTATCTGTTTATCGCAAATTAAGAAATTTGTCTATTTTAACCGACAAATACTAACAGATTTTGAAGTATTTTTCCTTTATAGTGATAGACAAGCAATCAAGCCCAATTGGATGTGGGCATTTTTAGTTTTTGGGTGGTCTGACCAATTATCGAGGTTAGGTTTGAATTGTCATTATTTAAGGCAAGACTTCAAATAAAGAATGATAAAAAAACTTGCCGATTGGCAGATTTTTCGAACAAGGAGGTTTGGACAAATTGCTTAAAGACCTTTTTACAAAAAATACGGTAAAAAAGAAAAAATACGCAACGATTCCTACTGAGGCTGCTAAAAGTGATGTACCTGAAGGGATTATGACTAAATGTCCATCATGTAAGACGATAATGTATACGAAAGAATTAAATAAAAATTTGAAAGTATGTCTACATTGTGGATATCACTTTGCCATGAACGCAAAGGAGCGTATCATCAGCTTTTTAGATGAAGACAGCTTCATTGAAATAGACGAAAACATGGTTTCCGAGAATCCATTAAACTTCCCGGATTACCTGGAAAAAGTAGAAAAAGACCGTCAGAAAACGAAGATTAATGAGGCAGTCGTAACAGGCTCGGGAAGTGTTAACGGAAATAAAGTTGTATTGGCTATTATGGATTCTACTTTTAGAATGGGTAGTATGGGTTCTGTTGTAGGTGAAAAAATAACTCGTGCGATCGAAAAAGCTGATGAAATGTCAGTGCCGTTTATTATTTTTACTGCCTCTGGCGGTGCTAGAATGCAAGAAGGCGTCCTCAGCTTAATGCAAATGGCGAAAACAAGTGTGGCATTAAAGAGATTTAGTGAAAATGGCGGACTTATTATTTCGATTATGACGCATCCTACAACTGGCGGTGTTTCTGCAAGCTTTGCATCATTGGGAGACTATAACTTTGCAGAACCAGGTGCATTAATCGGTTTTGCAGGGCGTAGAGTTATTGAACAATCCATTCGTGAGGAATTGCCTGAGGATTTTCAAACAGCGGAGTTTCTCTTAAAGCATGGTCAACTGGACGCGATTATTACTCGTCCAGATTTAGTTGATAAAATCACAAACTTACTCGAAATTCATCAACCTGGAGGTGAGCTCGAATGGTAGGGGAATTAGAATTTGAACGCCCAGTCGTGCAATTAAGAAATAAAATTGCCGAACTTAAAGAGTTTACCAAAACTGCAGATGTGGACTTATCATCCGAAATTGAAAAGTTAGAATTACGACTTGAAAAGCTTGAAAAAGATATTTATAACAATATAAAGCCATGGGACCGTGTTCAAATTGCCAGACATCCAAATAGACCGACTACATTAGATTATATCTCTAATCTATTTGACGGTTTCTTTGAATGTCACGGAGACAGAACATTTGGTGATGATGAAGCTATTGTCGGCGGTGTTGCAAGGTTCCGCGGGCTTCCAGTAACCGTCATTGGTCATCAAAGAGGAAAAGACACCAAAGAAAATATCCGCAGGAACTTTGGAATGCCACATCCTGAAGGCTATAGAAAAGCACTTCGTCTAATGAAGCAGGCGGATAAATTTAATCGTCCTATCATTTGTTTTATTGATACAAAAGGTGCCTACCCAGGAAAGGCTGCAGAAGAACGGGGACAAAGTGAAGCCATTGCCCGTAACCTATTTGAAATGGCCGGTCTTAAGGTTCCAGTTATTTGCATCGTTATTGGCGAGGGTGGAAGTGGTGGTGCGCTCGCATTAGGGGTGGGTAACCGCATGTACATGCTCGAGAATTCTACGTATTCTGTTATTTCACCAGAAGGTGCTGCTGCTATATTATGGAAGGATTCTGCACTGGCAAAGAAAGCAGCGGAGTCCATGAAAATAACAGCACCAGACCTAAAGGAACTGGGAATCATCGATGATATAATCCCAGAAATTAAGGGTGGAGCACATAAAGACGTTAAGGGTCAATCAGAAGCAATTGACAATTTCCTGAAGAAATCTTTAAAGGAACTTTTAGAACTCTCAGAAGAGGAACTTATTGCAGATCGCTATAATCGATTTAGAACGATTGGTGAATACTCATTTATTAAGGATTATATTAAAATTTAAAACGTGCTCTAAGAGCACGTTTTTGTATTTGGGACTTACTTCCTTTTTCACATTTATGTCAAAAATTATCCAATAAGTGTAAATGACTGCGTTTCCATTTCTTGGTTAAGCGGTTTCAGTTTACAGATTATTTCGCCTATTGTTTTTACTAATATGATTGAGTTGTTATAGGGGTCTCTTTAGTGGTATTTTATAAATATTACCGGCTTTTTAGTTTATAATAAATGAAGTACACGTATAAAGATAACTTCAATTTAGATATACATATTTTAGTAAATCCCATGAGGTGGTAGAAATGAAAAAGATTGGTGTATTAACAAGTGGTGGAGACTCACCAGGAATGAATCCTGCGATCCGGGCTGTAGTTCGAAAGGCGATATATCACAATGTTGAGGTGTATGGAATTTATGGTGGATACACCGGACTAATCTCTGGAAATATAAAGAAACTTGAACTCGGCTCTGTCGGTGATATTATTCATCGCGGAGGTACCATGCTGCATACAGCACGATGCCCAGAATTTAAAACACCAGAGGGACAGCAAAAAGGAATTGAGCAGTTAAAAGCACATGGTATTGAAGGGCTAGTTGTCATTGGCGGCGATGGTTCTTATCGTGGTGCAAGAGCTTTGACTCAGCAAGGATATCCATGTGTAGGTGTACCTGGTACGATTGATAATGATATTCCTGGTACCGAACTAACAATCGGATTTGATACAGCATTAAATACTGTTATTGACGCTTTGGATAAAATTCGTGATACAGCTACATCACATGAAAGAACCTTTGTTATTGAAGTTATGGGCAGAGACGCTGGTGACATCGCTTTGTATGCTGGTCTTGCAGGCGGTGCAGAAACGATTCTTATTCCTGAAGAAGGCTTCGATATGGCTGAAATTGCAGAAAGGCTCAGGAAAGGTCAGGAACGCGGTAAGAAGCATAGTATCATCATTGTTGCGGAAGGAGTTTGCAACGGCAATGAATTTGCGCAACAGTTAAAAGAAGCTACTAACTTTGACACTCGAGTATCTGTACTTGGGCATATTCAACGCGGTGGTTCGCCAACTGCAGCAGACAGGGTGCTTGCAAGCCGCTTAGGTGCAAGAGCAGTTGAATTATTAATCGATGGAAAAGGCGGACGTGCTGTAGGGATGGAAAGTAATCGTGTGGTAGATTATGATATCGTTGAGGCATTAGAAAGAAAGCACGTGCTGGACCTAGACCTTGTTAAACTTTCAAAAGAATTATCGATCTAATTTAGTACTAGTTGAAATATAGGAGGAAACAAAGAATGTTACGTAAAACGAAAATCGTCTGTACGATTGGCCCTGCTAGTGAGAGTGTAGAAAAGTTAACCCAATTAATTGAATCCGGTATGAATGTAGCACGCTTAAATTTTTCCCATGGTGACTTTGAAGAGCATGGACAGCGAATTCAAAATATCCGTGAAGCTTCTAAACGAACAGGGAAGACTGTGGCCATTCTACTTGATACAAAAGGTCCAGAAATCCGCACGAATAATATGGTAAATGGTGCAATTGAACTTAAATCAGGGGAAAATATTATTGTTTCGATGACTGAAGTCGAAGGTACAACTGAAAAGTTTTCCATTACATACCCAGGATTAATCGATGATGTTCATGTGGGCTCTAAAATATTATTAGATGATGGTTTAATCGGCCTAGAAGTCCTTAATATTGATAAAGCACAAAATGAAATTCAAACAAAAATCCTTAATAGCGGGACATTGAAGAATAAAAAGGGTGTCAACGTACCAGGAGTATCGGTCAAACTTCCAGGTATTACTGAAAAAGACACAAATGATATCATTTTTGGAATTGAACAGGGTGTTGATTTTATTGCTGCTTCTTTTGTACGCCGTGCAAGTGACGTAATGGAAATTCGTCAGTTATTAGAGGAAAAGCAAGCTACACACATCGATATTATCCCTAAGATTGAAAATCAAGAAGGCGTCGATAACATTGATGAAATCCTTGAAATATCTGACGGTTTAATGGTCGCACGTGGAGATCTAGGTGTAGAAATACCAGCTGAAGAAGTACCACTTGTACAAAAAATGTTAATCAAGAAGTGTAATGCACATGGTAAGCCTGTTATTACTGCTACACAAATGCTTGATTCCATGCAGCGTAATCCGCGCCCAACACGTGCCGAGGCTAGTGATGTTGCGAATGCAATCTTTGATGGTACAGATGCTATCATGTTATCTGGTGAAACAGCCGCTGGAATCTACCCTGTTGAAGCTGTACAAACCATGCATAATATTGCGTCTAGAGCAGAACAAGCATTAGATCATAAAGAAATTTTATCAGCACGTAGTAAAAATACCGAACACAATCTTACAGACGCCATTGGTCAGTCTGTTGCACATACAGCACTAAATCTTGATGTAAATGCAATTGTTACACCAACTGAAAGCGGTCATACTGCTAGGATGATAGCAAAATACCGTACAAAGGCACCAATCGTGGCAGTTACGTACAATGAGCAAATCTGCCGCCGTTTAGCGCTTGTATGGGGTGTATATCCTAAGCTTGGAAGAATCTGCGGCTCTACGGATGAAATGCTGGATAGTGCTGTTGAGGAAAGTGTAAATAGCGGTCTTGTTAAACATGGTGACTTAGTTGTCATTACTGCTGGTGTACCAGTTGGCGAAGCTGGAACAACGAACCTAATGAAAATTCATGTTGTTGGGGATATTATTGCGAGAGCTCAAGGAATCGGTCGTAAATCTGCTTTTGGTAAAGTGGTTATTGCCCATAATGCAGGGGAAGCCATTCAGAAAGTTAAACCAGGTTCCATTTTAGTTACGCTTGGTTCAGACCGTGATATGGTACCAGCGATTGAAAAATGTGCGGCTCTAATTACTCAAGAGGGCGGGTTAACAAGCCATGCAGCAGTAGTTGGTCTAAACCTTGGTATTCCTGTTATTGTTGGTGTGGAAAAGGCACTTGAGTTATTTACTGATGGCCAAGAAATCACAGTAGACGCAACAAGAGGTGTCATTTATAACGGGCACGCTAGTGTATTATAGAATCAGAAAGAAGGGATTTCCCTTCTTTTTTTCTTTCTTCGATGTATAATAGATAAAAGCTTGTTTGAAGGGGATGGAACAATGCGCTATTTAGCTTTATTAATTATTGTAATACCCGCAATAGATATCGGATTCCTGCTGTTATCAGGTAAAACAATAGGATTTTTGCCAACCCTAGCTTTTATCATTCTAACAGGAGTAATCGGTGCCTATTTGGCCAAGAGAGAAGGATTGCAGACTATAAAAAAAGCTCAAGAACAGCTTGCACATGGTCAACTCCCTGGTGAATCTGTCCTGGATGGTATTTGTATTTTAATTGGAGGAACCCTGCTGTTAACACCTGGATTTATTACGGATTTATTTGGATTTTTATTGTTATTCCCTCCATCTAGAAAGCCCTTTAAATTGTTGATCATTAACGCTTTTCGAAAGAGAATACAAAAGGGGAACATAAAAATTATCAAATAAAAACGTCAACTTCCAGAGGAGGTTGACGTTTTTACGTATTAGCCTTTAATAAATGTCCATATATCGTGAAACACATTTGCTCGATAGAGTGTGTTAATAATGACGAGAGTCACAGGTCCTAAAATAAGTCCAAGAAAGCCAACTAATTTAAATCCTACGAATAAGGCGATTAGTGTGGCTAATGGATCAAGACCAATATTAGACGATAGTATTTTTGGCTCCATAATCTGTCTTTGCACGATTACCAGTAAATATAGGACTCCTAAACCTATTGCAAGACTAATATCACCTGCAATCACCTCATAAATAATCCATGGTACAAAAACAGCTCCGGTACCAAGGTATGGAATAATGTCCACGATACCTGTTATTAAAGCGATGGTAATCGCGTAATCAACGCGAAGTACAAGCAGCCCAATAAGTATAATAACCGTTGTAATGGAAATTAGGGTTAATTGGGCCTTAAGAAAACCAAATAAAGCTTTCTGTAAATCTACGAACACAGTTTTCCCGCTTGTTTTAGCTTTCTCAGGTAAAATGGAACTGCTAATACGTGAAAGTCTGTACCAATCCTTACTAATAAAAAAGGTTGCTAAAAAGGAGAAAATTAATACAGTTGCAGCATTTGGGAACCATGATAAGATGACTGGTATGTTGCCAAAAAGGTTTTGAATAAAGTTTCCAGCATTTGTTCCAATGGTAGAGCCAACGTTTTTAATATTAGATATGATTGTGTTTTGCTGCCCATCTTCTAATTGGTTAAACATACTTGTTAATTGATTATAAAGAGGGATAATTTGTGCAGTTATATACTCCTCGATATAGCCGATTAAGGTATCCAAATGCTCAGGGACAACGCGGGCAAGATAATTTGCACCGGAAACCAATTCAGCTACTAAAAGTGTAACTAAACCTGCAACGAAGGCAAAAATGATAATTAATGCCACAAAAACAGCTAATCCACGGTGCATTCGAAGTTTTTGCTCAAAAATGTTAACAATTGGGTTAATAAAAAAGGCAATTACTAAGCCAATAAGAAATGGATAGGTCACTTTTGACAAATAATAAAATGTTAGAAGCGCTAGAAAAACAATGCTAATCACTAAAATGAATCTAAAGGATCGATACAAGTACTTTTTATCCAATAACATGCCTCCTTAACCAGTCAGATAGGTAGCTCTAGTTTAACATTTTTTGTACAATTCTGCATGATTTACCCTATTGTAAGAAGGAAGGATGGAAATATATGTTTAATCAGCCATTATTGTTTTTAATACTGCTTTTAGTCATTGGACTTATCGCAAAAAATAACTCATTATTAATTGCGATTGTCGTTTTACTCATATTAAAATTAAGCGGGCTTGAAACAAAGTCCTTTACCTTTATACAAAGTAAAGGGATTAACTGGGGAGTTACGGTTATCACTATCGCAGTTTTAGCTCCAATTGCATCGGGTGAAATTGGTTTTAAAGATTTGACTGGTGCCTTTAAATCACCGCTGGCCTGGGTAGCTCTTATTTCAGGCATGGCTGTTGCATTATTAGCAAAGGGTGGAGTATCTCTCTTACAAAATGATCCGCATATTACAACAGCGCTTGTACTAGGGACTATTCTATCCGTTTCCATATTCAAAGGAGTGGCTGTAGGCCCTCTTATTGGCGCAGGAATAGCCTATACAGCGATGAAAATAATTGATTTTTTTAGTTAGCTTTTTTGTGAAATAATATTTTTTTGAACTTTTCAGCCCCTTTTCATTCACAAAAATCTGATAATTGTTTATAATAGGACTTGAAAGCGCATCCTTTTTTACATAAGTCACATAAATATGCTAGATTACTTGTAAAGTAACTTTTTATTAAATAAAAGTTATTCCGCTTGCTGGATTTTTTCCGAGCAAGCGCTCAATCTAGATATTGTTTAAAAAGAGCGCTAATCATTCATATTTGAAATGAAGATTTTCTTTCAACATAGCTGTGACCAATTAACAGTTTCAGCTGATAAAAATACTTCTTTTAACAAATGGGTAATGGGGAAATTAGAATGAGAAGGAGAGATTTTCTATGACAGTAACTCGAGGTCTTGAAGGGGTAGTGGCAACAACTTCTTCCATCAGCTCAATCATTGATGATACGTTAACCTATGTTGGTTATGACATCGACGATTTAGCTGAGAATGCGAGCTTTGAAGAAGTAATTTATTTATTGTGGCACCGCAGATTACCAACAGAGCCTGAATTAGCAGAATTAAAAAAGCAGCTATCAGAAAATGCAGCACTTCCACAACAAGTGATTGAGCACTTTAAGATGTACCCTATTGAAAAGGTTCATCCAATGGCTGCACTACGTTCCGCTGTATCCTTACTGGGTCTTTATGACGAAGAAGCCGACACCATGGATCCAGAGTCAAACTATCAAAAGGCGATTCGCCTACAAGCAAAAATGCCTGCTATTGTCACAACTTTTGCACGCGTTAGAAAAGGGCTTGAACCAATCGCACCAAGAACTGATTTAAGCTTTGCTGCTAACTTCCTTTACATGTTGACCGGAAATGACCCTGATGAAATTGCGGTTAATGCTATGGACAAAGCCCTTGTATTACATGCTGATCATGAACTTAATGCATCAACATTTACTGCTAGAGTTTGTGTAGCTACTTTATCAGATGTATACTCCGGTGTAACTGCTGCAATCGGAGCGCTTAAGGGACCATTACACGGTGGTGCAAATGAAGCAGTAATGAAAATGCTTAAAGAAATTGGTACAATTGAAAATGTTGAGCCATATGTTCGTGGAAAACTTGAGAAAAAAGAAAAAATCATGGGCTTTGGACACCGTGTTTATCGCTCAGGCGATCCTCGTGCCAAGCACTTAAGAGCAATGTCCAAGAAATTAACGGAGTTAACAGGTGAGCCGCATTGGTATGAAATGTCTGAAAAAATTGAAAGCATTGTTACCGGCGAAAAGAAATTACCGCCAAACGTTGATTTCTACTCAGCGTCCATGTACCATAGCTTAGGCATTGATCATGATCTATTTACACCAATCTTTGCAGTAAGCAGGGTTTCAGGATGGCTTGCTCACATTCTAGAACAATATGATAACAATCGATTAATTCGTCCACGTGCTGAATATACAGGTCCTGGCATGCAGACATATGTACCAATTAATCAAAGAGGTTAATAAATATTTACTTTTTTCAAAAAAATTGTTCTAATAGGATTGTGGGAAAAGGTTAAAGAATCAAATCTTTAACCTTGGACCCAATCTCTTTAATACGAAAAGGGACAAATGAATATTACCATTGATACATACCTAGGAGGGAGAACAACTATGCAAGGCGAAAAAATCACAGTAACAAACGGAGTATTAAACGTACCAAACAATCCAATTATCCCATTTATTGAAGGTGACGGTATTGGACCTGATATCTGGGCTGCTTCCGAGAGAGTATTAAATGCAGCGGTAGAAAAAGCATATAAAGGCGAACGTAAAATCGTTTGGAAAGAAGTTCTAGCTGGAGAAAAAGCTTTTAACCAAACTGGTGAATGGCTTCCACAAGAAACTCTTGATGTAATCAATGAATATTTGATTGCCATCAAAGGTCCACTTACAACTCCTGTTGGAGGCGGTATCCGTTCATTGAACGTTGCGCTTCGTCAAGAGTTAGATTTATTTGTATGCTTACGTCCAGTAAGATGGTTTGAAGGTGTTCCTTCTCCAGTTAAGCGTCCGCAAGACACTGATATGGTTATTTTCCGTGAAAACACAGAAGATATCTATGCAGGTATCGAGTATGAAAAAGGCTCAGAAGCTGTTAATAAACTAATCAATTTCTTACAAACTGAAATGGGTGTAAACAAAATCAGATTCCCAGAGACTTCTGGTATCGGTATTAAGCCTGTTTCTGAAGAAGGAACTTCACGCCTTGTACGCGCTGCCATTAATTATGCAATTAAAGAAGGCCGTAAATCATTAACACTTGTGCACAAAGGTAATATCATGAAATTTACTGAAGGTGCATTCAAAAACTGGGGTTATGAGCTTGCTGAAAAGGAATTCGGCGATAAAGTATTTACTTGGGCTCAATACGACCGTATTAAAGAAGAGCAAGGTACTGAAGCAGCAAACCAAGCTCAATCTAATGCTGAAGCAGCTGGCAAGATCATCGTAAAAGATGCGATTGCGGATATCTTCTTACAGCAAATCCTTACTCGTCCACGTGAATTTGATGTTGTTGCAACAATGAACTTAAACGGTGACTATATTTCTGATGCTCTTGCAGCACAGGTTGGTGGAATTGGTATTGCTCCTGGAGCAAACATCAATTATGAAACTGGCCATGCGATTTTCGAAGCTACGCATGGTACTGCACCTAAATATGCAGGCCTTGATAAAGTTAATCCTTCATCTGTAATCCTTTCAGGTGTATTACTACTTGAGCACTTAGGATGGAATGAAGCGGCTAAAATGGTCATTAAATCAGTGGAAAAGACGATTGCTTCTAAAGTAGTGACGTATGACTTTGCTCGTTTAATGGATGGAGCAACAGAAGTTAAAACATCAGAATTTGGTGATGAATTAATTAAGAATATGGAATAATTGGCAAGCTAGTGCACCTAGAGTAAGAAACTTGACAAGGAAAATCAGGGCTGTTTTCAAACAGTCCTTTTTTCGAATAACGACAATAATACTTTCAAAGGGGAGAGTTAAAAATGTCATTAAAGCGTAAAAAGGTTTCCGTAATTGGCGGCGGTTTCACTGGTGCTACAACTGCATTCTTACTTGCACAAAAAGAATTAGGCGATGTCGTTCTAGTTGATATCCCTCAAATGGAAAACCCTACTAAAGGGAAAGCATTAGATATGCTTGAAGCAAGTCCAGTTCAAGGATTTGATTCAAACATTACTGGTACATCCAATTACGAAGATACTCGTGATTCTGACATCGTTGTCATTACGGCTGGTATTGCACGTAAACCTGGAATGAGCCGTGATGATCTAGTTCAAACAAACCAAAAAGTAATGAAAAGTGTCACACAGGAAATCGTAAAGTATTCCCCAAACTGTACAATCCTTGTATTAACAAATCCAGTTGATGCAATGACGTATACTGTATTTAAAGAATCTGGATTCCCTAAGAACCGGGTCATTGGCCAATCTGGTGTACTAGATACAGCTCGTTTCCGTACTTTTGTTGCGCAGGAATTAAATCTTTCTGTTAAAGATATTACCGGCTTTGTTTTAGGCGGTCACGGTGATGATATGGTTCCGCTTGTTCGTTATTCCTATGCCGGCGGTATTCCATTAGAAACATTAATTCCTAAAGAGCGTTTAGAAGCGATTGTTGAGCGTACTAGAAAAGGCGGCGGTGAAATCGTCAACCTTCTAGGCAACGGCAGTGCCTATTATGCTCCAGCAGCGTCATTGGTTGAAATGTGTGAAGCAATCTTAAAAGATCAGCGCCGTGTGCTTCCTTCCATCGCTTACCTTGAAGGCGAATTTGGATATGAGGGTATTTATCTTGGAGTACCAACAATCCTCGGTGCAAACGGAATTGAGAAGGTAATTGAGCTTGAATTAACGCCTGAAGAAAAAGCAGCGTTAGACAAATCAGTTGAGTCCGTTCAAAATGTAATGAAAGTTTTAGTGTAGCTGATTAAAAAATTCGGGGAAAAACTTCCTCGAATTTTTTCTACCACACAAATGAAACCGTTTACAAAGGAGCGCAACGAAATGCTTTTAGGAAAAAAGAGAAAGTTAGGAAGAGAAATTAAAGAAATGTCTGTCGGAGAAAAACTAGCGTTAACCGAAAAGGTGGAAGATAAGGATATTCTACTGTATTTGGGGTTAACCGATGATGCAAATCCACTTTTTATTCAGCATGATTATGCTTCCCAAACACCTTATAAAAAACCAATTGTTCCTAGTATAATGCTGACGGGTATGATTACTTCTGCTGTTTCAAAGTATTTACCCGGACCTGGAAGTCATATTTTAGGTCAAGATATCCAATTTCCTAAGCCTGTTTATCATTATGCGACGGTTCAGTTGTTGCTAGAGGTTGTCGAAGTAAATCATGATGACCACACAGTGATGATGACGGTAGTTGGAACAAACGAAAAAGACGAGGTAGTGATTAAGGGAAACTTGAAAGTTTGTCCTCCTCATCGTTTAGGCGGAATGGATGCAAATGTGTTAGATAACTTTTAATGCTCTAAGGAATGTAGCCCACATTCCTTTTTTTTTGTCTTAAGGGTCGATAGTGGGTATTCTTTTTTATTCTATATTATAATGGTGGAAGGTGGCAAAATAGACAAACACTCGGAGGTTTTTATGAAAAATAAGGTACTAGTTGTTGACGATGAACAATCGATTGTAACTTTGCTTCAATATAATTTGGAACAAGCTGGTTTTGAAGTAGTAACGGCAATGGATGGCTTAGCGGGAAAACAATTAGCTGAAAGTATAACACCGGATATTATTGTTTTAGATCTTATGCTTCCGAAAATGGATGGAATTGAAGTATGTAAGCAGCTTCGGCAGCAGAAAATTATGACTCCAATCCTAATGTTAACAGCTAAAGATGATGAATTTGATAAAATATTGGGGTTAGAGCTCGGTGCGGATGATTATATGATTAAGCCGTTTAGTCCTAGAGAAGTGGTGGCACGCGTAAAGGCAATTTTAAGAAGAGTTCAAATACAAACCAACAGTAATGAGGCTGAGCAACAGGATAGTACTGACATTGTTATTGGAGATCTTCAAATTATCCCAGAGAAATATGAAGCCTATTTTAAAAATCAACAATTGGAACTGACCCTGAAGGAATACGAATTACTTCATTACTTGGCACAGAATAAAAATCGTGTCCTAACCCGTGACCAATTATTAAGTGCTGTTTGGAACTATGAATTTGCTGGCGATACTCGTATTGTAGATGTTCATATTTCTCACTTAAGGGAAAAAATTGAAGTTGATACGAAAAAACCGGCTTATATTAAAACCGTCCGTGGACTTGGGTATAAGCTTGAGGAGCCGAAAGGTGAATGACCAAATTCCGCACAAAGCTGCTTCTTGCGCTGATTTCTTTACTTATCATAGGATTAATCGGCCTTGAAATATTACTTGGACAACTTTTAAAAGGCTACTACCTTGATACATATAATGAACGTTTAGATAAAGAGAGTAATCTCCTAAGCTTGCATATTGAAAATAACGGCGGCGTGAATTCATTTAATGAACAAAAAACAATTGAATTAAGCAATATACTGAATGTAAGACTAGCCATAACAGATGCAAAAGGGAAGATCCTTTTTGACAGTGGTGAAAAGAGTCCTTCTAATATAAAAGGGATAAAGGAAATTATTAATGAGGTCTTAAAGGAAAAGCAAAAAAATAGGACCGAGCTTATTGAACGTGAGGAATACGACTTACATTATTCGTGGAAACCAATACAGCAAGCAAATAAAAATGAAGGATATTTGTTCATTTTTACTAAAACGAGTGAACTGAAACAAGCATACGGGCAAATATGGTGGATTCTTTCCATTAGCCTGTTGATGGTGTTTATTGTCTTTATATATCTTGGATACAGAATAACTGGAAGATATACAAAGCCAATAGAAGCTGCAACGAATGTCGCAATTGAGCTGGCAAAAGGAAATTATCGGGCAAGGATAGAAAGTAATAACTTAAATGAAACGGGTATGTTGAGTACTTCAATCAATGTTTTGGCCCAAAACCTTCAAGAAATGAGTAAAGCTCAAGAAATACAGCAGGATCGTTTAAGTGCATTAATTGAAAATATGGGTGCAGGACTACTTTTAATGGATAGCCGTGGCTTCATCAATCTAATTAATAAGGGTTACATCGAGATTTTTCATGTGAATTCTTCTAACTATTTAGATAAATTGTATTATGAGGTTATTGAGCATGAGGAAATATGCAATATCATAGCGGATGTGTTCAGGACAGAACAAAAAATCAGAAAACACCTCCTTCTCCCATTGGGCATTGAGAGAAGATACTTTGATGTTTACGGTATACCAATTATAGGAATTAATAATGTGTGGAAAGGGGTTTTACTCGTTTTCCATGATATTACCGAAATCAAAAAACTTGAAGTCATGAGAAAGGACTTTGTGGCAAATGTGTCACATGAATTGAAGACGCCTGTTACCTCTATAAAAGGTTTTTCTGAAACGTTGTTAGATGGTGCGATGAATAATCAAGATACACTTGAAGCATTCTTATCGATTATTAATAAAGAAAGTGAGCGAATGCAATCTCTTATTCAAGATCTACTGGATTTTTCTAAAATTGAGCAGCAGGAATTTAAGCTGAACATCCAGGACTTTGACCTATTTGAATTAATAAACGAAGTAATCACCATGCTTAATAAAAAAGCAAAATCAAAAGATATTCGTCTTGAACTTCAGTTTCAGAGGGAAGAATTATATATACAAGGAGACCATGACCGCTTAAAACAGGTATTTATCAATCTGATCAGTAATGCCATTTTGTATACTCCTCCTGGAGGTTATGTGATCGTTTCACTGTTTGAATTCGAAAGAACCGTGAAAATCCATGTAAAAGACTCTGGTGTAGGTATTAAACAAGAAGAAATTCCACGTATTTTTGAGCGATTTTATCGTGTTGACCGTGCTAGAAGCCGAGACTCTGGCGGGACAGGCCTTGGATTAGCGATCGTAAAACATTTAGTTGAAGCACATCACGGAAACATCTCGGTAAGAAGTACCCTTGGTGAGGGCAGTGAGTTCATCATCGAACTACATAAATATATGAATTAACCTGAAAGGGGTAAATAGATGGAAAAGAAGAAGTTAGTATTAATAGATGGGAATAGTATCGCTTACCGTGCATTTCTTTGCTCTGCCCCTGCTTAATAACGATAAGGGCGTACACACAAACGCAGTATACGGTTTTACCATGATGTTGAATAAGATTATCGAAGACGAGAAGCCAACACATATACTAGTGGCATTTGATGCGGGAAAGACAACCTTTCGTCATGCTACTTTTGGTGAGTATAAGGGCGGCAGACAGAAAACACCTCCAGAATTATCCGAGCAATTTCCTTTTATTCGTGAACTTCTTGATGCATATGGTATCCAGCGATATGAGCTTGAGAATTATGAGGCTGATGACATTATTGGAACATTATCATTAACTGCTGAAAAAGAAGGCTATGAAATAAAGGTTATATCAGGAGATAAGGACTTAACTCAGCTTTCCTCGGAACATACAACGGTTGGAATCACTCGTAAAGGAATCACCGACATAGAGGAATATACTCCAGAACATGTTATGGAGAAGTACGGTTTAACGCCTGAGCAAATTATTGATATGAAGGGGCTGATGGGTGACCCTTCAGATAATATTCCAGGTGTACCAGGCGTCGGTGAGAAAACAGCGATTAAACTGTTAAAGGAATTTTCAACATTAGAAAAGTTACTAAACTCGGTTGATCAAGTGACTGGAAATAAGTTGAAAGAAAAGCTTGAAGAATTCAAGGATCAAGCAGTAATGAGTAAGCAGCTTGCCGCTATAGAAAGACATGCACCAGTCGAAGTATCTGTAGAAAATGTGGCTTATGAGGGTTTTGAAAGAGATAAACTTGTTGCAATTTATAAAGAGCTTGGCTTTCACTCCTTATTAGAAAAATTAGGTGGAGACACTGCAAGCACTGAACAGGTTGAACTGGAAGACATTGAGTATGTAACCCCTGATGTAATTAGTGATGATTTGTTTACGGATGATAATTATTTCTATGTTGAAATGCTAGATGATAATTATCATTACGCCGATATCATTGGTTTTTCGCTCGTCAATGAAAAGGGATATTATTATTTACCAACTGAATTAGCCTTAAAGTCTGATAGTTTTAAAAAATGGGCGGAAGATGAAACAAAAAAGAAAACAGTCTACGACGCAAAGCGTTCCGAGGTATCGTTAAGAAGGTTTGAGATTCATTTAAAAGGTGTTAATTTCGATACGTTAATGGCTTCTTATATTATTAATCCTTCTGAATCGATTGATGACCTTTCAACAATAGGGAAAAAATACGGGATTAATATTCAATCAGATGAGTCGTTTTATGGAAAAGGGGCTAAGCGGAAAATACCAGAAGCTTCACTGCTTGCAGAGCATTTGGTCAGAAAAAGTCTTGCTATGTCTGATTTAAAACAAAAATTGGAAGACGAATTAAAAACAAATGAACAAT
Organism: Neobacillus niacini; assembly: GCF_030817595.1. Lineage (GTDB taxonomy): Bacteria > Bacillota > Bacilli > Bacillales > Cytobacillaceae > Neobacillus > Neobacillus niacini_G. The sequence goes on from NZ_JAUSZN010000001.1 coordinate 5,772,847, forward strand.
ATGAATTATTTACTGACCTTGAAATGCCACTGTCACTCATTTTAGCTGATATGGAATCCTGCGGGATCAAGGTGGATAGGGATCGTCTGCAAAGAATGGGCGGCGAAATTCATGATAAGTTGATCGAAATGGAAGGAATTATTTATGAGCTGGCTGGTGAAAAGTTCAATATTAATTCAACCAAACAATTAGGTGTCATTTTATTTGAAAAATTAAACCTGCCAACCTTTAAGAAAACAAAAACAGGCTATTCAACGTCAGCAGATGTTTTAGAAAAATTAGCAAATGACCATGAAATCATTGAGCATATTCTAACATACAGACAGCTAGGCAAGCTCCAGTCAACTTATATTGAAGGTTTGCTCAAGGTTATTAATCCTAAAACCGGTAAAGTTCATACACGCTATCAACAGACATTAACTGCAACAGGCAGGTTAAGCTCCATTGATCCAAACATGCAGAACATTCCGATTCGATTAGAAGAAGGTAGGAAAATCCGCCAAGCATTTGTACCATCGGAACCAGGATGGATCATTTTTGCAGCCGATTATTCGCAAATCGAGCTTAGAGTTCTTGCAGACATTGCTGGGGATGAAAAACTGATACAAGCCTTTAAGGATGACCTTGATATTCACACCAAAACGGCGATGGATGTATTCCACGTAAATGCGGATGAGGTAACATCCAATATGAGAAGGCAGGCAAAGGCGGTTAACTTCGGCATTGTCTATGGAATAAGTGACTATGGTCTTTCACAGAGCTTAGGCATCACACGTAAGGAAGCTGGTCTGTTTATTGACCGCTATCTTGCAAGCTACCCTGGGGTGAAGGATTATATGGACGACATTATTCATTCAGCCAAACAAAAGGGTTATGTATCTACTCTTCTGCAAAGAAGAAGGTATATCCCAGAGATTACACATCGTAATTTTAACATCAGAAGTTTTGCTGAAAGAACTGCCATGAATACCCCAATCCAGGGAAGTGCAGCTGATATTATAAAAAAAGCGATGATCGATATGGCGGAAGCATTAAAGGATTATGGATTAAAAACAAGACTACTGCTTCAAGTGCACGATGAACTTATCTTCGAAGCGCCAGAAGAAGAAATCGAAACACTTAAGAAACTCGTTCCAGATGTCATGGAAAATGCCCTCGAATTAAAAGTGCCATTAAAAGTAGACTATTCTTATGGTCCAACATGGTTTGATGCAAAGTAGAAAAGAGGAAGAGCTTAGGCGCTTCCTCTGTACAGCATATAAGGGAGTTGCTTTATGCCAGAACTACCGGAAGTAGAAACAGTAAGAAAGACGTTAAAAAAGCTTGTTTCAAATAAACAAATAGAAAATATAACCGTTCACTGGCCTAAAATTATTAAAAATCCAGTTGAGGTTGAACAATTCGTTGATGCTCTTAAAGGAGAAATAATTGAGGATGTCGGCAGAAGAGGTAAGTTTTTAATTATTTATACCACCACGTTTGCCCTTGTTTCCCATTTAAGGATGGAAGGGAAATATGGGCTCTATCCAAAGGAAGAACCATATGATAAGCATACTCATGTTATCTTTCATTTTACCGATGGAAGTGAACTGAGATATCGAGATGTTCGGAAATTTGGAACCATGCACCTATATATAAAGGGGGAGGAATTTGAGAAACCTCCACTTATTGACCTTGGACCAGAGCCTTTTTCAGAGGATTTCACAAAGGAATATTTATCTGACAAGCTGAAAAAGACGAACAGAAAGATAAAGCCTGCTCTACTGGACCAAAAAGTTTTTGTTGGGCTTGGAAACATTTATGTCGATGAGGCCCTGTTCCGTTCTGGAATACACCCTGAACGGATTGCAAACTCTTTGAGTGAGGAAGAATTAACATTGCTCCACCAAGAAATTGTTAAGACATTGGAGGAAGCGGTTAAAAAAGGGGGAAGCACAATTCGCTCCTATGTAAACTCACAAGGGGAAATTGGGATGTTTCAGCTTGAATTATATGCCTACGGCCGTAAAGGGGAAGAATGCAAAAGGTGTGGAACCCCATTAGAAAAAACAACAGTAGGAGGACGAGGTACTCATTTTTGTCCTAAATGCCAAAAACTTTAATCTTTAGAAGTGAGATGACAATTTAATAACAAAGGATAGGCTCCTCCCATATACTATCGTAGTGATTGACGGAAGGAGCTCTAGACATCATGTTTCAATTGTTCTCACTTCTCCTGCTGGCTTTTGCTCTCAGTCTTGATAGCTTTAGCGTAGGGTTTACGTATGGACTAAGAAAAATGGTACTGCCGCTTAAATCAGTGCTCATCATTGCAACCTGTTCTGCCAGTTCTTTAATGATTGCGGTGTCAATCGGGCATGGACTAGAAAAAATTCTATCTCCTAGTATCACGGCAAGCCTTGGGGGAATTATATTAATCGCTCTTGGCGCCTGGGTATTATATCAATTTTTCAGGCCAGAAAAAGAAAAGGACTCAGAACTGCTCGAACATGAGAAGCTGATCATAAATTTTGAAATACGCTCCTTAGGTATTGCCATAAATATCTTAAGGAAACCAATGTCAGCCGACTTTGACCGTTCGGGTACGATCACTGGAATTGAGGCATTCATGCTCGGCTTTGCCTTATCCATTGACGCGTTTGGTGCTGGGATCGGTGCTGCAATGCTAGGATTCTCTCCTATTTATCTAGCCGCCAGTGTTGCTGTAATGAGTTCTTTATTTCTTGTATTAGGAATAAAAAGCGGGGCTTTTTTTCATAAATTTAACATGGTCCAAAAGCTTACCTTTATACCAGGGATTTTATTAATCATCATTGGAATTTTGAAATTATGACCGTTCATGTGGAAAGGAACAGAGTATGTCACTAGTAATCGGACTAACAGGCGGAATAGCCAGTGGAAAAAGTACAGTCTCCAATATATTAAAAGAAATGAATATCACTATTATAGATGCAGACGTAGAAGCCCGCCTAGCCGTTGAAAAAGGGGAACCTGCTTATCAAAAAATTGTTGCTGAATTTGGTAATAATATTTTACTAACTAACGAGGAAATTGATAGGGTGAAACTCGGTTCCATCATTTTTCATAACGTTGAAAAACGACAGCTCCTAAATAGCATTGTTCATCCTGAGGTAAGAAAAAGGATGAATAATCAAGTCGAAGCAGCCAAGGAACGCGAGGAACAAGTCATTATCCTTGATATTCCACTGCTGTTTGAAAGTAAACTAACGCATATGGTCGAAAAGACCATCCTTGTGTATGTTGATCGAGACATCCAGTTAAAAAGACTGATGGAAAGAAATGATTTATCATTGGAGGAAGCAGAGGCCAGAATAAAATCCCAAATGCCTCTTTCAGAAAAAGTAGCCCTTGCCGACGCCGTCATTAATAATAACGGCTCCATCGCCGAAACCAAAAAACAGGTAATTGAGGTTTTAAATGGCTGGGGAATAACAAGACTTATTTGAGAAGGGGCGATCCCCTTCTTTTTTGGTTTGTTCATGAAGCCCAAACTTGAAAAGTGGTACTAATGAAAGGTGCATGAAGCCCAAAATCAGAGGCTGAAGGTGAAAGTGGTACTCATGAAAGGCTCATGAAGCCCAAACTTGAAGAAGTGGTACTCATGAAAGGTTCATGAAGCCCAAAATCAGAGGCTGAAGGTGAAAGTGGTACTCATGGAAGGCTCATGAAGCCCAAACTTGAAAAAGTGGTACTCATGAAAGGTGCATGAAGCCCAAAATCAGAGGCTGAAGGTGAAAGTGGAACTCATGAAAGGCTCATGAAGCCCAAACTTGAAAAAGTGGAACTCATGAAAGGTTCATGAAGCCCAAAATGAGAGGCTGAAGGTGAAAGTGGTACTCATAGAAGGCTCATGAAGCCCAAACTTGAAAAAGTGATACTCATGAAAGGTTCATGAAGCCCAAACTTGAAAAAGTGGTACTCATGAAAGGTTCATGAAGCCCAAAATCAGAGGCTGAAGGTGAAAGTGGTACTCATGGAAGGCTCATGAAGCCCAAACTTGAAAAAGTGATACTCATGAAAGGTTCATGAAGCCCAAAATCATAGGCTGAAGGTGAAAGTGGTACTCATGGAAGGCTCATGAAGCCCAAACTTGAAAAAGTGGAACTCATGAAAGGTTCATGAAGCCCCAAAATCGGAGGCTGAAGGTGAAAGAGGTACTCATAGAAGGCTCATGAAGCCCAAAATCAAAGGCAGAAGGTGAAAGAGGTACTCATGGAAGGCTCATGAAGCCCAAAATCAAGCGTGAAATGCAAAAAGGGTCCTCATGAAGTTGTTCACAAGGCCCCATAATTTAAAAGCGACTGAATTAACCTATTGCTAAATAGGATTTTTACTGTCATCTACAAAATATGAATACTTACCATGCCCCTTAAGTATAAAATGTTTTAATAATATTTTCCTAATCTTCTTTTTTGGTGTAACCACCTTACACCATTCAAAAACAAGATTAGTGGTGATCTTTATATCAGGAAACAGTTTCAATAATTCCTCCACATGTCGTAATACGGCTGCTTCCATACGCTCCTCGCAACCACAATCCTTACAAGCTATTTTCGTTCTAGAGACAGAGACATCAAACGAGTGGCAGGAGCCACAGGTAATCCCTTTTTCCACTGTGTCATAATCATATTTTGGCAATCGTACATAAGGGTTTTCGGTTTTATGCAAAGAAACTAACAGGTCTGCGAGTTTATGGTGCACATCACTTAATTTAGAGGGCATTTTATATAGCTTTTTAATAAAAGAATTAACTTGTGTTGGTAAGATAATCTGCGGATTTGGTGATGGTTGAAACAAGGTAAACTGGGGGTTATTGAATACCAGAAAGGCATCGATGGGATAATTATATCTATATTTTTGAAGTAATTGCCGAAGTTCGGAATGACATCTATTTAACTGTAGCATAGGATCCTTCTTTTCACTTCCAGCTATTGTTTTAAACAGGCCATCTTCATAACAATATTCTCCTTCATAATATTTGATATCAATTAGATAAATTCGTCCATAAAAGATAATCAAAGTGTCAATTTGGAAAACTGTTTCACCGAATTCGAGTAACAATTCATTAATAACCAAAGTATCTAAGTCACGTATTAAGCAATCAAACTCCAATTCTCCTGCATAACCCTTCTCTTTGTTAGAAAGTTGCAGCTTTTCTTTTTCCGTTAATTTCGTTCTATAATTCAAAATTCTCAACTTAACCAATTCTGCAGGTATAGGTCGTTCTTTTTTAAACATGATCCACTTCCTTTCTTAACTCTGATTCTATCTAACTTTTTAACCAAATAACATGGATGTTTTGTTAAATGTGTTAACAAGTTACCTGAATTGTAAAACATTTTTAAAATTCCGCACTTTATATATTACATATTAAACTAAATATGTTATACTAATTACATCAAAACAAGTTAATAAGTATAACATATTAAGAAAGGGGCCGTGAAATGAAGGCGAGAATTGCAATAAACGGTTTTGGGAGAATTGGAAGGATGGTTTTTAGAAAAGCGATCCTTGAAAATACGCTTGATATTATTGCTATTAATGCAAGTTATCCTGCAGAAACATTAGCACATTTAATAAAATATGATACGGTTCATGGACAGTTTCAAGGGGATATCATTGCGCTCGATGAAGAGCTAATTGTAAACGGCAAACGAGTGAAATTATTAAATAATCGGAATCCTGAGCAGCTTCCATGGAAAGAGTTAAATATTGATATGGTAATTGAAGCGACTGGTAAATTTAACTCACGAGACAAAGCAAGTCTTCACTTAGATGCAGGAGCAAAGAAGGTTATTATTACTGCACCCGGCAAGAACGAGGATATCACGATTGTTATGGGTGTAAATGAAGACAAACTAGACATCACTCAACATGATGTTATTTCCAATGCGTCTTGTACAACAAACTGTTTGGCGCCTGTGGCAAAAGTGCTGGATGAAAAGTTTGGAATTGAAAATGGTTTAATGACAACGATTCACTCGTACACAAATGATCAACGAAACATTGACAACCCACATAAAGATTTGCGAAGAGCTAGAGCATGTGGACAATCTATCATCCCGACCACAACTGGAGCTGCTAAAGCGTTAGCGCTGGTACTGCCACAGTTAAAAGGGAAGTTGCATGGAATGTCACTTCGTGTACCTACACCAAATGTTTCACTCGTGGACTTAGTAGTTGATTTGAAACAAGATGTCACAATTGATGATGTCAATCAAGCCTTTTTGGAAGCAAAAAATGGTCCATTAAAGGGTATCATCGACTTTACGATGGAACCGCTTGTATCCGTTGATTTCAATACCAATCCGTACTCAGCAATTATTGATGGATTATCAACCATGGTAATGGGGAACAGAAAAGTAAAAGTGCTTGCTTGGTATGATAATGAATGGGGCTATTCTTCCCGCGTTGTCGACCTAACCTTATATGTCGCACATCTATTAGCCAATTCAAATCAAGTAAAAGTTGGATAAATCTTGAAAAACACTGTCGATTGACAGTGTTTTTTTGTAGCTCTTAAAACCACTCGTACATAATATAGTTTGTAATTTGATTTTTGTCTTGAGGAGATAAGCTCTCTAAACACAGACACTGTAAAATTTTAGTATGATAGGTTGCAAAAGAAATATAAACTTAGTATACTAGTCATCGTGAACTTCTTGAAATTGGTAGCGATTAATTACTTAAAGGGTTAGGACCTCTCTGGACTAACTTTCCCCCGTGGTAATTACACGATACTGGAATTAAACGATTTCAAGAATGAAGCAAAAATGTTTAAAGGGGGAAAAATGAATATGGAAACAATGGGACGTCACGTGATCTCTGAATTATGGGGATGCGACATCGAAAAATTGAATGATATGAATTTTATTGAACAAACTTTTGTCGAGGCAGCTCTTAAATCAGGTGCAGAAATCCGCGAAGTAGCATTTCATAAGTTTGCACCCCATGGCGTAAGCGGTGTGGTCATTATTTCTGAATCCCACTTAACGATTCACAGCTTCCCTGAGCATGGATACGCTAGCATTGATGTATATACTTGTGGCGATTTAAATCCAAATATAGCAGCTGATTATATTGCTCAAACCTTAAATGCGCAAACACGTGAAAATATTGAAATTCCACGTGGTATGGGTCCTGTTCAACTAAAACAGGCAAAAGCTCTATAATTTTAAATAAAAATGCGACGAGGGGTGTATTTATAGTACACCTCTTTTTATTTTTTTCGTAAAGTATTGTAAAATTAGATAAAAGACTATTATTGGAGGCGCACATGTCTATACTTGGAAATTTATTTATTCGTTTCAGAAAGCAAGTTGAAACCTCAGATCATCAAAAAGATAGTTCCTTATCTACCCGTTATTATAAAGCCACTTTCAACCAGCTTTTTCAATCCGTTGAAGAATTATTTCGCCAGGATGCAGATTGCCGAATTGTTACAGTTTCAAAAGACCATGGTGAGATAGCTGTTGAGATTAATAAACCGATTCCTTGTTTTCTAATCGTTACGGTAGTTTCTGTAAGAGGAATGGAAACAGCAGTGGACTTTAGTATTTCTTCGGAAAAATTTTCACCCATCGGATTGTACCCGGTTTTAAGAAAAAGGCTCGTTTCCTATTACGAGAAAATCGACAAATTACATACTCTAGTTAGAGTCGGAAAAAGCTCATAATACTTCTTGTGTTACCGTTTTCTTTCTAATAAGATAAAGAATGGATAGTAATATTTATGAATGGATTGATTTGGGAGTTGATCAAATGAAGTGCCCTTCATGTCAAAATTATGGTACACGTGTGCTTGATTCCCGGCCGGTAGATGAGGGTCGTGCAACTCGAAGAAGACGTGAGTGTGAAGAATGTGGTTATCGTTTTACGACATTCGAGAAGATTGAAGAAATTCCACTCATTGTCGTAAAAAAGGAAGGTACGAGGGAAGAATTCAGCCGGGATAAAATCCTTAGAGGCTTAATTAAAGCTTGTGAAAAACGCCCTGTCGCGTTAAAAGAATTAGAGGATATTACCCAAGGGGTAGAAAAGGAATTACGCAATCAAGGAATTTCAGAAATTAAAAGTGAATTGATTGGTGAAATGGTAATGGACAGGCTTGCACATGTTGATGAGGTGGCATATGTGCGCTTTGCTTCTGTTTACCGTCAATTTAAGGATATAAATGTTTTTATTCAAGAATTAAAAGAACTGATTAACAAGGAGAAATCCTAGGGAGCTAAAGAACGTCTTTGGCTCTTTATTACTTTTTTAAAGGGTGAATGATATGGCGCAGCATTGGCAGGAATTGATTCCAATTGACCGTTATCTTGTTACGTCAAATGGATTGCTGCATGAATACGACCGCAAAGTGCTGACATTTTTGTATCAGCCCTTAATCGGCTCCACTTGTTTAAGTTTATATATGACTCTCTGGGCAGAGCTTGAAGAAAATAAATTATGGTCTGAATCCTCCACTCATCATTTGTTAATGAATTTGTTAAGTGTCAACTTAAAGGATATCTACGAGGCTAGGTTGAGTTTAGAGGGGATTGGTCTGTTAAAAACATACGTAAAAAGTGATGAAACTGGACGCTCATTTATATATGAACTTTATCCACCATTGAATCCAGAGCAATTTTTTCTAGATGGAATGTTAAATATTTATTTATATCGTAAAATCGGGAAAAATCACTTTGCGCGGTTAAAACGCTTTTTTAGCATAGCTAAAAAGCCTTTTGATGAAGATTATTTAGAGGTAACCAGAGCTTTTCAGGATGTGTTTGCATCGGCAACTCCAGGCAGTCTTCAGTATATGCAAGAGCATGCAGAAGATTTGGGCGCAGAATCCAATCAAGAATTTATTGGCCGTCAGGACCAAAAACCAATTCAAATTGATACCAATACGTTTGATTTTGAACTGTTAATGGCGGGGCTAAATGAATCACTGGTCCCTTCGAAAGCACTGACCAAAAAGGTAAAAGAGGTTATCAGTAACCTTGCCTTTCTTTATGGAATCAGCCCAATTGAAATGAAAAACTTTATTTTAGGGGCAATCAATGAAAAGGATGAAATTGATATCGAGGACCTCAGAAAAGGTGCACGTGACTGGTATCAATTCGAAAATTATGATCAACTTCCGAGTCTTATCAATAGAACACAGCCAGCGGTCCACCAGGTCCAAGTAACGGAACCGAAAACGCAGGAAGAAAAATTAATTCGTTACTATGAAACCACACCTCCCATCGTTATTTTTAAAGAACTTTCAGGTGGAGTGGAGCCTTCTGCTGCCAATTTAAAAATACTAGAGGAAATCATGATTAAATATAAACTTCCTCCTGGTGTTGTAAATGTGTTAATCGAGGTTGTTCTTAGAAAAACAGATATGAAATTTACCAAGGGATTTGTTGAATCAATTGCAAGTCATTGGGCTCGGCTTAAAATAAAGACTGTAAAAGAAGCAATGGAAGCAGCTAGGAAAGAAGAGCGTGGCTTTCAAGAAAGCAAAAAGACTGGAAAATCAACGAAACAAAAACCAATTCGTACAGAAGTTTTACCTGATTGGTTTGATGACAGCGGAAAAGCAAGTGTTAAGGCAGAAACGAAAGACCAGAACACAGAGCTTGAAGCAAAAAAGCGTGCGATTGAAGAAAAGCTAAAAGCATTTCGCAAATAGGTGGTGAGAGAAATGGAAAGGATTAATCGAACAATTAAGCGGTTAGCCTCAAATGAGAATTTTTTAAAACGCTATGAAGAGCAGCGAAGGCAAGTGTTAAGTCATCCTGATATTCATGCATTCCTGACAGAACATGAAAATGAGCTCAATCAGAATACGATTGAAAAAAGCATGAGCAAACTTTATGAATACACGCAGCAAAGTAAAGAATGCAATCGCTGCGAGAGTCTGGATGGCTGTATCAATTTCATGAAAGGGTATCACCCTGATTTAGTACTCGTACGAAACTCTATTGATGTAGTTTATAAGCGATGCCCAAGAAAAGTGATGGCCGATGAGCAAAAGAAAAATCAAAAGCTTATTAAAAGTTTATATGTACCTCGAGATATATTGGAAGCTACCTTTGAGGAGTTCGAAGGTGACTTGGGCCGTCTGGACGCTGGAGACCGTGCCGCTACGTTTTTAATGAATTATGAGGCGGGGTTAAAGCCGAAGGGATTGTATCTATATGGGAAATTTGGAGTGGGTAAATCCTATTTATTAGGAGCCATAGCCAACGAGCTGGCTAAAAAGCAAATTCCAACGATGATTGTTTATGTTCCAGAGCTGCTGCGCGAAATGAAAAGTGCAATTGGTGATTCTACATTAAATGAAAAAATTGAAGCATTGAAAAAGGAACCCATTTTAATGCTCGATGATATTGGTGCAGAAGCAGTTTCCAGCTGGACACGGGATGAAGTATTAGGTCCGATTCTGCAGTTTAGGATGCTTGAAAAGCTTCCAACCTTCTTTACTTCTAATTTTGACTTCCAAGGGCTTGAGCACCATTTAACCTACAGTCAACGTGGTGAAGAGGAAAAGATGAAAGCACGGAGAATCATGGAAAGAATTCGTAGTTTAAGTGATCCTGTTCTTGTTGATGGACCCAATCGCCGTGATTAAATGATAAATGCAAGAGGATTACCAATACATTTTCGGTAATCCTTATTTTTTTTCACAATATTGCTCCATTCATGATGTATGAACTTCTATTTTGGTCAATCCCCCCATATAAATGTAAAACAGAGTATGGGACAAAGGGGGGATTTGGTTGGCAGAAATCATCTTCCGAAGCAAGATGGATGCGAAGAGATGTTATGATCACTTGCTGAAGTGCTTACGGTATCATCCAAATAATGAAGATATTCTTCTTTTAGAAGATCGACATATAGTAAAAATTTCGGAAAGCATTGTAAGGTTTGGAGAGGTCAAAGAAGCATTCTATGAATTTATAATAAAAATTAAACGCGATGACTGGTTTAGAGCTATTTTACAAGAGCAGTATTTCTTTGAGGATTCAGAAGAGCAGGAGCATATTATCGAGATTATATATTCTGTTCTTGAAGGTCAGCGTGAGGACCTGGCTGTTTTCATTAAGGAAAATGCGGAAGAACCCAAAATTAGAGAAGCAGTGGAGGAAATCTTTCAGGACCATGTTTCCTTTTCATTCGACTCCTTTTTTAAATTTCGATTGCGCCCTTATTTGAAATTGCTAGAGAGTTACGTAGAAATATCAATTGATGAATATAAAATGGAACAAGAATATCAAATGTTTATTCAAACTTTAAGGGATTTTTTAGCGAGCCGTGATTCTAAAATGGAAACACTGCACCTTTTGTTTGATGAGGAAATCACATTCTTTGATGAGCAGTTTGTAGAAATAAAAAGGGGCGAGCTGATGAAAATGATTGACCGGAAGCTTTTATTTAATCATCCGGTTTATGTAGATTCTGCTTCGATTGCACCTTTATTATCCATTGCACCAAAGAACATCCACCTCTATACAAAGAATCCTGAGGAACCGCTTGTCAGGACCATTAAAAACATTTTTGAAGAAAGAGTATTGATAAAGTCATACAAAGGTTTGCGTCATACAAAAGAATGGATTCAGCAGAATAACTCCGCAAAAGAAAACGGTGCTTGAAAAATATTGAAAAAATTGTATGCTTGGTGTATTGATTTTTAAAATTAGAATCATTATAATACAGTACATAGTCAGAAATGCTGAAGCGCCTTGTCCAGCCCCGACAAGCATAAGACAAGCGCTGACAGAAGGCGCTTTTTGCCTTCCGAAGCGATTGGCTTATGTCTCGAGGGGCTAGGCGCTGAAGCTAGACATCAATATATCAAGCAAAAGTAATGATAAGGACAACAGTATTTATTCACGGTTACCAGAGAGGGAGGACTCAGGCTGAAAGCCTCCTAGCACGGATTGAATGCTTACCACCTTTAAACTTCAGCGGTGAACGCTTCTTTGAAGTGAGTAATCGTCTGACGGGAAACAGCCCGTTACCCTGTCCTAAAGTCATTTTTAAGGTTATTTTTTAAAAATGAAAAATTGGGTGGAACCACGTGTTTATTAAACTCGTCCCTTTTCCAGGGACGGGTTTTTTTATTTTTAAAAAAATTCGAGAATTGTCTAGCTGCAGCGCCTGGGGGCTCGGGGTCATAAGCCAATCCGTCAAGAAGGTCAAAGGGCGACCTTCTCGCCGGCTCGTCTTATGCCTGTCGCCCCTGGGCAAGGCGCTTCCGCTTTTCTCACAAGGAGGAGTTACCATGTCAGACGTTGTTAAGATTTCGTTTCCAGATGGAGCAGTAAAGGAGTTCCCTCGTGGAACAACAACAGAAGATATTGCTGCTTCCATCAGCCCGGGACTGAAGAAAAAAGCAATCGCTGGGAAATGGAACGGTCAATTATTTGATCTTCGCCGTCCAATCGTAGAAGACGGTTCAATAGAAATTGTTGTACCAGAATCAAAAGAAGCTTTGGAAATTTTGCGTCATAGTACAGCTCACTTAATGGCTCAAGCGATTAAAAGATTGTATGGCAAAGAAGTAAATCTTGGTGTAGGTCCAGTAATCGAAGGTGGATTCTATTATGACATCGACCTAGAAGAATCAATTACGCCAGAGGACCTTCCTAGAATTGAAAAAGAAATGGCAAAAATCGTTAATGAAAATATTGAGATTGTTCGTAAGGAAGTCAGCCGTGCCGAAGCGGTGCAGTTCTTCAAAGCTGAAGGTGACCCTTACAAGCTTGAACTAATTGAAGCGATTCCTGATGATGAGCAAGTTACAATCTATGAGCAGGGTGACTTTGCTGACCTTTGCCGTGGTGTTCATGTTCCTTCAACTGGAAAAATTAAAGAGTTTAAATTGTTGAGCATTGCTGGAGCTTACTGGCGCGGTGACAGCAAAAACAAAATGCTACAGCGTATTTACGGCACTGCTTTCTTCAAGAAAGAGGATTTGAAAGAACACCTTCGCTTACTTGAAGAAGCGAAAGAACGTGACCATCGAAAAATTGGAAAAGAGTTAAACCTATTTACAAGCTCTCAATTAGTTGGACAAGGGCTGCCATTATGGCTTCCAAAAGGTGCAACAATCCGCCGAGTGGTTGAAAGATATATCGTGGATAAAGAGCAGCGTCTTGGCTATGACCATGTTTATACTCCAATCATGGGAAGCGTCGATTTATACAAAACTTCCGGTCATTGGGATCATTACCAGGAAGATATGTTCCCGGTAATGGACATGGATAATGAGCAATTGGTTCTTCGTCCAATGAACTGCCCGCACCATATGATGGTGTACAAAAATGCGATCCACAGCTATCGTGAACTTCCAATCCGGATTGCTGAGCTTGGAACAATGCACCGTTATGAAATGTCTGGTGCATTATCAGGACTACAGCGTGTTCGTGGAATGACTTTAAATGATGCTCATATATTTGTGCGACCAGACCAAATCAAAGATGAATTTAAGCGGGTTGTCAATCTTGTGTTAGAAGTATACAAAGATTTCAACATTAATGATTATTCCTTCCGTTTATCCTACCGTGATCCACAAGATACTGAAAAGTATTTCGATGATGATGCAATGTGGGAAAAAGCGCAAAGTATGCTGAAGGAAGCAATGGATGACCTTGGTCTTGATTATTATGAAGCAGAAGGAGAAGCAGCTTTCTACGGTCCTAAACTGGATGTTCAAGTGAAAACAGCTTTAGGAAAAGAAGAAACACTTTCTACAGTACAATTGGATTTCTTGCTTCCTGAACGTTTTGATCTAAATTATGTTGGGGAAGATGGCAAGCAGCACCGCCCAGTGGTTATCCACCGTGGAGTCGTTTCAACAATGGAACGCTTTATCGCATTCCTAATTGAAGAGTACAAAGGGGCATTCCCAACTTGGCTGGCACCAGTACAGGTCCAAGTCATTCCAGTTTCACCTGATGTACATTTTGATTTTGCGAAGCAGGTACAGGAGCAGCTTCAAAACCAAGGCTTCCGCGTTGAATTAGACGCGCGTAATGAAAAAATCGGCTACAAAATCCGTGAAGCCCAAATGCAAAAAATCCCATATATGCTCGTTGTCGGCGACAAAGAAGTAGAAGAAAATGCCGTAAACGTCCGCAAATACGGCGAACAAAAATCAGAAACAAAGCCATTTGACCAGTTCCTTGAGTTGTTACTGGCAGAGGTTAAAAGAGGATAATAAATGATCAAAGGGAGGTTTTCTCCCTTTGTTTTTTTGAAAAGAAAAAATTTCTATTGAATAATTTTTCGTTTCTTGGTAGAATAAATTTCGTTGTCATAGGAAATGCATGTTTGACATTACGTCTTTGTTTATGTTATAGTAACTAAGGAAAATTGAATACTAGTTTTGGGAAAAGAAGAAGCACCCGCTTCTCACCTGATTGACGCACTTGGCAGTTGGCAGGTTTTACGTGAACTATTTAGTTTATTTACTTTTGTTTCGTAAAGTGTGGGTGTATTCATCCGCACTTTTTTATTTGTGTAAAACAAAGAATCTAAAGTTGTTCATTACTTGCCGATGCAACAAACGTCAGATCTTGACCCAATGTTGTATTCGTGAAAACCTTGGAGGTGGCTAATTATTAGCAAAGACATGTTGTTAAATGAGGGTATTCGCGCTCGCGAAGTTCGTCTAATTGACCAAAACGGCGAACAATTAGGTATTAAAACCAAATTTGAAGCGTTGGAGATTGCCGGACGAGTAAATCTTGATTTGGTACTAGTTGCACCAAATGCGAAACCTCCGGTAGCCCGAATTATGGACTATGGCAAATTCAAATTCGAGAATCAGAAGAAAGAAAAAGAAGCTCGAAAGAATCAAAAGATTATCGTTACAAAAGAAGTTCGTCTCAGCCCAACAATTGATGAGCATGACTTTAATACAAAACTTCGCAATGCGATTAAGTTTTTGGAAAAAGGCGACAAGGTAAAAGCTTCTATCCGCTTCAAGGGCCGGGCGATTACCCATAAAGAAATCGGTCAACGTGTATTAGACCGTTTTGCTACAGAGTGCAAGGAAGTGGCAACAATCGAATCTCATCCAAAAATGGATGGACGAAGCATGTTCCTAGTTCTAGCACCTAAAACTGAAAAGTAATAAGGAGGACTATCCCAATGCCAAAAATGAAAACTCACCGTGGCGCTGCAAAGCGTTTCAAGAAGACTGGTTCTGGTAAACTGAAGCGTTCACACGCTTATACTAGCCACTTATTTGCAAACAAATCTACAAAGGCTAAGCGTAAGCTTCGCAAAGCGTCTCTTGTTTCTAAGGGCGATTTCAAACGTATCCGTTTCTTATTAACAAATCTTAAGTAATCTCGATCGATTGATATATAGGAGGGAAATTCAATGCCACGTGTAAAAGGCGGTACTGTAACGCGTAAGCGTCGTAAAAAAGTTATTAAATTAGCAAAAGGTTATTATGGTTCAAAACATACATTATATAAAGTAGCTAACCAACAGGTTATGAAATCTTTAATGTATGCATTCCGCGATCGTCGCCAGAAGAAGCGCGACTTCCGCAAACTTTGGATTACTCGTATCAACGCAGCAGCTCGTATGAACGGTCTTTCTTACAGCCGTTTAATGCATGGCTTAAAGCTTGCTGGTATCGAAGTAAACCGCAAAATGCTTGCTGAATTAGCAGTAAGCGATGCAGCAGCATTCACTGAATTAGCAAATGTTGCAAAACAACAACAAGCGAAATAATTTTACGATAGAAGCCATTCTCATAACGAGGATGGCTTTTTCTATAAGGGAGACGGGGAAATGAGTACCATTCTAGGTGTGTATATCATTATGAACCTTATTGGTTTGTTTGTGATGAAAATAGATAAAGACCGTGCAAAAAATCATCAATACCGCATCAGCGAAAAAACCTTATGGCTAGTTGCTTTATTTGGGGGAGCGGTTGGTACAACAGCAGGAATGCAGCTCTTTCGTCATAAGACGAAGCATGTAAACTTTAAAATTGGCTTTCCTATCCTTGCAGCAGCGGAAGTCATCCTTTTAAGCTATTTTTTCACGTTGTAGACATAACAGCATGACCCTATCTATATGCTGTAATTAACAATCAAGATAACACCTAGGGGGCATGTTACATGAATGAGGACTTGTCTTTGCTGTTAATCATGGTGGAAGCTGGCGGCATTATGGCTCCGCTTGCTTTCGTTGTATTTCATTTGCTTAGATCTTTCTTATTTATTCCTGTATCAGTTGTCGTCGTTGCAGGTGGGGTTCTGTTTGGAACTTTATGGGGAACTATTTATTCGGTTATTGGTTTAATGGGAGTTAGCGTCTTTTTCTATGTTTTTATTGATAGGATGCCAAGAACCCAGGAGCGCATTATAAAAATAAAAAATCGCTGGTTCGGTGAATATCGGAATCTAACCGTTGGTCAAATCGCTATTTTAAGACTTATTCCATTTGTACATTACCATCTATTAAGCTTTTGTTTAAAACAAAGAAAACCTAAATTTAAAGAGTATATGAGGGCTTCTTTAGTAACGAATATTCCAATCGCCCTTTTTTTTACAATCTTTGGAGAGTATATCAGCACTTTTACCCCTTCTGTTATTGGAATGATTCTTATCGGTTTAACTTGTCTTGTTTATCTGTTGAGAGAGAAACAAAATGTAATTAAATGGAGGGACTTCTTTAAAAGAAAAACAGAAAAAGCCGCTGGCTAGGCGGCTTATTTTTTTTGATACAAAAATTCATGTATCGGACTTTTCCAGTTGATTTGTGCTAATGGATATTTTTCGTGAATCTTTTTTTCGATGAAATAAAAGTCTTCCTTAGCCATTCCTTGAATGGAGGTTGTATGCTCCGGTGAAAGCGAAATAGAAACAACATCTATACTGTTTTTCGTGGCACCTAAGTATTTTTCACCCGTAAAAACGGCCCCATTGTAGGTAAGCTGAAAATTCTTAATTACCTCATCATTATCTAACAGTAAAAAGCGTTTGTGTTTTCGGGCTGCTTCTATTTTACGGGTTGGTTTGAGGAGGAATTTAATCGTCCCAAATATCAAGAAGATGAACAAGAAAACTAACAGTAAGCGCAGCAGCCAAACCATGGTAATGCCTCCTGACCTTTTTCATACTATACGAATTGTAATGAGAAAAGTTTCATTCTCCCCACAGTTTGATATAATTTTGCTTAGGGAGTGATAAAATGCAACTGGAAAAACTATTTAGAATGCAACGTGGTTTGGATCAGCATATTGAAGAAAAACATGGATTGCAGAATGAAGATTTATTCGATAGAAAGGTTTTGGCATTGCTGGTAGAACTCGGAGAATTAGCTAATGAAACGCGCTGTTTCAAGTTTTGGAGTATCAAGCCATCATCGGAAAAAAGTGTTGTTTTAGAGGAGTATGTTGATGGAATTCATTTCATATTATCGTTAGGAATTGAATGTGGATTTCAAAACCTAGATTACACACTTGATATCGAACCAACAGCAGCGAGCACAACAGAACAATTTCTTTTAATTTATCAACTAGTAAATAAATTTAGGGACACAAAAAGCGAATCTGAATTCAAAACCCTGCTACAATCTTATTTACAGCTTGGTACCCTGCTTGGAATATCCTATGAGGAAATGGAAAAAGCATATTTTACAAAAAATGAAGTAAATTATCAAAGACAGCAGAATAACTATTAGCTGTAGATATACATTGTTTTCTGTATAATAAATTTCGAACATACATAAAAAGGGGGCGAAGCAATGGCTAAAATGGATGAAACCTTGACCATGTTTAAGGAACTGACAGATGCCAATGGCATTCCCGGAAACGAGCGGGAAGTTCGCGAAGTAATGAGAAAGTACATAGCACCATATGCGGATGAAGTCACAACTGATGGACTTGGCAGTTTAATTGCCAAGAAGGTCGGAAAAGAAGGCGGCCCGAGGATTATCGTGGCAGGCCACTTAGACGAAGTTGGCTTTATGGTAACTCAGATTGATGATAAGGGTTTCCTGCGTTTTCAAACAGTAGGAGGCTGGTGGTCACAGGTCATGCTTGCACAGCGTGTGACGGTGGTAACCAATAAAGGTAATATCATCGGTGTCATCGGGTCAAAGCCGCCGCATATTTTACCCGCGGAAGCTCGTAAGAAACCGGTGGAAATAAAAGATATGTTTATTGATATCGGTGCATCTAGCCGTGAAGAAGCAATGGAATGGGGCGTCCTGCCAGGTGATATGGTCGTTCCATATTTCGAATTTACGGTTATGAATAATGAAAAATTGCTTTTAGCAAAAGCGTGGGATAACCGAATTGGATGCGCGATTGCAATTGATGTAATGAAGCAATTAAAAGGTACGGAGCATCCGAATGAGGTTTATGGTCTTGGAACAGTCCAGGAAGAAATCGGCTCTCGAGGCGCACGTACTTCCGCCGAAAAAATTAATCCGGATATTGGTTTTGCAGTGGATGTTGGGATTGCTGGGGATACCCCTGGAATTTCTGAAAAAGAAGCAATGAGTAAGATGGGGAAAGGACCGCAAATCATCCTATACGACGCAACCCTTGTAGCCCATAAAGGCTTGCGTGATATTATTATCAATGTGGCTGAAGAGTTAAATATCCCTTATCAATTTGATGTAATTCCTGGCGGTGGAACAGACGCAGGTCCGATTCATACTACACATAATGGTGTTCCTTCCATACCAATTACAATCGCAACACGTTATATTCATACACACGCTGCTATGCTCCATCGTGATGACTACGATAATGCAGTTAAGTTGATTGTTGAGGTTATCAAACGATTAGATCGAGAAACAGTTGATAAAATCACCTATGAATAAAATGGATCAATCCTCGACACAGAGTCGGGGATTTTTTAATTAATTGCAATACAGGCGGATGGCGAGAAATACTGGCGGATGGCGAGAAACACTGGCGGATAGCGAGAAACACTGGCGGATAGCGAGAAACACTGGCGGATAGTGAGAAACACTGGCGGATAGCGAGAAACACTGGCGGATAGCGAGAAACACTGGCGGATAGCGAGAAACACTGGCGGATGGCGAGAAACATTGGCGGATGGCGAGAAACACTGGCGGATAGCGAGAAACACTGGCGGATAGCGAGAAACACTGGCGGATGGCGAGAAACATTGGCGGATGGCGAGAAACACTGGCGGATAAGCATAAAAATAGCCGCCGATTTATATCGGCAGCTTCATCTAAATTATTTTAATCCACTTTCAAGCGTTGCGAGCATTTCTTTCTTTTCTTCCTCAGAAGAATTTTTCCAAATGACTTCAAATAAAACTCCTAAGCCTGGTAGCATTTTTTCTTCTCCATTTTGGATGGCATCAACGATTGTATCTTCTAATTCGTCTTGTGAGTTACCAGCAACATTGTGGATAATGGCATTTCGTAAATTTAAGTTCATATGAATTCACTCCTTATTTATCCTGTATTACTCTAATATGTTTTCTAATTTTAGTTTTATTATGTATTTTTTTTGGGATATAATGAGAAAAAACACTGAAGGAGCACAAACTTGAATCATATTGAATCAATTCAAAATCCAAAAGTAAAACAGTGGAAAAAGCTGTTAACAAAAAAGGAACGAGATAAATCGGGGACATTTTTAGTCGAAGGTTTTCATTTGGTAGAAGAAGCATTAAAACAAAGTGATCGTGTGATGGAGATTATCGTTTCTGATAAGACTGGCCTACCGCCGCGCTGGGATTCTGGTGAAACACCAGTCACGATTATAACCGAGGAGATTTCAAATTCATTATCTGACACGGAGGCACCACAAGGGATTTATGCAGTTTGCCGGCAGGTTCAACTAGAAGTACCAGACGCGAAGACGTATCTGCTTATCGATGCCGTACAGGATCCAGGAAATCTTGGGACAATGATTCGTACAGCGGATGCGGCTGGCATTGACGCTGTGGTAGTAGGAAAGGGAAGCGTGGACGTTTACAACTCAAAGGTACTAAGGTCCGCGCAGGGAAGTCATTTTCATCTGCCAATCATAAGAGGGGATCTTCATGAATGGATAGAAAAGCTTCATGAAAAAAATATTTCTGTATACGGTACAGCACTTGAAGGTGCTTCAGCATATACTGATATTTCAACAGCTGAGTCCTATGCATTATTAGTTGGAAATGAAGGAAACGGTGTTAGTAAAGAACTGCTAGCGAAAACGACCGCGAACCTTTACATTCCGATTTACGGAAAAAGTGAATCATTAAATGTTGCAGTGGCAACAGGTATCCTGTTATATTTTTTGAAAAAATGACGATACTAGTTTGAATCAACAAGGAAAGTATTATATAATAATTTACATTATTGAAAAATAACAAAGACGTTGACGGAGAAAAGTAACTTATCAAAAACCATTTAGGGAGAAAGTGCCGTGACTGAAAGCACTTTTATGGGCATGTTAGGTGAAGTTCACCTCCAGAGTTGACATCGGGACCACGTGCAGAAGCACGTGTAAAGATGTACCGGCCTAGCCGTTATCCGAATGAAGCGAACACATGTGTTTTATACATACCGTGTTTACAAGGGTGGTACCGCGAACTATAAACCTCGTCCCTTTCCAGGGATGGGGTTTTTTTGTTTTTTGGAAAGAAGCTGCCCGAAATTTGCACATTAAAAAGGAGGAAACACGATGCAAGAACGATTAAAGGAATTGCAGCAAGAAGCTATTCAAAAAATTGAACAGTCTTCAAGCTTAAAAGAATTGAATGACATTCGCGTTGCCTATTTAGGAAAAAAAGGTCCAATTACAGAAGTACTGCGTGGAATGGGTAAGCTTTCAGCAGAAGAACGCCCAATTATGGGGGCACTTGCAAATGAGGTTCGTGAAGCGATTGCGACTGTTTTAGAAGCGAAACAAAAAGAGTTAGAAGAAGCCGCAGTTTTAGAAAAGCTTGCTTCTGAATCAATTGATGTAACATTACCTGGAAGACCTGTTAAGGTTGGTAACCACCATCCATTAACAAGAATCATTGAAGAAATTGAAGATTTGTTTATTGGAATGGGTTATCAGGTGGCAGAAGGTCCTGAAGTAGAACAGGATTATTATAACTTTGAAGCTTTAAATTTACCGAAGGGTCACCCTGCTCGCGATATGCAGGATTCCTTCTATATTACAGATGAAATTTTACTGCGCACACACACTTCTCCCGTACAGGCACGGACAATGGAAAAGAACCAAGGGAAAGGCCCTATCAAAATTATCTGCCCGGGTAAAGTGTACCGCCGTGATAATGATGATGCTACACACTCTCATCAGTTCATGCAGATTGAGGGACTCGTTGTCGGCGAGAATATTCGAATGAGTGATTTAAAAGGTACTTTAGAAGTTTTTGCTAAGAAAATGTTCGGTGATGACCGTGAAATCAGATTACGCCCAAGTTTCTTCCCATTTACAGAGCCTTCAGTTGAAATGGATATTTCTTGTATGATTTGCGGCGGACATGGCTGTAATGTTTGTAAGAAAACAGGCTGGATTGAAATCCTTGGAGCTGGAATGGTTCATCCAAACGTCCTTGAAATGGCTGGCTATGATTCTAAAAAATACACTGGATTCGCGTTCGGTATGGGACCAGAGCGAATTGCCATGTTGAAATACGGTGTCGATGATATACGCCATTTCTATACAAATGATGTACGTTTCTTAAAACAGTTTTCTAAACACGAATAGGAGGAGGAAGACGAAATGTTCGTTTCATATAAATGGCTCCAGGATTATGTAGATTTATCCGGAGTGTCAGCTGTTGAATTAGCTGAAAAAATTACAAAAAGCGGGATTGAGGTTGAGGGAGTAGACGTCCTTAACGAAGGAATTACAGGTGTAGTGGTTGGTCACGTTGTGGAACGTGTACAACATCCCAACGCTGATAAATTAAGCAAATGCCAGGTGGATATAGGTCAAGGTGAACCTGTTCAAATTATTTGCGGCGCACCCAATGTGGCACAAGGTCAAAAAGTAGCAGTTGCAACCGTTGGTGCGGTACTACCGGGTAATTTTAAAATTAAACGTGCAAAGCTTCGCGGCGAAGAATCAAATGGAATGATCTGCTCATTAACAGAACTTGGTGTAGAAGCAAAGGTAGTACCAAAAGAATATTCTGAAGGAATCTTTGTTTTTCCTCAGGATGCAGAGGTTGGTACGGACGCAATCGCGTTATTAAACCGTGATGATGAAGTTCTTGAGCTTGGCTTAACACCAAACCGCGCAGATTGCTTAAGCATGCTGGGTGTAGCTTATGAAGTAGCTGCGATTCTAGGCAGAGAAGTAAAGCTTCCAGAAATCGATGTTCAGCCAGTAACAGAAAAAGCTACTGATTATATTACAGTAAAAGTAGAAGCAAATGAGGATAATCCTTTGTATGCTGCTAAAGTCATTAAGAATGTAAAAATTGGTCCTGCACCACTATGGATGCAAACAAGACTTATGTCTGCAGGAATCCGTCCACATAACAACGTTGTCGATATTACTAACTACATTTTATTAGAATACGGTCAGCCACTGCATGCGTTTGACTATGATCGTTTAGGTTCCAGAGAAATTCTAGTACGTCGTGCTAACGATGGTGAGAAATTCACAACACTCGATGATGTTGAACGTACATTAACTTCTGACCATTTAGTGATTACCAATGGCACAGAACCAGTTGCATTAGCTGGGGTAATGGGCGGTGCAAATTCAGAAGTAACATCTGATACAACTACTGTATTGCTAGAGGCGGCTTATTTTACAGGAGGTACTGTAAGAAAAGCTTCAAAAGACCATGGATTACGCAGTGAAGCTAGCGCTCGTTTCGAGAAGGGTGTCGATCCAAACCGCGTACGAGCTGCGGGTGAGCGTGCTGCTTACTTAATCGCAAAATACGCTGGCGGCGAAGTGTTAGAAGGGGCTTCTGAAGTTGATACACTAACGGTTGAACCTGCAGTCGTTTCAATCACGCTAGAAAAAATAAATAATGTCATCGGTACAAATTTAACTGTTGCCGATGTAGAAGCAATTTTCGAACGTCTTCAATTTGCAGTAAGCAGTGAAGGGGAAACTATTACAATTACAGCTCCAACACGCCGTGGTGATATCAAAATCGAAGAAGACTTAATTGAAGAAGTAGCGCGTCTGTATGGCTATGATAACATTCCTAAAACATTGCCAATCGGTTCCGCTACACCAGGTAAATTATCAGATTACCAAAAAAAGCGCCGAATTGTCCGTCAATATTTAGAAGGTGCAGGCTTGTACCAAGCGGTTACGTATTCGTTAACAAGTGAGGAAAAAGCTGCACAGTTTGCACTTGAGAAACGCGATTTCATTCGTCTGGCAATGCCGATGAGTGAAGACCGTAGTATCCTACGCTTAAGCATTATGCCGCAGCTGCTCGAAGTTGTAAAATACAACAGTGCGCGTCAAAACGACAGCCTTGCTGTATATGAGACAGGTGCAGTATTCTTAGCAAACGGTAACGAAGTCTTACCTGAAGAACAGGAGCATTTAGCAGGCGCGATTACTGGCTTATGGCACAGCCATTCTTGGCAGGGTGAGAAAAAGGCAGTTGACTTCTATGTAGTAAAAGGCATTTTAGAAGGATTATTTGCAAAGCTTGGTCTCACTGAAAGTGTGACATATGTTCAAGCTAAAGTGGATAATATGCACCCAGGAAGAACGGCTGAAATTCACTTAAATGGTGAGAGAATCGGTTTTGTCGGTCAAGTTCACCCAACTATGCAAAAAGAATTAGATTTAAAAGATACCTATGTTTTCGAGCTTTCATTAAAGGCAGTACTTGAGGAAGCAACAGAAGCACTAAGATACGAAGCGATTCCACGCTTTCCATCCATCACAAGGGACATCGCTCTTGTCGTTGATAAAGAAACAGTATCAGGCGTGTTAAAGGACGTTATTCAACAAGCAGGCGGAAAACTTCTTAAAGAAGTTAGCGTTTTTGATCTATATGAAGGTGAACGCATGGAAGAAGGTAAAAAATCCATTGCCTACTCACTCAAATACATGGATCCAGAACGTACTTTAACAGACGAAGAAGTAACAAAGGTTCATACTCAAGTACTTGAAGCCTTAAAAACTCAGGCTGGAGCAGTATTAAGAGGGTAATAATAGATAGAAAAAATGACCTAGTGAAAATCAACTAGGTCATTTTTTTATGTTATAGTTCATGAAGCCAAGAATTAATGTGATTCAGACAAATGAGGTCTCATGAACGGTTCATGAAGGCGAAAATTAAAGTAATTCAAAAAAAAGAGGTCTCATGAACGGTTCATGAAGCTCAAAATTAATGTAATTCAAAAAAAAGAGGTCTCATGAACGGTTCATGAAGCCGAAAATTAAAGTAATTCAGAAAAAAAGAGGCCATATGAACGGTTCATGAAGCCCAAAATACTAGAGACTCAGTAAAAAGAGGTCGGATAAACCGTTCACATACAAGAAACAATAGAATAAATTACCTTTTCTTTTTATTCACAAGAGTCATGGCTTTTTCCGTATTAGCAAAATGAAGCTTTACAAATTGAGGCAATACCTCTCGCCCTTTTTTCAAAATCAGCTTTGCAGCTGCCTCATCGACCTGAGATCCTGCCCCTTTTGGGATTTTAAAGCCTGCTGACTCACTAAGCTTATCAAAATACTGAACAAAAGCATAACGTGCGAGAATCGATGCTGCCGCTACAGCAAGATGGATTCCCTCAGCCTTTGTACTAAAATAAACATTTTCCCTGGCAACTTCTTTTTGATTTTTAACATGCTGAAAATAGGTGCTTTCTTGAACAAATTGATCGATAAGAATCGCTTCAGGTTTCACAGGTGAAATTTTCTCAAGCACTTTTAGAATGGCTTGGTTATGTAGAATGGCTTTCATTTTGCCTTGCGACATGCCAGACTTTTGCAGCTGATTATACTTTTCATTTTTTAACGTCATTAGACTAAATGGAACAATATCTTTAATTACCTTTGCAATCGCGATGATTTTATCATCATTTAAATCCTTTGAATCTCTGACCCCTAATTCTTTTAATAAAGGAATATCTTCCTTCTTCACGTAGGCAGCTACAACGGTTATCGGACCAAAAAAATCACCGGTACCCACTTCATCAGAACCAATTAATGACATCTCACTTATTCCATTTGGCAAATTACCTTTAGGAGCACTAGATTTCACAGGAGCTTTTGCAGCCGCCTCGCCCCATCTGCTCGCCTCAGCTTCACTTCCATTCCCCTGAAATAAAACTTTCCCAGACTTATAGGCTGTAATCATTGAGCCGGTAGTCTTAGCAGCAAACACACTTCCTGGAGGAGCTTTATCGAGCAATTTGCCTTCATAATAGCTTTTCATTTTATTAATTTCAGACATACTTAGATTTAACACAACATTTCCCACTCCCAAAACACTCCTCGACATTTTTTTTAAAAAAAGTAAAAAAACTCCAATTAAAACTGTTTCTCTGTCTAGCTCCAGCGCCTAGTCCCTCGAGGTCGCTTCGGTCCAACTGGCGAAGTCAAAAGGCGCGACTTCACCTGTTGACCCTCCAGCGCTTGTTCCGAAGGCGCTTTTGCTTTTCTCTTTTCGACACACATCCGTTCGTGTTATATTATAAATTAGGGATTTCTTCGAATCGAATGGAGGCAGTAATTTGTCAAATACAGAAAAAACTAGAACAACCGTAGATATTTACGGAACTCAATACGTAATATTAGGAACCGAAAACCAAAGTCATGTTCGACAAGTCGCTTCCTTAGTTGACAAAAAAATGCGCGAAATTGGTTCCAGGAATCCATTACTAGATGTAAATAAACTCGCTGTATTAACTGCAGTGAATGCAGTCAATGATTATATTAAAATGAAGGAACAATTAGAGCGGCTGCAATCTGAACTACAAAAGGAAAAGGACTGAATAAGTCATGTTGGATTTAGCAATTATTTTATTATTAGTTTTTGGTTTTTTTATTGGATTAAAAAGAGGTTTCATATTGCAGTTAGTCCATTTAACAGGTTTTATTATTGCATATATCGTGGCAAATTTATACTATGATGATTTAGCGCCCAGATTAACGCTATGGGTTCCGTATCCGAATCTAGGTACTACTTCCCCTCTAAAACTATTAAGTGAAGATGGGAATATGGAGGTAGCTTTTTACCGTGCGATTGCCTTTATCATTATTTTCTTTGCGGTAAAAATCCTGCTGCAAGTAATAGCATCGATGCTCGATTTTATTGCCCATTTGCCGATTCTAAGGCAATTAAATGTATGGGCTGGCGGAATACTTGGATTTGCTGAAGTCTATCTACTTCTCTTTATTTTATTAAATATTGCTGCGCTAGTTCCAATGGAAGTTTTACAAAAACCATTGGATGATTCCATTATGGCGAATCTTCTAGTGAATCATACCCCATTTCTATCTGAACAAATTAAGACTATCTGGATAGAATATACAGCTGCATTGACTTCTCTCTGATGAGGGAATGTCTTTCTTCTCTCTAAGGAGAGAATTCCCTTACTTCTCTCTAGGAGAGAAGTTTTTCTATTAAAAGGTTAAAATAATGGTAAGGTAGGTGGAGGTAATGGAGGTAAATAAAAAAGACTTAATTCGATTATTAGAAACTATCGCGGTTTACATGGAGTTAAAGGGTGAAAACCCCTTCAAGGTATCTGCATTCCGTAAAGCTGCGTCTGCACTTGAATTTGATGATCGCAGTTTATTGGAAATTGAAGATTTTACGTCATTATCAGGAATTGGTAAAGGGACCGCGGCTGTTATTGAAGAATACATAAATGAAGGCACTTCCACGGTATTAAATGAACTAAAGGAAGAGGTTCCAAAAGGGTTAATTCCTTTATTACAATTGCCTGGACTTGGCGGTAAAAAAATTGCAAAGCTCCATAAAGAACTGGGAATTGAAGATGTCACTACCTTGGAAGAAGCTTGTAAAGCAGGCAAAGTCCAAGCATTAGCAGGGTTTGGAAAAAAGACAGAAGAGAAAATTTTAAGCGCGATTGCCAATGTAGGCTCTAGACCAGATCGCCTACCGCTTGCTTATATGCTGCCAATTGCTGATTTAATAGAGGCAAAACTTGCTGAACTTCCTGAGATTCATCAATATTCTCGTGCCGGAAGCTTGCGCAGAGTACGGGAAACCGTAAAAGACCTTGATTTTATCATTTCAAGTGAACAGCCGGAAAAAGTAAAACAATTTCTGCTGGAATTACCTAATATAAAAGAAATTATTGGCGCTGGAGATACAAAAGTATCACTTGTTTTTGGATATGATTATGATGTATCGGTAGATTTTCGTCTCGTTAAACCAGAGGAATTCATCACGACTCTCCACCATTTTACTGGTTCAAAGGACCATAATGTCCGGATGAGACAGCTGGCTAAAGAACGTGGAGAAAAGATAAGTGAGTACGGTGTTGAAAATGTTGAGACTGGCGAAATTCTTACTTTTTCATCGGAGGAAGAGTTTTTCAAGCATTTTGACCTGCCGTTTATTCCGCCAGAAGTAAGAGAAGATGGAAAAGAAGTAGAGGATTTTCCTGGTTACGAAGGTGAGTTAATTGAGCTAAGCGATATAAAGGGCGACCTTCATATGCATTCCACTTGGAGCGATGGGGCTCACACGATTGAGGAAATGGTAGAAGCTTGCCGTGCAAAGGGCTATAAGTACATGGCCATAACCGACCACTCCCAATACTTAAAAGTGGCTAATGGACTCTCGCGTGAGCGACTATTGCAGCAAAAAGAAGAAATTAAAAAATTAAATGAAAAATACGAAGATATACTAATTTTATCAGGAGTTGAAATGGATATCCTGCCAGATGGCACGTTGGATTATGACAATGATCTGCTGGCTGAAATGGATTTCGTTATCGCGTCCATTCACTCCGCTTTTTCACAGCCAAGAGAAAAAATCATGGAGCGGTTACGTACGGCATTAGAAAACGCGCATGTGGATTTAATTGCCCATCCAACTGGACGGAAAATTGGCAGACGTGAAGGTTATGATGTCGATATCGATCTGCTGATAGAATTAGCAAAAGAAACGAATACTGCTTTAGAGCTTAATGCCAATCCTAATCGATTGGATCTGAAAGCTGAATATTTACGAAAAGCACAGGACGCGGGAGTTAAACTATTTATTAATACCGATGCTCATAAAAAAGAAACGCTGTCCCATATGGGTGTAGGGGTTTCGACAGCGAAAAAAGGCTGGATAAAAAAATCATCGGTAATTAATGCACTTGAACCAAATGACTTACTAGAATTTTTGCATAATCGAAAATAGGGGGTTCATCTCCATGCAAGAAAGAACGTTAAAGGTATTGGAATTCACAAAAGTGAGAGACCAGCTCATTGAACATGCAGCTTCGTCTCTTGGAATAGATAAGTTAAAAAGATTAGTACCATCAACAGATTTTGAAGAGGTCGTTAAACTTCAGGCAGAAACAGATGAGGCAACGACCGTGTTACGAATAAAAGGAAACGTCCCGTTATCAGGAATTCACGATATTCGTGCACATATTAAACGTTCGGTCATTGGGGGAGTACTTAGCTCGCATGAGTTGATTCAGGTTGCAAGTACCATCCATGCAAGCCGGCAAATGAAACGGTTCATTGAAGATATTGCGGAAGAAAGAACCGAAATTCCTATCTTAATGGAACAGGTTGACCGTATTATTCCTCTAGTCAATTTGGAGGAATCGATCAGACATGCGATTGATGAGAGTGGTGAAGTCCTCGATAGTGCGAGTGACCTGCTGCGTTCATTAAGAAACCAGCTGCGCTCGAATGAAGCACGAGTACGTGAAAAACTAGAGAGTATGATTCGTTCATCGAATGCAGCAAAAATGTTATCAGATTCGATTATTACCATCCGAAATGACCGCTTTGTTATACCTGTTAAACAGGAGTATCGAGGTCATTATGGCGGTATCATCCATGATCAGAGCTCATCAGGGCAGACTCTATTTATTGAACCGCAAGTGATTGTGCAATTAAACAATCAATTACAAGATATTAGAGTAAAAGAACAGCTTGAGATTGAAAGAATACTGACGGAGCTCTCTGCAAAGACGGCTGAATTTGAGTCCGAGCTGCAGGTAATTGTTGAGGTTCTAGGCAATCTTGATTTCATCTTTGCAAAGGCAAGATATGGCCGGAAGATGAAAGCAAGTATGCCTCGAATGAATAATGAGGGGCGAATTGCCTTATACAAAGCTAGACACCCGTTAATTCCGATTGACGAAGTGGTAGCGAATGATATTTTGCTTGGGAAGGACTATACAACGATTGTCATTACCGGACCAAACACTGGTGGTAAAACGGTAACCCTAAAAACGCTTGGTTTATGTTCATTAATGGCCCAGGCAGGCTTACAGGTTCCTGCCTATGACGGCTCAGAACTCGCTGTTTTTGATGCGATTTATGCGGATATCGGCGACGAGCAATCCATTGAACAGAGCTTGAGTACCTTTTCTTCTCACATGGTAAATATCGTGGATATTTTGAAAAAGGTCGACTTTAATTCCCTTGTCCTATTTGATGAGCTTGGTGCAGGAACAGACCCTCAGGAAGGCGCCGCGCTGGCGATTTCCATTTTAGATGAGGTCCATAATCGAGGGGCGCGAGTGATTGCGACTACTCATTATCCAGAATTAAAGGCCTATGGATATAATCGCGAAGGTGTCCTTAATGCCAGTGTTGAATTTGACGTTGAAACGTTAAGCCCAACCTATAAGCTTCTACTTGGTGTACCAGGACGAAGCAACGCGTTTGAAATTTCAAAGCGATTAGGGTTAAATGAACGCGTTATTGATGCTGCAAGATCCCATGTTAGTGAGGATACAAATCAAATCGATAAGATGATTGCATCCCTTGAGGCAAGTAAGCGTCAAGCCGAAATCGAACATGAGGAAGCACGTGATTATTTAAGACAGGCAGAAAAACTCCACCAGGATATGCAAAAACAAATGATAGAATTTTATCAGAACAAAGATGCTATGCTGGAAAAAGCGGCTGAACAAGCTGGTGAAATATTGGAAGAAGCGAAGAGTGAGGCAGATAAGGTTATTCGTGACCTTCGTAAAATGAGGATCGAAAAGCATGCTGATATTAAGGAACACGAGTTAATTGATGCAAAGCGGCGTCTCGAAGACGCAACTCCTGAAATAAAGAAATCTGCCGCTCAAATGAATAAGAAAACGAAGAAGCATACCTTCACACCGGGTGATGAAGTGAAAGTTCTGACATTTGGTCAAAAGGGTACACTGCTTGAAAAAGTCACCGATAACGAGTGGCAGGTTCAAATCGGCATCCTGAAAATGAAGGTAAAAGAAAAGGATTTAGAGTATATCAGCACACCAAAACCAGTAGAAACAAGACCAATGGCGATTGTCCAAGGCAGAGACGCTGATGTAAAGTTAGAGTTGGATTTACGCGGAGAAAGATACGAGGCCGCACTCATGAGAGTGGAAAAATATATAGATGATGCGTTATTATCAAACTATCCTCGTGTTTCAATTATTCACGGAAAAGGTACAGGAGCATTAAGACAGGGAGTCCAGGAATATTTACGAAATCACCGTTCAGTCAAGAAGATTCGTTTTGGAGAAGCTGGTGAAGGCGGTTCTGGAGTTACCGTAGTCGAATTTAAATAATATCCGGGGAGAATAGGGAATGGACCAGTTTTGGGATAACGTGTATATTCAAAGTGCTGCCAATTATAGTGTGGTGATCTTATGTGTGATCGTCTTTTTAGCTATTTTTGAGTTGGTGACGAGATATAAAAATTGGGAAGAAATCCAAAATGGCAATATCGCTGTGGCGATGGCAACCGGAGGGAAAATCTTCGGTATTGCTAATATTTTTCGCTACTCTATTGAACAAAATGATTCATTGGTGACAATGATCAGCTGGGGAGTATTTGGCTTTGTGCTTTTATTGGTTGGATATTTTATCTTTGAATTCTTAACACCTAAATTTAATATTGATCATGAAATTCAAAATGATAATCGTGCGGTTGGATTTATTGCAATGATCTTGTCAATCGGCTTATCTTATGTGATAGGTGCAGGAATATCGTAAGGGGAGATTTTTGTGGAGACATTAGCGAAAGTGCTTTTTGGTTTATGCGCCTTGTTTTTGCTAATTGGTTTGGGGTACATGTTGTTTTTTTAACACGAAAGTCATCGCTGATGGTATAAAGTTTAGAAATATACTAGGATTATTAAGTATGAGCTCGTCCCTGCAAGCAGGGGCGTTGAGAAAGGAAACAGCATAGTTGCTGTTTTCAGATTGTCGAGAAAGGTATCTTTCTCGGCAATTTTTATTTTTCTGCCTGCCCGAAGGCCTGTTGATTTCCGCTCCAGTTGCTTCGCTTTCCGCGGGCGTGCCGGGGAGCCTCCTCAGCGCTTAAGCGCCTGCGGGGTCTCCCCAGCCCCGTACTCCCGCAGGAGTCTTCGCACCTTCCGCTCCAATCAACAGGGGGAATGAACCTGGAGATCGCCACACACTTTTTCAAACCTGGCTAAGTGCGTGGCAATCTTTTTCATGTTTTGGCATGCTGCGGTAAGTAACACTTGCTCACTCGCATTTTGCAATCCCCGTAACCTACAATAGCGAAGCCCATGCAGTTCTTTTGAATCTGCGAAGCTTCGCTCTACTTTTTCTTTTCTAAATTTATATAGTATTTTACCTGACTTTGAAAGTCTGTTAAGTCGAACCTTTTCCTTATGTTCCTCCCAAACATGTCTGGTAACTACTTTTGTTTTATTTTGAGATTTTGTACACTCAGGCAGGAGTGGGCAGTTAGTACACTTTTTAGGATCTGACTTATATTCCCGATAACCTTCTCTTGTAGTTGTACGATATTGTAACTCCTGACCATTTGGACAAACATACAAATCTCTATCTTTGTCATATGTAAACTTCCATTTAGGAAATAACCCTTTTGTTGATTGATATCTTCTGTGAGCGATAACTCCAAAAATATTGCGTTCATTAAGTCCTTTACAAATCGGATTTGTCAGGTAACCCGAATCAAGTGCCACAGCTTCTACTTTAAATCCAAAACGTTCGACCTGACGGTCTAACCGTGAAAGATAGGGGACAGAATCGTGAACATTTCCTGGTGTAACATACGCATCAGTTATGATGTTGAACTTCATGTCGGTAGTTCGATGATCAAGATAACAGAACATCTCCTGTTTATTCTCTCGTGACATAAACCCGCATTCAGGATCAGTTGTGCTCAGTCGTATTTCCTTTTTCTCGGTCACCTCCTCCTTTTCCTTTAAAGGCTTTTTTCCATGATCTCTCCTGTCTTCCTCAATAGCTTTGTTTAAATCTTCTACATATTCACGTGTTTCAACTTCCACTTCAACTCTAGAGAATTTATGTTTGTTTGCATTCGCTTTAAGGTGTGTGGAATCGGAAAATAAAACTCTTCCTCCAACCATCTTGTGGTTAATTGCTTTGAAGACAATCTCATCAAAAATTTCCTGAAATATATTTGTATCTTTAAAACGGGTTCGCCGATTCCAACTAATGGTGGAATGATGGGGAACTGTATCGTTTAGCTTTAATCCTAAGAACCATCGATAGGCCACATTCGTCTGAATTTCACGCTCTAATTGTCGTTCAGAACGAATGCCATAAAAATATCCGATAAACATCATCTTAAAGAGCTGTATAGGGTCCGAAGGACGCCCGTTATTTTCTGAATAAAAAGGACGGACCTTCTCACCAATAAAAGAAAAATCAATATACTTGTCCACCTTCCTTAATAGGTGATCTTGCGGTACTAAATCATCAATAAAAACAAATTCAGCTTCGTTTTGTATTTCTCTTTTTGGCTTATACATTCTATCCACCGTCCTGTTATTTATATGTATATTATAGCATATTAATGCGGTGAATCATTAAAGTAATTACAAAAAATAATAGCTGTCGAGATTTTCTCGACAGCCTGGAAACAGCATAGTTGCTGTTTTCTTTTTTTATGGGTAAGAATAGGGCTAATGTTCTACCAAAGATTGTTCCCGAACACCGTGACTGGGCAGGATGAACTGATTTCTTGATTTTTATTGACAATGATAATCATTTTCAATTAAGATTTTCATGTAATCTAAATGTTCTGACAGGCAGGAGCTGATTGATATAAAGAGAGAAGAAGATTTTGAAGCAATTTTGCAAGACAGGGAATATCATAAATTCATCTCATTCAGACATGTGACTGGAAAAGATATAGATATCCTGCATACTTGGATGCAGCTTCCGCACATTGCCCCTTTTTGGAAGCTTAACG
Organism: Neobacillus niacini; assembly: GCF_030817595.1. GTDB lineage: Bacteria > Bacillota > Bacilli > Bacillales > Cytobacillaceae > Neobacillus > Neobacillus niacini_G. Next base: position 5,806,199 of record NZ_JAUSZN010000001.1, read on the forward strand.
TGAGCAGAGATAGATTTGCCGCCTATTTGGACCGGACGCTTAACGCAGAAAATAAACGGGTTTTTCTCGTTTATGTAGATGATCTCCCTGTGGCCTACCTGATGGCGTACAGCATTTTTCAAGATCCCGTAAAAGACTATTACGAAGCAAAAAGTGGTGATCTTGGCATGCATCTGCTTATCGGACCGAGAGAATTCTTAAATAAAGACGATGGGCTTATGCTCATAAGAGCCATGACGGCCTTTCTTATGAAAAAATATGAGTGCGGACGCATCATAGGTGAGCCTGATGTAAGAAATCGAATTGTCATTCCGATTTTAAAGAGAATTGGCGGAGAAAGATTTGGCACCATTACGATGCCCCATAAGAAAGCAGCTTTAATGATAGGTGACAGAAATCGTTTTTACCGCTATTTATTGACGAAAGATGTTGAATTTAGGAAAGAGCCTAAACTGGAAGACAACACTTTTTGGAAAGCAGGAGCGCCATGTGAAAAGGAACCATCCAATTGATCAGGATCTATCAGATTTGCTTGGGCGCATCAGTGAAAAAATGATGGAACTTAAGCATCCGCCATTGGAGGAACTGACGCCTGAACAGTCGCGATTTTTTTATAAAGAAGCAAGAACATTTTTCAAGCCGTTTGAGTCAGACGGCATTCAAACACATAATGTCAATGTTGGTGAAGGGAATATCCCTGTCAGGATTTATCAGCCGGCAGGAGCCGAAGAACTGCCGGTTTTTCTATTTATGCATGGAGGGGGATGGGTCTTTGGAGATTTAGACAGTGCGGACTCATTATGCACGTATTTTGCAAAGAATGCGGAGTGCCTTGTGATTTCAGTAGGTTACAGGCTTGCTCCTGAACATCCGTTTCCGGCTGCACTGCAGGATGTCATGGTTGTGGCACAATGGGCGCTTCAAAATGTTTGGCACTGGAACGGAAATCCTGCTCAGATGGCGATTGGAGGCGAATCGTCTGGAGCGAATCTTGCAGCAGCGGCAGTCCTCTGGATGAAGGAACTTGGAAGCTGTCCTTTTCATCTTCAAGTCCTTATTACTCCTGTACTTCGTCATCAGTTTGAAACGGATTCCTATCAATCTGGGTATGCATTTAATTTGACGAAAGAAAAAATGGAGTGGTTTTGGAACCATTACGTAACCGATGCGAGACAGGGAAGCCATCCATTTGCTTCTCCTCTGAATGCCAAAAGTCATAAAGATGTGCCGCCATTGCTTTTGGTAACGGCAGAATATGATCCGTTAAGAGATGAAGGATTCCAGTATGCGGAAAAACTTAAAAACGAAGGGGTTCATGTGAAACATCTGCATTTCAGGCAGCTCGTTCACAGTTTTCCTAATATGATCGGCCAGGTCAAAAGTGCAGATTCAGCCATGATGGAACTGGCCGGAACTTTAAAAACGAAGCTAAGAGAACGTTTTTTATTTTTAATTGAGAATGAGAATTATTTTCAAAAAGAAAGGTGATTATATTTGCTGACAAATGAATTCTACCTAAACAGTCAAAACAAACGGGAATCGAATGCAAGATCCTATCCGCGCAGAATTCCGATTGCCATCAGTGAAGCAGAAGGGATTTATGTAAAAGACGTAGAGAACAAAACGTACATAGACTGTCTAGCAGGAGCAGGCACACTTGCACTTGGCCATAACCATCCTGTTGTGGTTGAGGCAATTGAAAAGGTAATCAGAGGGAAACGCCCGCTTCACACGCTTGATCTTACGACGCCAATGAAAGAGGAGTTTGTGGAAGAATTGTTTGCTGCACTGCCGGCCTCATTTGCAGAAAATGCGAAGATTCAATTTTGCGGCCCATCTGGTTCAGATGCGATTGAAGCAGCAATGAAGCTGGTGAAAACGGCAACTGGAAGGGGCGGAATGCTCTCGTTTCAAGGCGGATACCACGGAATGACCAATGGATCCCTCAGCCTCATGGGGAATCTTGGTCCGAAGACGAAAATTCCGAATCTGATGTCTGAAGTTCACTTTCTTCCATATCCATATGCATACCGCTGTCCGTTTGGCATTGGGGGAGAAGAAGGAGCAGCAGTTGGATCGACATTCATTGAACGGACCTTGAATGATCCGGAATCAGGGATTGTAAAGCCTGCGGGAATGGTCATGGAAGTTGTTCAGGGTGAGGGAGGCGCCATACCTGCACCAGATGAATGGGTGAAGCAAGTCCGCCGGATTACTTCTGAACAGCAGATTCCACTTATTGTGGATGAAGTGCAGACAGGATTCGGGCGTACGGGAAAAATGTTTGCATTTGAGCATGCGGGCATTACTCCTGATGTGGTTGTTTTATCAAAAGCAATTGGCGGTACTCTTCCTCTTGCGGTCGTTGTCTATCACAAAGATTTAGACCAGTGGGAGCCTGGCGCTCATTCAGGAACCTTCCGCGGTAATCAGCTTGCCATTGCTGCAGGTACCGCAACAATGAAGTTTATTAAGCGGGAAAAACTTGACGAGCAGGCAGCTCTGCTTGGAGACTTCCTCATGCTGCGCTTAAAGGAAATGAAACAAGATGTCCAATCCATTGGTGACGTCCGAGGTTTAGGTCTTATGGTTGGGGCCGAAATCGTTGACAAAACTGCTCCTGCAGATGCTCTCGGAAGTTATCCTGCAAATCCGCAGCTGGCTAAGAAAATTCAGCAGGAATGCTTTAAACGAGGACTGATCCTGGAGCTTGGCGGCCGCCACGGAAGTACGGTCAGATTCCTGCCTCCGCTGATTATCACAAAAGACCAGCTTGAAACGGTGTGCGACCTGTTTTTCGAAGCGGCTATGGCAGCGGAAAAAGCGTTTATGCCAAGTTTCGTATAGGAGGGAAAGAAATGACAGCCAGTGTAAAAACAAAAATCGACGCTTTTTTTCTAACAAATTCACAAGGCAGCATGGAAAGCTATCAACATGTGATGACCCAAGCGATGGAAACGCTGAAATCAGCCGTTCTTGCAAATGCTCCATTCAGCGGTGCTTCTCCTCAGCTTGTTAAGGAAGGACTTGAAGCTCAATTTCCCGAGTTCCTCCCTGAAGCTGCCGGCAGTCCCAAGGAGGTTTTTGACAAGCTTTCATCTGCGGTTGTTGACCATGCCATCTCTGTCCATCATCCGTTATGTGCAGCACATCTACACTGTCCGCCGATGCTGCCTGGTTTAGCAGCTGAAGTGCTGATTTCAGGATTGAATCTTTCAATGGACTCCTGGGACCAAAGCGGCGCAGCAACCATGGTGGAGCAGATGGTCATGGATGGGCTTTGCACCCTTTTCGGTCTTTATGAAGGTGACGGGGTCATGACGAGTGGAGGAACACAATCTAATTTGATGGGGCTTCTTCTTGCAAGAGAGCGTGCAGCTATAAAGCTTTGGAACTGGGATATTAAGAAGCAGGGTCTCCCTGTAAAACACCACCTTCTTAAAATTCTCTGCTCGGATGCAGCCCATTTTTCCGTACAGCAGGCAGCCTCTGTTTTAGGGCTTGGAGAAGAAGCTGTCATTCCTGTAAAAACAGATGCTGCCCACAGGATGTGCATGAACGATTTAGAAAAAAAGCTGAAGCAGCTTAAAAAAGAAGGAAAGATTCCTTTTGCTCTAATCGCCACAGCAGGCACAACTGATTTTGGAGCCATAGATCCCCTGGAAAAAATGAGTCAGGCCGCTAAGCAATACGATCTTTGGTTCCATGTGGATGCGGCGTATGGGGGAGGCCTCATGATGTCAGATCAGCACAAACACAAACTGAAAGGCATTGATAAGGCGGACTCCATCACCGTTGATTTTCACAAAATGTTTTACCAGCCAATCAGCTGTGGGGCGTTCCTGGTAAAAGACCGCAGCTCGTTTTCCTATATGAAGCGGCACGCAGATTACCTTAACCCAGAGGAAGATGATGAAGAAGAGGTACCGAATCTTGTAGGAAAATCCCTGCAGACAACAAGAAGATTTGATGCGTTAAAACCCTTCCTATCCTTTCAGCTGATAAGCAGGAGCGACTGGTCAGAAATCATCCGCCGTACCCTTTCCCTTGCAAAGGACGCATATAAAATGCTTGAACATGACAGTTCATTTACGGTTATGCATAAACCTGAGCTGAGCACGGTTGTTTTCAGGTATACAGGGGACGGTATGCTTACAGAGGATGCCATCAATCTTCTAAACTACCGGATTCGGGACAGGCTGCTTGCAAATGGAGAAGCCGTCATTGCCCGTACAAAGGTAAAAGGGCATGCTTGCCTGAAATTTACTCTATTAAATCCTCTCGCAGAAGCAGAGGATCTGTCAAAACTGATCCAGAGAATAAAAGAAATCGGACAAAATGAATGGAGGAGGCTTCAGAATGAACAGGGAAGAAGCTAGAAAACGTGCAGAGTATGCTACGCTGCAAAGCTATTTAAATTGTTATATCCGTGAGACGGGAAAAGGCTCTTTAACAGAGGATGTTCCACCAGAGCTTAAACATGCCCATTCAGGCAAATGGATGAAGCTTTCGCTTAAAAATAAATCTGCTTTATACATACCTTTAGCTTATTATTCAGAAACAGGACGCCACTTAGTTGGACCAGTAGTTTATATGGGTTCTGAAAAACTGAATTTCATGGACTGCATTGATGTGACGTTAATAGACTTGAATGCTGGCAAGCCGGATGAAAAAAAGAATGAGCTGCTTAACCGCATTTCCCAGAGCTGTACGCTGATGGCAGCATTTATTGAAGAACGTTCAGGCGAAGAAGACGAACTGTATGGCACAGACTTTGATTTCCTTGCAGCAGAGCAGTCGCTTTTATTTGGACACCTGTTTCATCCTGCACCAAAAAGCAGGGAAGGGATGAATGAAGAGGAAATCAGATCCTATTCACCTGAATTAAAAGGCTCCTTTCCGCTGCATTATTTCAGAGCTCCTGCTGACCTTGTTTATTCTAAATCCCTGCTTCCGCATTCAGCCATTCAGCAGATTAAGCAAATGGTCCTTGATGATCCGGAAATAACAAATGACTTCAAAAACAAGTATGCAAAAGAGGACGGGCACGCGCTGCTTCCGCTGCATCCGTGGCAGGCAAAATATGTCCTTCAAGATCATGAGATTAAGAGTCTTGCAGAAGCGGGAGCTATTGAAGACCTTGGACAGCAAGGACGTTCTTACTTTGCCACCTCCTCACTGAGAACAGTATTTCATCCTGATGTGCCGTTTATGCTGAAGTTTTCATTGAACATAAAAATTACGAATTCTGTACGGGCTAATTTAATGAAGGAACTAGAACGCGGCGCAGAGGTAAAAGAACTGATGGAGGCCGGCCTCGGGAAGGAAATTTCAGATGAGTTTCCGCAGTTCAGGTTTGTTCACGATCCGGCATTTCTCACCTTGAAGCTGGAGGACAGGAAAGAATCCGGGTTCGAAGTCATCCTTCGAGATAACCCGTTTTATCAGGAAAATGCGGATCAAACAACGGCCATCGTCTCTTTATGCCAAGATGGACTGAAAAGAGGAACATCAAGACTTTCAAGCATAATCCGCGGCATAGCAGATAAAGAAAACCGCACCACAAGCGAAATCAGTTCGGACTGGCTAAAGCGTTACTTGGAGATTTCCCTAAAACCGATTCTCTGGCTTTATTATGAGAAGGGGATCGCACTCGAGGCTCATCAGCAAAACAGCATTGTTCAGTTGAATGACGGATATCCTGAGCGATTCTTTTACCGTGATAATCAAGGATTTTACTTCTGTGAATCAAAGAAGAGCGTACTTGAGTCATTTCTTCCTGAAGCGGGACAGAGAAGCGAAACCTTCTGTTCAGATACAGTAGCAGATGAGCGTCTGCGCTACTATTTCTTTTTCAATCATTTGTTCGGTATTGTGAATGCTTTCGGGACGGCAGGACTGGCAGACGAACGCATGCTGCTTAAGATCATCCAGGAAGAAATGGAAGCTTATTCTGTTCCAGATGGACATCCTTCTCAGCTTATAAAAAGCTTCCTGGAACGCGAGAAACTACCTTGCAAGGCCAATCTCATGACACGATTCCACGACTTAGATGAGCTTGTAGGTCCCCTTGAAACTCAGTCTGTGTATGTGGATGTTCCAAATCCACTGTTAAAAAAGGAGGCCGTCGCTTCATTATGATTCAACAAGAAACAAACAAAGTGATTACGTTCCGCAAGGTTGATTTTGAGAAGGATGCGGTCTTACTTCATCAGTGGCACCATGAGCCGCACGTCATTCCTTTTTGGCACCAGAACTTTCCCTTCAGCCAGTATGCAAAGCATTTAAAGGGTTTACTTTCGGACAATCATCAAACCTTATGGATCGGCATGATAAACGGGGAAGAGATGAGCTACTGGGAAACATATTGGGCAAAAGACGATATCATCGGCCGCTATTATGGTGCAGAACCATTTGATCAGGGAGTTCATTTGCTCATTGGAGACCCCTCTTATTTAGGAAAAGGTTTGGCAGAGCCTATGCTTCAGAGCATCATGAAGCAGATGTTTTCTGACAGCAGGACAGCGAGGATTGTTGCGGAACCTGATAGCCGCAACGCTAAAATGATTCACGTGTTTAAAAAGTGTGGGTTTGTTCCGCAAAAGGAACTTAACCTTCCTGATAAACAAGCCCTGTTTTTGATCTGCACAAGAGAAGATTTTGAAAGGAGGCTTACAAGTGGTTTATGACGTGATTGGTGTCGGACTTGGTCCGTTTAATCTGGGTATGGCTGCCCTTATAGATGAAACAGGCGGAATGGACGCTTTGTTTTTTGATCAAAAACCGGAGTTTGCCTGGCATGAAGGATTACTAATCGAAGGAACGACTCTTCAGGTTCCTTTTATGGCGGATGCCGTTACAATGGTGAATCCAGCGAGCAAATACAGCTTTTTGAATTATTTGCATCACCAGAAACGGCTGTACCACTTCTATTTTTTGGAATCGTTCCATATACCCCGCAGAGAATATAACCATTACCTCCAATGGGTTTCAAAGCAGCTGTCATCATGCCGGTTCAGCAAAAGAGTCATTGATGCAGCCGAGCATGCGGATGGCTATGAAGTTAGTGTAGAAGATGTTTTGACAGGACATGTGGAGACTTATTACGCGAAGCATGTGGTTCTGGGAATGGGAAGTGCCCCGAATCTGCCGGAATGGACGGCGGCAGGCAGCCGGAATCTCTATCATTCTTCTGAGTTTTTGCAAAGAAGGAATGAAGCACTGGGAGAGACAGTCACAGTAATTGGCTCAGGGCAAAGTGCAGCAGAGGTTTTCCTTGAGCTTTTAAAAGAGCAGGTAACTGCGGGTTATAAGCTGAATTGGCTAACACGTACAGACGGTTTCTTTCCGATGGAATATTCCAAGCTCGGGCTTGAACATTTTTCACCTGATTACACGGATTATTTTTACCGCTTGCCTCAAAGCCTGAAGGATGAAGTTGTGTCGAAGCAGGATCCACTTTATAAGGGAATAAGCGCAGATACAATTGCAGACATTTACGATCTATTATATGAAAGAACGATCGCCGGACAAAAGCCGGACGTACAGCTCCTTGCCAAAACGGCGGTTAAAGATATCTCAGAATATGGCGGTGGCTTGGAGCTCGACTGTTATCACTGGGAGGAGGGTGAATCGTTTAAGGTTGAAACAGATACTGTTATCGCTGCAACAGGATACAAAACCCTCTGGCCTAAAGCATTCAGCAGCCTAGCTCATTCGATGAAATGGGACGAAGCAGGACGCCCTGTTATTTCGAGAAACTATCAGGTCGAAATGCATGAGCCAAGGGATGAGCACAAGGTGTTTATTCAAAACGGCGAGCTTCATACCCATGGGGTAGGAGCGCCTGATTTGGGGCTTGGTGCTTATCGGAATGCCGTTATCATAAATTCGATTGCCGGTAAAACAATGTTTGAGATTCCGGAAAAAAATGTCTTTCAGCACTTTGGGATCCACCATCTTGCCCGGAAGAAACAAACCGTATAGGAGAGTGAATGAAATGGAAACGAACGTGAAAAAAAGGCACTGGGAAAAAGCAAACAAACGGCTGCTTGCCAAAATGATTGCAGAGTTTTTATATGAAGACATGATTTCTGCAGAGAAAACTGATGGTCTCTATCACCTTTCATTGGACGGCGGGGAGATGTACAGATTCCAGGCAGAAGAACGGCTTATGGACAGTTACTGGATAGACCCTGACTCCATTCAGATAAAAACAGGCGGTGAGTGGGTGAATGCTAAAAGCGCAGTTGCTTTTCTGCTTCAGCTGCAAAAGGAAATCGGTATCAAACCATTTACTGCCGCTTATCTGATTGAAGAATATAAACGGACGCTGCTTGCAGATGCCCATATCTTGGCCAGCCAGGAAAATCAGCGGACTGAGTCCCTTCTTGAAATCGATTATGCCGAGCTTGAAGGGGAAATGACTGGTCATCCATGGATTACATATAACAAAGGAAGAATTGGATTTTCCTATACGGATTACCTGCAGTATGCGCCGGAACAGAAGAAGGAGGTAAAGCTTGACTGGATAGCTGTTTCAAAAGAGAAGGGGAGCTTTCATTCAATTGAAGAAGTACAATATGAAGATTTACTGAAAAGCGAGCTGGGTGATTCTCTTTGGGTAACGTTTCAGAAGGTTCTGCATGGGGAAGGTGTTCAGCCTGAGGATTATTTCTTTATGCCCGTTCATGAATGGCAGTGGAATCATGTATTGGTACCACTCTTTTCAGAAGAGCTGTTTGAAAAGCGCATCGTTTATCTTGGAAAAGGGGAGGATATGTACCTGCCACAGCAATCCATCAGAACGTTCGTGAACATGGAAGATAAGATGAAATATCATGTGAAGCTTCCGATGAGCATTTTGAATACACTCGTTTATCGCGGCCTCCCGTCTGAGCGGGTGGTGCTAGCACCGGAAATCACGCAGCATATTCAAGGAATCCGGAATCGTGACTCATTCTTGCGTGATACATGCAGAGTTGTGCTCCCTGGAGAAATAGCAAGCATGAACTACGCTCATCCAGATTATACAAAGCTGCAAGGGGCTCCATATCAATTCCTTGAAATGCTCGGTGTCATCTGGAGAGAAAGTATTTATTCGTTCCTGGACGAAGGGGAGCAGGCGATAACCCTGGCTGCGCTGTTATATGTTGGGGAGGATGGAAAATCTTATGTGCTTGAACTTGCCAAAAAGGCAGGCCTCAACGCAGAAGAGTGGACAAAACAGCTTTTTGATGTGCTGCTTCCGCCGCTTCTGCACTACTTATATCAATATGGAACCGTTTTTTCACCGCATGGTCAGAATACAGTTGTCATTTTAAAGGACAGCAAACCGCATCGTCTTGCCGTAAAAGATTTTGTAGATGATGTGAACATCAGTGATCAGCCGCTGTCCGAGCTGGAAAACATCTCAGCAGAGTTAAAAAGTGTGCTGAGAAGCGAGGCTCCGGAAGGACTCTGTCAATTTATTTTTACCGGATTGTTCGTATGCCACTTCCGCTATCTCGCAGACATTCTTCATCGGAGCGGGGAACTGGATGAAGCTGTTTTCTGGAACATGCTAAGAGAGACGATTCTTTCTTATCAGGCGCAATTCCCTGAACTGAAAGAACGATTTGAACTATTTGATCTGCTGAGACCATCCTTTAAGAAACTTTGCCTCAACCGGAACCGGATGATTGAATATGGATATGGCGATGGCGATGACCGGCCTCATGCTTCAGAATTTGGAAGAGTAAAAAACCCGCTGGCTGCTGGAAAGCCTGCGGTTGTTTAAAAAAGTTAGGGTGACAGTATTCAAAAGGTGCTGCCACCTTTTTTTGTTGTGCCTAACCTGCAAATCACCCAGAACATCATTGCAGCAATAAAAAGAGGAATATAAGCGATCAGACGGGAACGCTCAACATCTATTTATTTTTGGCCAAAGGTATCGACAACAAGCGGTGCAAGAAAGCCCCCGAGGTTAATCCCCGACCGGCGGTGATTTTTTTATCGTGATATAGTGAACATATATTGTTATTGTAATTGTTTAAACAGTCTGACTATATTATAATGAAAGGGAAGTGGTAAATTGACAATAGAATAAAAAGGAGGGTTACTATGTACGGATCTAAACCATGGCTCACGTCTTATCCTGAGGATATTCCTGCAGAACTGGAATTTCGAAAAGAACCTGTTCAGCAGTATTTAGTAGATGCAGCAAAGAGCTTTCCAGAAAAAACTGCAATCCATTTTATGGGCAGGGAAATGACGTATAAAGAGCTTTACGATGAAGCATTATCCTTTGCCAGCTATCTTCAGCAGATTGGTATTTCAAAAGGTGACCGAGTAGCCATTATGCTTGCCAATACACCACAATCGGTCATAAGTTATTTTGGTATACTAATGGCGGGAGGCATTGTCGTTCAAACAAATCCGTTATATACCGAACGTGAACTTGAATACCAAATGAAAGACTCCGGAGCGAAAGCGATCATCACACTCGACATCCTCTATCCACGCGCTTCTAAGGTGATGCCGCAAACTGATTTGCAGCACATTATTGTAACCGCTATCAAAGACTACTTGCCATTTCCAAAAAATTTAGTTTATCCTTTTGTCCAGAAAAAGCAATATGGAATTGTTGTTAACGTTAAACATGAAGGCAATACCCATTTATTTAAAGAAATCGTTAAAATGAAGCCTAAAAAACTCGTAGAATATGAATTTGATTTTGAAGAGGATGTTGCGCTGCTTCAATATACAGGCGGTACAACTGGTTCTCCAAAAGGGGTAATGCTGACACATAGGAATTTAGTAGCAAACTCCTCCATGTGTACGGCCTGGCTATATAAAGCAAAACCGGGTGAGGAATCAGTCTTAGGGATTGTTCCATTTTTCCATGTCTATGGAATGACAATCGTGATGATTTTATCGGTTATGCAGGCGTATAAAATGATTATATTACCTAAGTTCGATCCATTGACCACCTTAAAGACAATCCAAAAGCAGCGTCCTACTTTGTTTCCAGGTGCGCCAACAATTTATATCGGTCTATTAAATCATCCTGATTTGAAAAAATATGATTTATCTTCGATTGATTCCTGTCTCAGCGGTTCTGCTCCACTCCCTGTTGAGGTCCAGGAGGAGTTTGAGGCAATTACAGGCGGGAAACTCGTTGAAGGATATGGATTAACAGAATCTTCTCCAGTCACACATGCCAATTTCTTATGGGATCGTGAACGGATAAAAGGCAGCATTGGTGTTCCTTGGCCAAATACCGAAGTAAGAATCGTATCAATGGATGATGGTGAGGACATGCCGGTTGGAGAAATAGGAGAAATTATCATTAAAGGTCCTCAAATCATGAAAGGCTATTGGAACCGTCCTGAGGCTACGGAGGAAACGATAAAAGATGGCTGGCTGTATACGGGTGACCTTGGCTATATGGATGATAAAGGGTATTTTTATGTAGTAGATAGAAAGAAGGATATGATTATTGCCGGAGGATATAATATATATCCAAGAGAAATCGAAGAAGTATTATATGAACACCCAGATGTGTTGGAGGCTGTTGCTGCGGGAATTCCAGACCCTTATCGAGGAGAAAACGTTAAAGCATACATTGTCTTAAAAGAAGGATCACAGATTACCTCGGATGACTTAAACCAATATGCTAGAAAATATCTAGCGGCATATAAGGCGCCAAGACTATATGAATTTAGAGAAGAATTACCGAAAACAGCGGTAGGAAAGATACTAAGAAGAACTCTGGTCGAAGAAGAAATGAGAAAAATAGAGGAAGAAAACAAAAAACATGCCTAATCCCTCATTTACTGCACTTCTTTTTTTTGCATAATAAAGCTTGTCCCTGGGCTGGCAGTAAAGTAATATAAAAATGTCCTGTAATTCTTGACAGGAATACAACTAAAATCTATTATAAAAACATGAATGATTATTCATTCATGTTTTTTCTTTTTTAAATTACTAATTGCACTTTCTTCGGGAGGAGGGAGAAATATTATGAAAAAAAATAAACCAAAATACATGCAAATCATTGACGCAGCAGTAATTGCTATTGCAGAGGTAGGGTATCATCAGGCACAGGTTTCAAAAATTGCAAAGCAAGCTGGTGTTGCTGATGGCACGATTTATCTTTATTTTAAAAACAAAGAAGACATTCTCATCTCACTCTTCGAAGAAAAAATGGGAAGCTTTATTGAAAAAATAGATGAAATGATAGCAGGAAAACAGAGCGCGGCGGAGAAGTTATTAATGATGATAGAAGCTCATTTTAAAAACCTTTCTGATGATCATCACATGGCAATCGTAACCCAGCTTGAATTACGACAATCCAATAAAGAATTGCGTTTACGTATAAACAACGTTCTAAAAGGCTATCTACGTGTGATTGATAAAATCATCATAGAAGGAATTGAATCGGGAGAGTTTTCAAGCGACCTCGATGTCCGTCTTGCCAGACAAATGATCTTTGGCACGATGGATGAAACCGTGACAACCTGGGTTTTAAATGAGGAGAAGTACGATTTAATGGCACTCGCTAAACCGGTTCATAAGCTTTTGATTAAAGGCTGCGGGAATCATTAATTTTTGAGTGTTATGAGGAGGAGGGAAACTATTGGAATACTTAAAGTGGTCTAATCAAGACATGATTGCAACGATCACCATCGTGCGTCCACCGGCAAATGCCCTCTCACAAGGACTATTACGGGAATTGTCGGCTGTACTAGACGAAATTGAGCCTAATCGTGATATTAAGGTAATTGTCATTCATGGGGAAGGGCGTTTCTTCTCAGCAGGTGCTGATATTAAAGAATTCACGACCGTTTCATCTTCCGAAGGCTTTGCAAATCTCGGGAAATACGGACAAGATTTGTTTGATCGGATGGAGAAGTTTCCTAAACCTATCATTGCTGCTATTCATGGCGCAGCTCTTGGCGGTGGCTTGGAACTTGCGATGGCATGCCATATCCGTTTGGTAGGAGAAAAGACCAAGCTTGGTCTTCCAGAACTGCAGCTTGGATTAATCCCTGGATTTGCTGGAACACAGCGTCTTCCGAAATATGTTGGAGTTGCACGTGCAGCAGAAATGCTGTTCACGTCTGAGCCAATCACAGGATTGGAAGCGGTTCAATTTGGTCTGGCGAACCATGCGTATCCAGAAAATGAGGTATTAGAACAAGCACTAAAATTAGCTGGTAAGATTACTAAAAAAAGCACAGGTTCATTAAAAGCCACCATTCAATTATTAAATTATGCAAAAAACGAAGAGTTTTACGAAGGCTCTAAAAAGGAAGCAGAGTTGTTCGGAGAAATATTTGTTTCTCCTGATGCGAAAGAAGGCATTCAAGCCTTTATTGAAAAAAGGGAGCCAAATTTTAAAGGTGAATAACTTCTACATAGAAGTTAATGATATTTTTTTATGTTAAATTTTCTTAATCTTTAAAACAGAAAAAATCTTTGCATTAATAGGAGGGAAATCATGAACATTTATGTACTATTAAAAAGAACGTTTGATACGGAAGAAAAGATTACTATTTCCGGCGGAAAAATCAACGAGGATGGTGCTGAATTTATCATCAATCCTTACGATGAATATGCAGTTGAAGAAGCAATTCAGGTCCGCGACGCAAATGGCGGAGAGGTAACTGTTATTTCAGTAGGAACGGAAGAGGCTGAAAAGCAATTACGCACAGCACTTGCTATGGGAGCTGACAAAGCTGTGTTGATCAATACTGAAGAGACGAGCGAAAACGGCGATCAATTCACAACATCTAAAATCATTGCTGAATACCTTAAGGATAAAGAAGCAGATCTTATTATCGGTGGAAATGTAGCGATTGATGGCGGTTCTGGTCAAGTAGGTCCACGTGTGGCTGAATTGTTAAACATTCCTTATGTTACGACCATTACTAAGCTTGAAATCGATGGAACAAATGTAACCGTTACCCGTGACGTTGAAGGGGATTCTGAAATTATCGAAACAAGTCTGCCATTATTGGTAACAGCTCAGCAAGGTTTGAATGAACCTCGTTACCCATCTTTACCAGGTATTATGAAGGCAAAGAAAAAGCCGCTTGATGAACTAGAATTAGATGATTTAGATCTTGAAGAAGATGATGTTGAAGCAAAAACAAAAACAATTGAAATATACTTGCCAGCTAAAAAGGAAGCAGGAAAAGTGTTATCTGGGGAATTAAATGATCAAGTAAAAGAACTCGTTCACCTTCTTCATACAGAAGCAAAAGTAGTTTAATTGTAAATGCACGAATTCACTCAGAATAGCCAAAAATGATTTGCAGGAGGGGTAAAGGAATGACTAGAAAAGTATTAGTATTAGGGGAAACGCGTGACGGTTCTTTACGTAATGTTTCATTCGAAGCAATTGCTGCAGCGAAAACTGTAGCTGAAGGCGGAGAAGTAGTTGGTGTTTTAATCGGTGAAAATGTTAGCGCTTTAGGAGCGGAGTTAGTACAATACGGTGCCGACCGCGTTGTTGTTGTGGAGGATGCAAAGTTAAAGCAATATACATCCGATGGTTTTGCACAAGCATTACTTGCTGTACTTGAAAAAGAAAGCCCAGAAGGTTTAGTTTTCGGACATACTTCACTAGGAAAGGACCTGTCCCCAAGAATTGCAGCTAAGCTTGCATCCGGCTTAATTTCAGACGCAATTGCTGTTGAAGTTGCTGGTGGAAATGTTGTCTTCACAAGACCAATCTATTCTGGTAAGGCGTTTGAAAAGAAAATTGTGACGGACGGGTTGATTTTTGCAACGGTAAGACCAAATAACATTGCACCTCTTGCCAAGGATGAAAGCAGAACAGGAGAGGTGGCCGCATTATCGGTTGAAATTAAAGATCTTCGTGCAATTATCAAAGAAGTCGTTAGAAAAGCGAGTGAAGGCGTAGATTTAAGTGAAGCCAAAGTGGTAATCTCCGGCGGACGCGGTGTCAAGAGTGCAGAAGGCTTCGAACCACTTAAAGAATTAGCGAATGTACTAGGCGGCGCAGTTGGTGCATCCCGTGGTGCATGTGACGCGGACTATTGTGACTACTCTTTACAAATCGGCCAAACTGGAAAAGTTGTAACACCAGATCTATACATTGCTTGCGGAATTTCTGGAGCAATCCAGCACTTAGCAGGGATGTCTAACTCTAAAGTAATCGTGGCGATCAATAAAGACCCAGAGGCAAATATCTTTAAAGTAGCGGATTACGGGATTGTCGGGGATCTATTTGAAGTAGTACCACTTTTAACCGAAGAGTTTAAAAAACTTAAAGTTCACTCATAATATATAGGGCGGGCAGTGGCAAACTGTTCGCCTTATTACATTTAATAAGCCAGAATATGAAACGTTTTTTAGGGAAAATTACATCCGAGACAGATTATTAGCATGATGGTTTAAACAATGCTATACTTTCGATAGAAATTAGTATTTATTTAGGAGGCATAAACAAATGGCTATTTCAAATGTAACCGATGCAAATTTCTCTGCTGAAACAGGCTCTGGTCTAGTTCTTGCAGATTTCTGGGCTCCATGGTGTGGACCTTGTAAAATGATCGCTCCTGTTCTTGAGGAACTTGATTCAGAAATGGGCGACAAAGTGAAAATCGTTAAATTAGATGTAGACGATAACCAAGAAACTGCTGCTAAATACGGCGTTATGAGTATCCCTACATTACTTGTTTTCAAAAATGGCGAAGTAGTTGACAAAGTAGTCGGCTTCCAGCCAAAAGACGCTTTAGCAGGTGTGTTAGAAAAGCACGTTTAAAGCATAGATAACCTTAGCTAGGATATTTCTAGCTAAGGTTTTTTATTTGCGGGGCTGTGTTTAATTGGTCTGTTGATTTGCGCTCCAGGCACTTCGCTTTCCGCGGGCGGTCCGGGGAGCCTCCTCGGCGCCTTAGCGCCTGTGGGGTCTCCCCAGCCCCGTTCTCCCGCAGGAGTCTTCGTGCCTTCCGCGCAAATCAACAGAGTGCAGATAATAATTTTAGCTTTAACACAGCCATTGGAAATAGAATCAGGCTTTTCTTTATCAACTTTTTCCTTTAAAATTTTAGGGAAGATATATAAAAGACGGGGAGGAGCAGCTAGTATGAATGAGACTATCAAACAAAAATTAACACTGCTGCCTGATCAGCCTGGCTGCTACTTGATGAAGGACCGTCAGGGAACGATCATTTACGTGGGGAAAGCAAAAGTACTAAAAAATCGTGTACGGTCCTATTTTACCGGGTCGCATGATGGTAAAACTCTAAGGCTCGTCAACGAGATTGAGGACTTTGAATATATTGTCACCTCATCCAATATCGAAGCATTGTTACTCGAATTAAATTTAATTAAAAAATACGATCCTAAATATAATGTAATGCTGAAAGATGATAAAACTTATCCGTTTATTAAATTGACTGCGGAGAGACATCCGAAACTCATCATTACAAGAAAAGTCAAAAAGGATAAAGGCAAGTACTTTGGTCCTTATCCTAACGTCATGGCAGCGAATGAAACGAAAAAGCTGTTAGACCGAATCTATCCATTACGAAAATGCTCAACCCTTCCGGACAGGGTTTGTTTATATTACCATTTAGGCCAGTGCCTGGCACCATGTGTAAATGAAGTACACGAAGAGCAATACAAGCAAATGACCGATGAAATTACTCGCTTCCTTAATGGCGGATTTAAAGAGATTAAGAAAGAACTAACGGAGAAAATGACCAGTGCTTCTGAGGAATTGGATTTTGAGCGTGCAAAGGAATTCCGCGATAAGATTATTCATATTGAAACCATTATGGAAAAGCAAAAAATCACGATGACAGATTTTACAGATCGTGATGTGTTTGGCTACGCTGTCGATAAAGGATGGATGTGTGTTCAAGTATTCTTTGTACGCCAAGGAAAATTAATTGAACGTGACGTTTCCATGTTCCCTATCTACAATGAGCCAGAAGAAGAAATTCTCACCTTCCTAGGTCAATTTTATGAAAAATCGAATCATATTAAACCGAAGGAGATTTTAATACAGGATGAAATTGATTTGAATCTCGCAGAACAGCTACTTCAAGTAAAAGTCCTAAAACCTCAGCGTGGTCAGAAAAAAGATTTAATTAAAATGGCAATCAAAAATGCGAAGATAGCATTGAATGAGAAATTTTCACTGATCGAAAAGGACGAGGTAAGGACGATCAAGGCTGTCGAAAATCTTGGCGAGCTTATGGGTATTTATACCCCACACCGAATTGAGTCTTTCGATAACTCTAATATTCAAGGGACCGATCCTGTATCTGCGATGGTGGTCTTTATAGACGGGAAGCCAAATAAGCGTGAATACCGAAAGTATAAGATTAAATCCGTTAAGGGTCCGGATGATTATGAATCGATGCGTGAAGTAACAAGAAGAAGATATTCTAGGGCGTTAAAAGAGGAACTGCCGCTTCCGGACCTCATTATTATTGATGGAGGAAAAGGACATGTGGAGGCTGTTAGAGATGTCCTGGAAAACGAGCTTGGCTTAGATATTCCTTTGGCTGGTTTGGTGAAGGATGATAAGCACAAGACTTCTCAGTTGTTATATGGCAATCCACTTCAAATTATCCCGCTTGGGAGAAACAGCCAAGAGTTTTATTTATTACAAAGGATTCAAGATGAGGTTCACCGGTTTGCGATTACCTTCCATCGTCAAACCCGAGGAAAAAGTGCGTTTCAATCGCTGTTGGACGACATTCCAGGTGTCGGTGAAAAACGTAAAAATCAGCTATTAAAGGAATTTGGTTCGGTTAAGAAAATGAAGGAAGCGACATTTGAAGAGTTTAGAGCCATTGGAATTCCCGCTCTTGTGGCGGAGGAATTAATTAAAAAACTTCAATCATAGTGATTGTCAGAAAAATGCCACTATGCTATAATGAATGAAAATTATATTACTATCACTTTTTAATACTAAAGTGAAGGTAGAGGTGCGAGCTTCAATAGTAGTGATTCGGAGAAGGATGAGCTTCGGTGATGAATCATGAAAGGGGATGTTCGCCGAAGTGAAGAAAGTCTCATTTCTTTCTTTGCTGGTCTTGCATTTAATAAATGCCGGATTGTCAAGGCTTAATGCCTTGGAGAGCTATCTTACATTGTAGACGCAGAATTTTTTTGTGTATTCAAGCAATGAGATGCCCTCTCATTGCTTTTTTATTTTTTTGCGGGGAAACATATAATGATAGCTAAACCTATAACTGAAAGCAGGGGAAAAGATGGGTTTAATTGTACAAAAGTTTGGCGGTACTTCGGTTGGAAGTGTAGAAAGAATTCTAAATGTAGCACAAAGAGTTAAAGATGAAACCGATCAAGGGAATCAGGTTGTAGTGGTTGTTTCGGCAATGGGGAAATCCACTGATCAACTGGTGGATCTGGCAAAAGAAATTTCCGCAACTCCTAACAAACGGGACATGGATATGCTGTTAAGTACAGGAGAACAAGTGACAATTGCCTTATTGTCAATGGCTCTAAATGAACAGAATCTTCCTGCTGTTTCGTTTACAGGATGGCAGGCAGGAATTGTCACGGAGCCAGTTCATGGAAATGCCCGCATTACGACCATTAATACAGAAGCGGTAAAAAATCAGCTTGCTGCGGGTAAAGTGGTAATTGTCGCTGGCTTCCAAGGGATTACAGAAAATGGAGAGATTACTACTCTTGGCCGTGGCGGTTCGGATACGACGGCGGTGGCCCTCGCAGCTGCATTAAAGGCAGATAAATGTGATATTTATACAGATGTAACGGGTGTATTCACCACTGACCCTAGATATGTGAAGAGTGCGCGTAAATTACAGTCTGTGTCTTATGATGAAATGCTCGAGCTGGCGAATTTAGGTGCAGGAGTATTACATCCAAGAGCAGTAGAATTTGCGAAAAACTATCAAGTCAAACTTGAGGTTCGCTCAAGTATGGAGAGAGTAGAAGGAACAGTAATTGAGGAGGAAGCATCAATGGAACAAAACCTTGTAGTCCGTGGAGTGGCATTTGAAGATGAAATCACAAAGGTGAGTGTCTTGGGACTTGCCAATTCTCTAACAAGTTTATCAACTATTTTTACAACCTTAGCTGAGAACCATTTGAACGTAGATATTATTGTTCAAAGCACAACAGAAGCAGAATCAGCAAATCTTGCTTTTTCCATTAAAACGCAGGACCTTATGGAAACATTAAATGTCCTTGAAAACAGCAAAGATGTTCTGAACTATGAACAGCTCGACGCTGAAAACAAACTGGCAAAAGTATCGATTGTTGGATCCGGGATGATTTCAAACCCTGGGGTAGCAGCGAAGATGTTTGAAGTACTAGCGGCAAACGAGATTCAAATTAAAATGGTCAGCACCTCAGAAATTAAAGTTTCAGCAGTAGTCGAAGAAAAACACATGCTGAAGGCAGTAGAAGTACTGCACCAAGCATTTGGTCTTTCTGCAGACAACCAATAATAAAAAAAGCTTTCATCGGGAGTGCCTGATGAAAGCTTTTCTACATACTAAAGTGTGTCTTTACGATCCCATTTGACGGTGAATAGGACTTTGTTGGCTTTTTTAACTGGGTGTTCGAAGGTCTCGGCGATGACTTGTTTTTGGAGTTCGATTTGTTGAGCTAGAAAGCCGGCTTCAATTTGGAAGAAATGTTCGGCTTTTGATTTCACTCGCGAAACGATTAACGGGCTGACAAGTTCAAATTCGATTTCATCCTTACGCTCCTTTATTAGTACGAGCTGTCCCCACGAAGCTTTTGAGAAAAAATCGATGATTTCATCAAGGCTGTTTAAAGGGTGGTTTCGAGCTAACCGTTTTCCGGCCCAGTAAAGGATTTCAGGTGTGTCTTTTCCTAGAATATCTGGCAGTATGAATTCTCGAATCAATTCATAACCAAACAATGAAATATTTCTTGGTTCATTCGATTCTAGAGTAAGTTCGATGGCAGTACTTTCATTCATTTTGCTTCCCCTCTTTCTACCATTCTATTATATACAATTACGGCTTTAAGTTAAGAACACTTTTTATGAAATATAGTGTAAAGCGTTAGAGTGGTAAAGGATTGTTATTTTGCAATACGATAGCCTGTCTTTCATCATAATTATGTTTCCCATTTATGAGAAGGGGCTATAGATAAAATTTAATTATTTACTGGATTTAATACAAGATAATTCCATTTGCAAGACATAAAACTTTTAATTTATTATAATATCAATATATTTTAAAAATTTTATTTTTATGAAACTTTTGTGTATCCGTTTTCTTGACGCTAATACCCGATGGGAGTAAAATGGACTTGTCACATTATTGTCACACTGGTGCTAAGTTATGAATTCTATTTAAAAACAATAGAGACAAAAATGCTTAACATCATTTTAAAAATTCAAGGGGGGTTAATTATGGCGGGGAATCGAGAGTTTTTGAATCGAAGATTGCATTCATTACTAGGGGTAATTCCAATAGGAGTATTCCTAATGCAGCATCTAGTAGTAAACAATTTTGCTACAAGAGGGCCAGAGGCCTTTAACAATGCGGCTAATTTTATGGGGAACCTTCCTTTTAGAATTGTCCTAGAAACAGTGATTATTTATTTACCAATTTTATTTCATGCAATCTATGGCCTTTATATTGCTTTTACTGCAAAAAATAATGCCGGAAAATATGGATACTTCAGAAACTGGATGTTCCTATTACAACGTGTATCAGGTGTCATTACGTTAATCTTTATTACATGGCACGTATGGCAAACTCGCGTTGCAGCAGCATTTGGTGCGCATGTTAACTATGACATGATGGCAGACATCCTTTCTTCACCATTCATGTTTGGTTTCTATCTGATTGGAGTCATTTCAACTATTTTCCACTTTGCAAATGGTTTGTGGTCATTCTTCGTAAGCTGGGGTATTACAGTTTCCCCACGTTCACAAGTAATTTCTACATATTTTACCATTGGCGTTTTCATTGTCCTATCAATCATAGGAATCAGCACACTTTTAGCGTTTGTTTAAAAAATAAACTTCATACTCTGTATTGAAAAATATCGGATTTTTGGATTAAGGGAGTGAGTCACAATGAGTAAGGGTAAGGTGATCATAGTTGGCGGCGGCTTAGCCGGCTTAATGGCAACCATCAAAGTTGCAGAAGAAGGAACACCAGTAGAATTATTCTCACTTGTTCCAGTTAAACGTTCCCACTCTGTTTGTGCCCAAGGTGGTATGAATGGAGCAGTAAATACAAAAGGAGAAGGCGATTCTCCATGGATTCACTTTGATGATACCGTTTATGGCGGAGATTTCTTGGCTAACCAGCCGCCAGTTAAGGCGATGTGCGAAGCAGCACCTGGAATTATTCACTTAATGGACCGGATGGGTGTTATGTTTAACAGAACTCCAGAAGGACTTTTGGACTTCCGCCGTTTCGGGGGTACACAGCATTCACGAACAGCATTTGCTGGTGCAACAACTGGTCAGCAGCTTCTTTATGCATTGGACGAGCAGGTTCGTCGTCATGAAGTAGCAGGATTAGTAACAAAGTACGAAGGATGGGAATTCTTAGGCTCAGTTGTGGATGACGATGGAGTTTGCCGCGGAATTGTTGCTCAGAACCTCACAACAATGGAGATTAAATCCTTTGCTGGCGATGCTGTCATTATGGCGACCGGCGGCCCTGGAATCATCTTTGGAAAAACAACGAACTCTGTTATCAATACAGGTTCTGCTGCATCTATTGTTTATCAACAAGGTGCATATTACGCAAATGGTGAGATGATTCAAATTCATCCAACTGCTATTCCTGGTGATGATAAGCTTCGCTTAATGAGTGAATCAGCACGTGGTGAAGGCGGACGTGTTTGGACATATAAAGATGGAAAACCATGGTATTTCCTTGAGGAAAAGTATCCTGCTTACGGAAACCTAGTACCACGTGATATTGCGACACGTGAAATTTTCTCTGTCTGTGTGGATCAGAAGCTGGGTATTAATGGCGAAAACATGGTATACCTAGATCTTTCACATAAGGATCCAAAAGAATTAGATATTAAACTTGGTGGAATCATTGAAATCTATGAAAAATTCATGGGTGACGATCCTCGTAAAGTTCCGATGAAAATTTTCCCTGCCGTGCACTATTCAATGGGCGGGCTATGGGTTGATTATGACCAAATGACAAATATTCCTGGACTTTTTGCTGCCGGTGAGTGTGATTATTCACAGCACGGTGCCAATCGTTTAGGTGCGAATTCATTACTTTCTGCTATTTATGGCGGTATGGTCGTTGGACCGAATGCTGTTAGATATATCAAAGGTCTTGAGAAGAGCTCAGATGCTGTATCATCAATGGTATTTGATCGTCATGTAAAGGAACAAGAAGATAAGTGGGCTTCTATTATGTCTTTAAATGGTACGGAAAATGCGTACGTTCTTCATAAAGAGCTTGGCGAATGGATGACTGATAATGTAACAGTTGTTCGCCATAACGACAGATTATTGAAGACAGATGATAAGATTCAAGAGTTATTAGAACGTTATAAAAATATTAACATTCAAGATACAAGCAAATGGAGCAATCAAGGAGCAACCTTTACGCGTCAATTGCAAAACATGCTTCAATTGGCACGAGTAATCACAATCGGTGCTTACAATCGTAATGAAAGCCGCGGCGCGCATTATAAGCCTGAATTCCCGAACCGTGATGATGAAAACTTCTTAAAAACGACAATGGCAAAATTTGTTGATGGCTCATCTGCACCAGCTTTCCATTACGAGGATATTGACGTTTCCTTAATCAAGCCTCGTGAACGCAACTATGCAAAAAAGAAAGGGGAGTAGGAACACATGTCTGAAAATAAAACAGTAAAATTTATTGTTACCCGTCAAGATAGCCCTGATTCTGCTCCTTATGAAGAGGAGTTTGAATTAGCGTATCGTCCGAATATGAACGTAATTTCTGCTTTAATGGAAATTCGTAGAAACCCTGTTAACACAAAAGGACAAGCTACTACTCCGATAACTTGGGACAGTAACTGTCTTGAAGAAGTTTGTGGAGCTTGCTCAATGGTGATTAATGGCAAGCCGCGCCAATCATGTTCTGCACTTGTTGATCAATTGGAGCAGCCAATCCGTCTAGAGCCAATGAGAACATTCCCGGTTGTGCGTGACCTTCAGGTAGACCGCAGCAGAATGTTTGATGCATTAAAGAAAGTAAAAGCTTGGATTCCAATCGATGGAACATACGATTTAGGACCTGGTCCACGTATGCCAGAGAAAAAGCGTCAATGGGCTTACGAACTTTCAAAATGTATGACATGTGGTGTCTGCCTTGAGGCTTGCCCAAATGTAAACAGCAATTCAAGCTTTATTGGCCCTCAGCCACTTTCACAGGTGCGTTTGTTTAATGCACATCCAACTGGTGAGATGAATCGTGCAGAGCGCTTAGAAGCAATTATGGGTGATGGTGGACTAGCTAACTGTGGTAACTCACAGAACTGTGTACAATCATGTCCAAAAGGGATCCCATTAACGACTTCAATTGCAGCATTAAACCGTGATACAACCTTCCAAGCGTTTAGAAACTTCTTCGGAAGCGACAACGCATAAAGTCTTAAACCCTTCTTTTCTATCACGAAAAGGGGGTTTTTCTTATCTTAGAGACAGGGACTTTTGAACGACCTTTTGGTATACTAATAGTAAAGTGATTTGAAGTAAGAAAAAAGGATGGTACCTGAGGGTGAAAAAGCTTCCGTTATTAATCATTTTGGCAGGACTAGTTATCATTGGTATCGGTGTATGGCAAATCGTTGAGACTAATTTTATGAGCGACTCTACATTAAAAGAGGCCAAAAGAATTGTAGCAAAGGCAGAGTCTAAATATGATGAAGAAGAACCGATTAAGAATCTAAAAAAAATTGATCCTCCTAAATTTGGGGACACGGTAGGTTTGCTTTCGATACCGAAGATTAAATCTGAATTAGCGATTGTTGAAGGTACCGACCCGAATGATTTAAAAAAAGGAGTCGGGCATTATAAGGGATCGTACTTCCCAGGTGAAAATGGACAAATCGTTTTATCTGGACATCGAGATACTGTATTTCGACGCCTAGGTGAGCTTGAGCCTGGAGATATCTTTGAAATTCAATTACCAAATGGGAAATTTAAATATGAATTAACGAATACGAAGATTGTAGATGCAGAAGATCGGACAATCATTACCCTGCAAAACACTAAAGAAGAATTAATCGTTATCACGTGTTATCCATTCCGTTATATCGGTAACGCTCCACAACGCTATATCATATATGCGAAGCCAATTTAAAGTCCTTTTAACATAAGGACTTTTTTTATTGATTTTTTTTTTTACAAAATTATTCTCCTTAAAGCATTTCTAGTCACTCTAGATGTGTCAGTTACATAAGATATCGTGACTAAATATATACCCACCCAACGGTTCATAACTGGCGAAGGCAAGGAGGGTCACAATACTTGAAGGAGAATGAATATACTCACAAGCCGTTACTCACCAAACGTGAAAGAGAAGTATTCGAACTCTTAGTACAGGATAAAACTACTAAGGAAATCGCTGGTGAATTATTTATAAGCGAGAAGACGGTTCGAAATCATATTTCCAATGCTATGCAAAAGCTTGGTGTTAAGGGGCGTTCACAAGCAGTTGTAGAGCTCCTTCGTATGGGAGAGCTAGAACTTTAATCATGACCGGCTTCCTACGGGAGGCCGGTTCATGTTTTTATACGCGGAAAATCTAGATATATACATATGAATTTGCAGTGGCATATGTTTCAACTTGAAATTTTATCGAAAAAAGTAGAAAATAGAGCAAGATGAAAGAACGGCTAAAGTCTACGAAAACAAGGCAAAGGGAATCCAATATAGGAGTGTTATAGAAATGACTGTAGAAAATACACAAAAGGTCAGCGCAGAAATTGTCGCTAGTTTAGAAAAAGATTTACGTTATATTTCAGGTATTATTAAGCAAAAAGGCAGGGAAATGCTCAGTCATTATAAAATTACGCCGCCACAATTTGTTGCGTTACAGTGGCTTTTTGAAGATGGTGATATGACCATTGGTGAGCTGTCTACTAAAATGTATTTAGCCTTTAGTACGACAACCGACCTTGTAGACCGGATGGAAAAAAACCAACTGGTTGTAAGGGTAAAGGATCCTAAGGACCGCCGTGTTGTCAGAATTCACTTACTTGAAGAAGGCGAAAGAATAATAGACGAAGTAATAAAGAAGCGTCAAGTGTACTTAGAGGAAGTTTTAACCAATTTCTCAGTAGAAGAAATTCAACAACTTCAAACCAATTTGATGAAACTGCATCAAGATATGCGTTAAAAAAGAGGCGAGGATTTTGAAACAACCAATTGGTGTCATAGATTCCGGAGTTGGTGGATTAACGGTTGCAAAAGAAATTATGAGGCAGCTTCCGAATGAGAAAATTATATATTTAGGGGATACGGCAAGGTGTCCATACGGCCCTAGACCTCTGAAGGAAGTAAAAAAATTCACCTGGGAACTAACAACATTTTTGTTAGAAAAAAATATTAAAATGCTGGTCATTGCTTGTAATACGGCAACGGCGGCTGTCTTGGATGAAATTAGGAATAAGCTAAGCATACCAGTGATCGGAGTAATCTACCCTGGGGCACGCACTGCTATCAAACGGACAAAGAACTATCGAGTAGGGATTATTGGTACAGTAGGTACAATTAAAAGCGGAGCCTACGAAAAAGCGTTAAAAGCATTAAACAGCCGGTTATATGTTACTGGACAAGCCTGTCCAAAGTTTGTGCCACTTGTTGAAAGTGGTGAGTACGATGGGGAGATCGCAGAAAGAATTGTCATCGAAGCATTACAGCCGTTGCAAAATCAAAACTTAGATACACTAATCCTTGGCTGTACCCATTACCCTTTGCTTGAACCACTCATTCAAAAAGTTATGGGTGAAGGTGTGAATGTTATCAGTTCTGGGGATGAAACAGCAAGGGAAATTAGTGCGATTCTCCAGTATAACAATATACTCGAATCGGATGAGAATGAGCCGGAGCATGAATTTTATACCACGGGGTCTAGGTATATCTTTTCAAAAATCGCTTCGCAGTGGCTCGGAGTACCTATAAATAATGTTAAAAAGATTAAATTATAATTAAGTTCCTATTAAAGGAGCTTATTTTTTTTGAAAAAAAATGAAAGAATGTCCTATTTTTCTTTCTAAAGGCGGTCTAATTATTTTCATAGGCTCGTATACATGTTAGTACAAACTGTCTTAGGAGGGAAAAAATATGTCTAAAAATAAAGTAAAACCCCTTGTTACAGCCGTTTTTGCTTCAACACTTCTATTATCGGGGTGTGGTTTGTTCGGTACTGAAGAGCAGAAAAAGGTAGATCCGCCAAAGCAGGTTACAGTGAGCGATACAAACCCGACTAAGGAAACCACCGGTAAGAGTGAAGAAGTCGAAGGAACAGTAAAAACAGAGTTATACTTAATTAATAAAGATGGGTTAGTGGTGCCACAAACACTTACACTGCCAAAAACTTCTTCCGTAGCGAAGCAAGCATTAGAATACTTAGTGGCTAACGGACCGGTTACCGACATGCTGCCAAATGATTTCCGGGCTGTGCTGCCAGAAGAAACCCAAGTTTCCGTTAACATTAAAGATGGTGTAGCCGTGGTTGACTTCTCGAAGGAATTTAAAAACTATCAGCCTGAAGATGAAAGAAGGATCCTTGAAGCGGTCACCTGGACACTTACACAATTTGATTCAGTGAAGAAGGTAAAGCTTCAGATGAACGGACATGATTTAAATGAAATGCCTGTAAACGGAACACCAATTAGTGAGAATCTATCGAGAGCTACAGGTATCAATCATGATACTGCCGGCGTTACGGATATTACGAACACAAAGCCAGTGACCGTATATTATATTGGCGGTGAAGAAGACAATTATTATTATGTACCTGTGACAAAACGGGTTAGCACGAGCGAAAAGAATAATGTCGTCGCAGTTGTCAATGAGCTGGTAAAAGGTCCAAATGTAAAATCTAATCTGGTTTCTGAGTTTATGCCTGACGTAGAACTGCTAGAAGCTCCGAAAATTGAAGATGGAAAGGTAACGTTAAACTTTAATAAATCCATCTATGGAAGCTTTGAAGAAAAAATTGTTTCTGAACACTTATTAAACGCCCTTGTCCTTTCATTAACGGAACAAAAGGGTATTGAAAGTGTTGCGGTTACAGTGGATGGCAAGGCAGAACTCGTTAATGATAAGGGTGAAAAAGTTTCTGAACCAGTCACTCGTCCAGAAAAAGTCAACACAGGTAGTTTCTAAAAATATATTTTTGATATACTATATAGTGACAATCAGGGAGGTTGCCTTTTGGCTTCCTCTTCTTTATTTGATTTTAGAGATGACAAACGGTGGGAGAGGTATTCCCATCCACAAGGAGGAAAAAAGTTGTGCGTGTTGATGGTAGAGAACGACTGCAATTAAGACCCATACATATTGAAACAGGTTATTTAATGCACCCAGAAGGCTCAGTCCTAATTTCAGTGGGGAATACAAAGGTAATTTGCACAGCAAGTATTGAGGAGAGAGTTCCACCTTTTATGCGTGGAGAAGGCAAAGGCTGGATCACCGCTGAATATTCTATGCTGCCTCGTGCAACGGAAACAAGAAACATTCGTGAATCTTCAAAAGGGAAGGTCACCGGAAGAACGATGGAGATTCAGAGGTTAATTGGACGAGCATTAAGAGCGATTGTCGACTTATCCGCGCTAGGGGAAAGAACAGTATGGATTGATTGTGATGTCATACAAGCTGATGGGGGAACAAGGACTGCCTCGATTACTGGAGCATTTGTTGCAATGGCAATTGCCCTCAATCGACTTGGTGAAAAAAAGGGTTTTAAATTCCCCATTACTGATTACTTAGCAGCAACCAGTGTTGGAATTTTAAAAAATAATGAAACAGTGCTAGATCTAAATTACGCAGAAGATTCTAAAGCACTTGTCGATATGAATATCGTTATGACAGGAAATGGTGAGTTTGTAGAATTACAGGGAACGGGCGAAGAATCTACATTCTCATACCAACAGCTTCAGGACCTTTTAGGTGCAGCTCAAGAAGGGCTGATGGAGCTATTTGAACATCAAAAATCTGCGTTAGGGGAAGAAATCACCTCGAAAATTGAAGCAAGACGAAAGAAATAAGGGGATATGGAGTTATGAAGGAAGTTATTATTGCAACTAAAAATCCGGGTAAAGCAAAGGAATTTGAACATATTTTTGCACCGAGAGGCATTGCAGTCCGGACACTGCTTGATTATCCTGATATAGAGGATGTAGAAGAGACCGGGACATCTTTTGAAGAAAACGCCACGTTAAAAGCAGAAGCGGTTTCCCAGCAATTAAATAAAATCGTGATTGGTGATGATTCTGGTTTAATCGTTGACGCCTTAGAAGGCAGACCAGGTATATATTCAGCACGTTATGCTGGAGAGGAGCCTAAAAACGATCAGAAAAATCTTGAAAAAGTATTGCTTGAATTGAAAGGCGTTCCTGAAGAAGAGCGTACCGCTCGGTTTTATTGTGCGCTTGCTGTAGCGATGCCAGGGAAAGAAACGATCACTGTAGCTGGGACATGTGAAGGTCGAATTCTCGAGGAGCAAAGGGGAACAAATGGTTTTGGTTATGACCCTGTGTTTTATGTGCCAGAGAAAGGCCGCGCGATGGCAGAACTATCCTCTGATGAAAAGAATAAAATAAGTCATCGAGCGAATGCTTTGAGAAAGCTTGAAGGTATGTTAGATTCTATTGTAGAAAGAGCGGAATAATCATGAGCAAAGTTCTTGTTGTTAGTGATAGCCACGGTTTAACGAACGAGCTTGAGGTTTTAAGGGAGAGGCATCTAAACGAAGTAGATTTAATGATTCATTGTGGTGATTCTGAAATGATGCCCGACGATAAAGTGATGAATGGGTATTTGACGGTCAAGGGAAATTGCGATTTTGGCGGCTATCCATTGGAAACTACTACCGAGATAGCTGGCCGTAAGTTTTTTGTTACTCATGGTCACAGATATTCAGTTAAGTCGTCACTAATGAACTTAAAATACAAGGCAGCGGAAGTTGGAGCAGATATTGTCTGTTTCGGACATTCCCATGTATTGGGAGCAGAAGTTATTGGGGGTACGTTGTTCTTGAATCCTGGCAGTATTCGTTTGCCAAGGGAACGTTTCGAAAAAACCTATGTGATCTTAGAATTATTAGATGAAAAAATCAAAATGTCCGTTTATGACATCAGTGGACGGGAATTAAAAGATTTAACCTTTGATTTTGCTTTGCCGAAAAAATGAGGGAAGACTTTTTCTTCCCCCCCATTTTATTTTATAAAAAAAAGTTTTAAAATAGTGTTGACTTTAATGTATATCGATTATATAATAAATCTTGTCTTTGAAATACTTATTACGTCCCAGTAGCTCAGCCGGATAGAGCATACGCCTTCTAAGCGTACGGTCGGGAGTTCGAATCTCTCCTGGGACGCCATTTAACTACATACCAATAAATATTACTCACCTTCAGAAGGTGAGTTTTTTTGTTTTTAAAATTCGTGTTATTTCTAGGGGTAAATAGTGCCGGTAAATCGGGAGCAGCAGAATTACGGAAACAATCAGGGGTAAATAGTGCCGATAAATCGGGAGCAGCAGAATTACGGTAACAATCACCGTTATATAGTGCCCATAAATCAGGATCAACACAATTAAGTTAACAATCAGATGAAGTACCTAATTTCCCCCTATCAGAAGGTGAGTTTTTTTGTTTTTTATCCAATTCATGCTACACTATTTTCCATATAGAATATGTCTAGCTTTAGCGCCTAGGGGCTCGAGTCGCTTCGGTCCTGCTGATGAAGTCAAAAACCAGACTTCACCAGCAGGCCCTCCGGCGCTGGTCGCCCCTGAACAAGGCGCTGAGGCTTTTCTGCAGAGGACGGTACAAAGTATGAAAAAACGGGAACGAGCGAAACGGAAAGATAATATAATATTCCTTCCCGGACTCGAAAAGAGATTGACGGATAAGGGTCTTGAGAGCCTTCAAAACAAGAGATACCAAGAAGCTATTACTTTGCTCGAGGAAGCGAAGGCTCATGACCCAGAAAATAGTGACATATTAATAGGACTCGTGCTCGCATACTTTGAAGCAGGAGCCTATATAAAAGCGAAAGACTTAGCGAATGAAATGCTATTAAAGGGCATCGGGGAGTATTTTCATATGGTCGATTTGTATCTGACCATCTTAATACAACTGCATGAATATCAGGAAATTGTTTCAACGATTGAAGCCCTGTTTGACGAAAAAGAAATCCCACCGGACAGGCATGATCATTTCCTCACCATCCTCCAATTTAGTAAACGGATGGCTGACAATAGTCAGCAGGAACCGATGGAAGAAGCAAAAGAAGAGACCCATCTGAAAGAGCTCAAACTATCTTCACTAAAAAATTTAAATGAGCAAATGCTTGCTATATCGAGTTTGGCGGAGAAAAATATTCGTCCATATATGGATGAAATCAAAGAATACCTCAACTCAGAATCTGGTCACCCTTTCTTGAAAACTATGCTCCTGACCCTATTAAAAGAGCAGGAATATGATAAGAAAATAGAGGTTAAGAAATTTAATGAGGACTTAAGCCTTATCCCCACAGAACTTCCAGACGTTCAAACACAGCCGAGAATGAAGGAAATAGAAAAGATACTAGAGGCAAAATTAGAAAATAGTGACCCGGTTCTATTTGAAAATATGAAAGGAATGGTAGAAAGGATTTTCTTTATAAGTTATCCTTTTGTGCTCAAGCCTGAAGCTGCGAGAGCCTGGGCTGCTGCTTTTCACTTGTTAGTTCTTGACTACCTAGGCGGAGAACCGGATGTCGATGATATTTCAGATGAATACGAGATTTCTACTGAAAAGATAGAGCAGGCACTCGCGAAAATAAGAGAATTAGAAGAAATTTCTTATCCCAATATATAGGTAACTCTGTTGAAAGAAAAAAATCCTGTGTTATAATGTAAGGGTTGCATTGTGTAAAAACTATCTTTTACATAAAAAAAGAGGGTAATTCATTATCCTGACAAATTCGTTACGAATGAAATGATAATAGATTGTTGGAGGGAAATAGTATGACAGTAAAATGGGAAAAGCTTGAAGGAAACACTGGTGTCCTTACTGTTGAAGTAAGTGCTGAAAAAGTAAATGAAGGCTTAACTGCAGCTTTTAATAAAGTTGTTAAGACAGTAAATGTACCTGGCTTCCGTAAAGGAAAAATGCCACGTCCAATGTTCGAAAAGCGCTTTGGCGTAGAATCTCTTTACCAAGATGCATTAGATATTCTTCTACCAGAAGCATACGGAAATGCAATTGACGAAGCAGGAATCGAACCAATCGACCGTCCTGATATCGACATCGAACAAATGGAAAAAGGTAAAGAACTTATCTTCAAAGCGACTGTACAAGTTAAGCCTGAAGTAACATTAGGCGAGTACAAAGGTTTAGAAGTAGAAGAGTTCGACACAACTGTAACTGACGAGGATGTAGCAAAAGAATTAGAAACTCTTCAAAACCGTCAAGCTGAGCTTGTGGTAAAAGAAGAAGGTACTGCTGAACTTGGTGATACTGTTGTTCTTGACTTTGAAGGTTTCGTTGATGGTGAAGCATTTGAAGGCGGAAAAGCTGAAAATCATTCACTTGAATTAGGTTCTGGCTCATTCATTCCAGGATTTGAAGAGCAGTTAGTAGGAGTAGCTACTGGCGAATCTAAAGACGTTGAAGTAACTTTCCCTGAAGAATACCATGCAGCTGAACTTGCTGGTAAGCCAGCAGTGTTCAAAGTAACAGTTCATGAAATTAAAGGTAAAGAACTTCCTGCATTAGATGACGAGTTTGCAAAAGATGTTGATGATGAAGTTGAAACATTAGATGCATTAAAAGAAAAAATCAGAACTCGCTTAGAAGACAGCAAGAAGCACGAAGCTGAACATCACCTACGTGATTCTTTAGTTGAAAAAGCGGCTGAAAATGCACAAGTTGAAATTCCAGAAGTTATGGTAACAAACGAAGTAAACCGTATGCTTCAAGAATTCGAGCAACGTTTACAAATGCAAGGTATGAACCTTGAGCTTTACTTCCAATTCTCAGGTCAAGATGAAAATGCTTTACGTGAGCAAATGAAAGAAGAAGCAGTAAACCGTGTTCGCGTTGCGTTAACGCTTGAAGCAATCGCAAAATCTGAAAACATTGAAGCTACTGACGAAGATGTAAATGCTGAGCTTGAAAAAATGGCTGGTATGTACAATATGACTGTTGATAACATTAAGGCAGCACTTGGCGGCGTTGATGGTATCAAAGGTGATCTTCAAAAGCAAAAAGCGGTTGAATTCTTAATCGAAAATAAAAAATAATAAGTATTGTTAAAACATGGCACGAGTTTATCGTGCCTGTTTTTATACAATTTTTCAATTACATATTATAATAAGTACAGGGAAACCTTTTTAATGTCGAGCTACAGCGCCTAGGGGCTCGGGGTCATAAGCCAATCCGTCAAAAAGGTTAAAAAGCAACCTTTCTGCCGGCTCGTCTTATGCCTGTCGCCCCTGGACAAGGCGCTTCCGCTTTTCTAACAACAAGCAGGCAGGAACATAATGCAAATGCATGCAGGAAAAACAGTTTTACATAGCGAATTAAGTAAAACCGGCATTATCAAAGATTTAATTTGATGAAAAATGGTTATGCTTAATGGGTACATAGGAATCATTTAAAGTGCAGCTAACAAAAATCCGCTTTCAGAAAAACATAGTTGAAGAAGGCTTTTTATTACCAGTCCGCTGGGTCCATGTGTTACAATGCAATACATACCGCTGAATCGTATCGAAAAAGAAACGGATTTTTGTTTGTGTTACGCAACTTTAAATAGTGTTATAACACGTTTTCAAGGGGTGAAAGAATTGTTTAAATTTAATGATGAAAAAGGCCAATTAAAGTGTTCCTTCTGTGGGAAGACACAAGACCAAGTACGTAAATTGGTAGCCGGACCAGGTGTTTATATATGTGACGAGTGTATCGAGCTTTGCACAGAAATCGTTGAAGAAGAGCTAGGAACAGAAGAAGAAGTAGAATTCAAAGACGTTCCAAAGCCGAGAGAAATCTGTGAAATTCTTGATGAGTACGTCATTGGTCAAGATCAAGCTAAAAAATCGCTATCGGTTGCAGTTTACAATCATTACAAGCGTATCAATTCTAACAGTAAGATTGATGATGTTGAACTTTCTAAGAGCAACATCGCTATGATTGGACCAACTGGAAGTGGTAAAACTTTATTAGCTCAGACATTAGCGCGCATTCTAAATGTTCCATTTGCAATCGCTGATGCCACTTCTCTAACTGAAGCTGGTTATGTTGGGGAAGACGTAGAAAATATTCTGTTAAAATTGATTCAAGCCGCTGATTACGATGTGGAAAAAGCTGAAAAGGGTATTATTTATATTGACGAAATTGATAAAATTGCCCGTAAATCAGAAAATCCTTCGATCACACGAGATGTATCTGGTGAAGGTGTACAGCAAGCATTATTAAAAATTCTAGAAGGTACGGTTGCGAGCGTTCCCCCACAAGGCGGACGTAAACATCCACACCAAGAATTCATTCAAATCGATACAACAAATATTTTATTTATTTGCGGTGGTGCGTTTGATGGTATCGAACCAATCATTAAGCGCCGCTTAGGTCAAAAAGTTATTGGTTTTGGCTCTGATGTTAAACAACAACAGGAAATTACACAGAAAGAACTTCTTTCAAAAGTATTACCTGAGGACTTACTCCGCTTCGGTTTAATTCCTGAATTTATTGGTCGTCTGCCTGTTATTGCAAGTCTTGAGCAGCTAGATGAGTCAGCATTAATTGAAATCTTAACGAAGCCTAAGAATGCGTTAGTTAAGCAATATCAAAAAATGCTTGAAATCGATGAAGTAGAATTGGAATTCGAGGAAGGCGCACTTAGTGAGATCGCGAAGAAAGCGATTGAACGTAAAACAGGCGCACGTGGATTACGTTCTATTATTGAAGGAATCATGCTTGATGTCATGTTTGACCTTCCTTCTCGTGATGATATTCAGAAATGTATCATTACAAAAGAAACAGTTATCGACAATAGTGTTCCGAAACTTGTCTTAGAAGACGGAACCGTTGTAGCAGAAGAAAAATCTGCTTAATCATAGCTACTAAGAGGACCCAGTTAAATTACTGGGTTCTTTTTTTGCGGATTATACATTCCAACAAAAACAGTTTCTTACAATTTGTGGTTTATTCCCTCTCTATGCAGGAAATACTTATAAATAACTACTTAAGTTTACTGTAGCAGGAGGGAAAATTATGAGTTGGACGGGGATTGCCTTATTTGTACAGCTGTTTTTCGGAATTATCATTGGGCTGTATTTTTGGAATTTGCTAAGGAACCAACGGACACAAAAGGTTTCCATTGATCGGGAATCCCGTAAGGAAATGGAACAGCTTCGAAAGATGAGATCCATATCATTAACAGAACCATTAGCTGAAAAAGTACGTCCGACTAGCTTCCAGGATATTGTTGGACAAGAAGACGGTATAAAGTCATTAAAAGCAGCATTATGTGGACCAAATCCTCAGCATGTCATTATTTATGGACCACCAGGGGTAGGAAAGACAGCTGCTGCTCGATTAGTTTTAGAAGAAGCGAAAAAAAATCAAAAATCTCCATTTAAACAAAACTCTGTCTTCATTGAATTAGATGCAACAACTGCTCGGTTTGATGAAAGAGGCATTGCTGATCCACTAATTGGTTCGGTTCACGATCCGATTTATCAAGGTGCGGGAGCAATGGGACAAGCGGGGATACCTCAGCCGAAGCAAGGCGCAGTTACCAATGCGCATGGCGGTGTTTTATTTATTGATGAGATCGGCGAGCTGCACCCGATTCAAATGAACAAGCTTTTAAAGGTTCTTGAAGACCGAAAAGTATTTCTTGAAAGTGCCTATTATCATGAAGAAAATAATCAGATTCCTACACATATCCATGATATTTTTAAGAACGGTCTGCCGGCAGACTTTCGCTTAATCGGTGCCACAACTAGAACGCCAAGTGAAATACCACCTGCCATCCGTTCACGCTGTATGGAAGTTTTTTTCAGAGACTTAACGCAAGAAGAAATTATTCAAGTCGGGAAAAAAGCAGCTGAAAAAGTAAAACTAGACATTAGTGAAGCCGGATTGGATATTTTATCTACATATGCGAGAAATGGGCGCGAAGCGGTAAATATGATTCAAATTTCTGCAGGGCTGGCGATTACCGATGAGCGCAATTTTATAAAAGACGAAGATTTAGAATGGGTGGCTCATTCTAGTCAATTATCACCAAGAATGGAAAGAAAGATTAATGATGATTCTCGAGTGGGTCTCGTAAATGGACTAGCCGTTTATGGTCCAAATACAGGGGCATTGCTGGAAATAGAAGTAACGGTCATCCCTGCCAAAGATAAGGGAACCATTAACATTACCGGGATTGTCGATGAAGAAAGCATTGGCGGACAAGGGAAATCCATCCGCAGGAAAAGTATGGCACGTGGTTCGATTGAAAATGTTATTACCGTTCTACGGTCAATGGGTGTGCCAGCCGGCGATTTTGATATTCATGTGAATTTCCCAGGCGGTGTTCCAATCGATGGTCCATCTGCAGGAATTGCAATGGCAACCGGGATTTATTCGGCTATTTACAAAGTTCCGATAGATAACAAGGTAGCGATGACAGGAGAAATAAGCATTCATGGAAACGTGAAGCCAATCGGCGGCGTATACCCTAAGGTGAAGGCAGCTCAGAAAGCTGGTGCCACCACCGTTATCATCCCTGAAGAAAATATGCAATCGATATTAAATGAAATTAAGGGAATCCGGATTGTTCCGGTTACCCATTTAAGTGAGGTTTTTGACATCGCGCTCGTCAATAACCTCGCCCAAAATCAAGTCATTCCGGCTTCTGTCGAGCTTTCTAAAAAAGAATCCATTTAACCATTACACTTCGGTTGTAAAAACCGAAGTGTTTTTTATGAAAGAAATGGTGCTAGTTTGGGAAAATTAAAATATATATTGACAAGCAGATATTGTGGCTTTCTTAACTAGCTGTGGCTCCTAGGGGCTCGATGGCAAATAACCTTCCCCCAAAAAGTCAAAAAGCGACTTTTAGGATGAAGAACATTTGCCTAGTCGCCCCTGGGCAGTCGCCTCGCTGTTAATTGTATTATTAGACACATATTTGCAAATGAGATAGAATTGTACAAAGACGATTTCTGCTTTTATGAGCAAGAAAGATTGATTGATGCATGTGGAGGTGCAATTTAATGGCGAAAGAGAGAGAATTGATCGTCCCCCTCCTGCCGCTTCGAGGGTTGCTTGTATATCCGACAATGGTCCTTCATTTAGATGTTGGACGTGAAAGATCGGTTGAAGCCCTTGAAAAAGCGATGGTAGATGACCATTTAATTTTTTTAACAACCCAAAAGGATATTGCAATAGACGATCCTTCTGAAGAGGATTTATACCAAATTGGTACATTAACGAAGGTTAAACAAATGCTTAAACTTCCAAATGGAACCATTCGAGTATTGGTTGAGGGACTAAACAGAGCAAAAATACAAGCATTTCATGATGAGGACGATTATTATGCGGTCAGCATTGTGACATATGAAGAAGCAACAACAAAGGATGTAGAAGACCAGGCATTAATGAGAACAATGCTTGAGTATTTTGAGCAATACATAAAGTTATCGAAAAAAATCTCCGCAGAAACCTATGCTTCGGTGGTAGACATTGAAGAACCAGGTAGAATGGCAGATATTATTGCTTCTCATTTGCCAATCAAACTGAAAGAAAAACAAGAAATACTTGAAACCATTGATGTTAAGCAACGAATGAATATGGTCATTGATACCATTCAAAATGAAAAAGAAGTGCTTAATCTAGAGAAGAAGATTGGGCAGCGAGTAAAGCGTTCCATGGAAAGGACGCAAAAGGAATATTACCTGCGTGAGCAAATGAAGGCGATTCAGAAGGAATTAGGCGATAAAGAAGGCAAAACCGGTGAAATCGCTGAACTAACGGAAAAAATTAAAAATGCGGGTATGCCTGAGAATGTTCAGCAAACTGCATTAAAAGAACTGGACCGCTATGAAAAAGTGCCTTCAAGCTCAGCAGAAAGTGCCGTTATTCGTAACTATATTGAATGGCTGATTACGATTCCATGGTCGAAGAAGACCGACGATGATATTGATATTCATCGTGCTGAAAAAATCCTCAATCAAGACCATTTCGGTCTTGAAAAAGTAAAAGAACGTGTATTGGAGTTTTTATCGGTTCAGAAACTGACCAATTCCTTAAAAGGACCTATTTTATGTCTTGCTGGACCACCAGGAGTAGGAAAAACAAGCTTAGCACGCTCGATTGCAAATTCATTAAATCGTAATTTTGTCCGTGTATCCCTCGGTGGTGTTCGTGATGAATCTGAAATTCGCGGTCATCGAAGAACCTATGTTGGAGCAATGCCAGGTCGAATTATCCAGGGAATGAAAAAGGCAGGAACCATTAATCCAGTCTTTTTATTAGATGAGATTGATAAAATGTCCAGCGACTTCCGTGGTGATCCTTCGTCTGCAATGCTTGAGGTACTGGATCCGGAACAAAACCATAATTTTAGCGATCATTATATCGAAGAAACCTATGACCTTTCAAAAGTGATGTTCATTGCGACCGCCAATAATTTGTCAACGATTCCAGGTCCACTTTTAGATAGGATGGAAATTATTACGATTGCTGGTTATACAGAGATTGAAAAAGTTCATATTACAAGAGACCATTTGCTGCCAAAACAGATTAAAGAAAATGGGCTGACAAAAGGCATTCTCCAAGTGCGTGATGACGCGATTCTTAAGGTGGTCAGATATTATACCCGTGAAGCAGGTGTGCGGAGCCTCGAGCGACAAATGGCTACCATCTGCCGTAAGACAGCGAAAATCGTTGTTTCAGGTGAGAAAAAACGTGTCGTTGTTACGGAAAAGAATGTGGAGGAGTTCCTTGGTAAGCCTAAATTCCGTTATGGTCAAGCAGAAACAGAGGATCAAGTTGGAGTTGCGACAGGTCTAGCTTACACAACTGTTGGCGGTGATACCTTGCAAATTGAAGTGTCTTTATCGCCAGGTAAAGGAAGACTCGTACTAACAGGTAAACTTGGGGACGTCATGAAAGAATCGGCCCAGGCGGCATTTAGCTATATTCGTTCTAAAGCCGGTGAACTTGGAATTGAAGAAAATTTCCATGAAAAATATGATGTTCACATTCATGTTCCAGAAGGTGCTGTTCCAAAAGATGGTCCATCTGCAGGAATCACAATGGCCACTGCACTTGTGTCGGCGCTAACGGGCAGAGCCATTCGCCGTGAAGTAGGAATGACAGGTGAGATTACACTAAGAGGCCGGGTGCTTCCAATTGGCGGATTAAAAGAAAAAACACTCAGTGCTCATCGTGCAGGATTAACAAAAGTCATTCTCCCTAAGGATAATGAAATGGATATCGATGATATTCCAGAAAGTGTCAGAAATGAAATAGAGTTTGTGCTTGTTTCACATGTCGATGAAGTTCTTCGGCATGCACTAGTAGAAGGTGGATTGCAATGAAAGTAGTTAGTTCCGATATCGTCATCAGTGCCGTCAGGCCAGAGCAATACCCAGAAACAGACCTGCCTGAATTTGCATTAGCAGGTCGCTCGAATGTTGGTAAGTCTTCTTTTATCAATAAAATGTTAAACCGAAAAGGGCTTGCAAGAATTTCGTCAAAGCCAGGTAAAACACAAACGTTAAATTTTTATTTAATCAATGAAATCCTTCACTTTGTCGATGTTCCTGGTTATGGATACGCGAAGGTTTCGAAGTCCGAGCGTGCTGCTTGGGGAAGAATGATTGAAACGTATTTTACCTCCCGGGAACAATTAAAAGCAGCAGTTTTAATTGTTGACTTACGACACCCGCCCACACAGGATGATGTCATGATGTATGATTTCTTAAAGCATTATGGTATTCCTTGTGTCATCATCGCGACAAAGGCAGATAAAATCCCAAGAGGGAAATGGCAGAAACATTTAAAAGTAACAAAGGAAACGCTCGATTTAGATGAAAATGATCAAATCGTTCTTTTCTCATCCGAAACTGGTGAAGGAAAAGATAAAGCGTGGTCTATATTGCAGAGCTATATGTAAGAAAAACGTCAGGCAATTTCCGCCTGACGTTTATTTTTTCTTTTTAAAAAGGAAGTAGATTCCGACAAGAATGATTATGGCTGGCCAAAACTTCCAAACAAAACTTAGACCATTTTGTAGTAACCCAAAATATTCTGCAACTTTGTCGTAAAATAATAGCAATAATGCCAATACTAAAAAGAGAAACGCTTGAAACAAACCATTATTCGTTTTTTGAAAACGTAGAAAGTAGCCGATGGATATAAATAATACAAGCATACCAATTGTGTTGTTCGGCCAAATTAAGATTTTGCCGGCCATATGGTAATGAAGGCCAAAACCTGCGATGATGACACCTGGTAAGATGGCTTCATGGTCATTTGCAGAGTATCCCTGTCCTAAAAAAGCGATGCCGATAATAATAAGAAGTGTCGGCCACGAATACAATGTCTGTAAAACTGTAAATCCCGATTGCTGTAAGAATAGAAAGGCTCCAAAGCCTATGAGAATAATTCCAGGGAAAACACGCTGATTCTTCATTTTAACACCACTTCCAGAAAGGTTTACTTGAATCTAGTCTATTTTTTTGGTACTGTACATAAGGATGATATATTTATTAATTACTGAACTTTTTTTCCTATATATGGCTGGCTTCAGCGCCTAGAGGCGCTTCCGCTTTTATAGTAACATATTCTTTCGTATTCTGTTCACAATTACGGAGTAAAAATTGAAAATACCCGTGTTATAATCAGACTAGTTAATAATGTATTAGTAGTTTTTGTATTACTTATTGGGGGTGTACTTCAAAAATGCATATTGTAGTGATCGGTCTAAACTATAAAACTGCCCCTGTGGAAATCCGCGAGCGGTTAACATTTAATGAAGCCGAGCTTGGGGATGCAATAAAAAAATTAAATACCAAAAAAAGCATCCTTGAAAATATCATTGTCTCTACATGTAATCGTACAGAGATATATGCGGTTGTCGATCAGCTGCATACTGGACGCTATTATATAAAAGAATTTTTATCTGAATGGTTCGGAATTGAGCAATCTGAGTTTTCACCTTTTCTATTTGTTTACGAAGAGGACGGGGCTATTGAACATTTATTCAAGGTAGCATGCGGCCTTCATTCCATGGTTTTAGGGGAAACACAAATATTAGGGCAGGTTCGTACGAGCTTTATGTTAGCTCAAGAACTTGGAACGACAGGTACGGTCTTTAACCAGCTATTTAAGCAGGCGATTACACTTGCGAAGCGCGGACATGCTGAAACAGATATTGGTGCC
Organism: Neobacillus niacini; assembly: GCF_030817595.1. GTDB lineage: Bacteria > Bacillota > Bacilli > Bacillales > Cytobacillaceae > Neobacillus > Neobacillus niacini_G. The sequence continues at coordinate 5,846,806 of NZ_JAUSZN010000001.1, forward strand.
AATGCGGTCTCAGTCAGTTATGCTGCCGTTGAACTAGCGAAGAAAATTTTCGGATCACTTGAGAATAAGCATGTTCTCATTTTTGGTGCTGGTAAAATGGGTGAGCTTGCGGCGCAAAACCTGCATGGCAATGGTGTAAGAAAAGTTACGGTTATCAATCGTACGTTTGATAAGGCTAAGGTTCTGGCTAACCGTTTCTCTGGTGAGGCCAAAACGGTTGATGAACTCCAAAATTCCTTGATTGACGCAGATATCCTGATCAGTTCAACAGGAGCAAAGGATTTTGTCATTACAAAAGCTATGATGGAAAAAGTAGAGAAAAAGCGTAAGGGCAAGCCATTATTTATGGTTGATATTGCTGTTCCACGTGACTTAGATCCAAGAATCGCAGAGCTTGAAAGTGTCTTTTTGTATGATATCGATGATTTAGAAGGGATTGTTGAGGCAAACCTTCAGGAGCGCAAGAAAGCAGCTCAAGTTATCATGTTGATGATTGAGAAGGAAATTGTTGATTTCAAGCAATGGCTCGGATTGCTGGGAGTAGTTCCTGTTATATCTGCTCTAAGAGATAAGGCAGCTGCTATTCAATCCGAAACGATGATCAGCATTGAACGCAAGCTCCCTCATTTATCGGACAGAGATAGAAAGGTTCTAAATAAACATACAAAGAGCATTATCAACCAGCTGTTAAAAGACCCTATCTTACAAGCAAAAGAATTGGCTGCTCGTCCAGACGCTGAAGAGGCATTGGATTTATTTATGAAAATATTTAATATTGAAGAGCTTGTAGAAAAACAAACGAAAGCAGCCGAAACGAATAATGCAGTGGTTCATGTACCGCAGGCTTCCTTTCAGTCATAAGAGGTACTGAATATGTTTGACTTCCATATGACGCGGCTGCACGAATTGACAGTAGTCCTATATGCCTTCAGTGTGTTGTTATATTTTTTCGATTTCATTCACCATAACCGGAAGGCAAACCGTATCGCCTTCTGGTTACTTGCGTTTGTATGGGTTTTACAAACCGGCTTTCTTACTTCCTATATGATAAAAACAGGAAGATTTCCTGCATTAACAATCTTTGAAGGTCTTTATTTTTATGCCTGGGTTTTGGTAACTTTATCACTTGGAATTAACCGTCTTCTAAAGGTCGATTTCATCGTTTTTTTTACAAATATACTAGGTTTTATTGTCATCGCGATTCATACATTTGCTCCGATTAACCATGATTCACATGTCATAAGTAACCAGCTAATGTCAGAACTATTGCTTATACATATCACAATGGCCATTCTATCTTATGGTGCCTTCTCTGTGTCTTTTGTGCTTTCACTTCTCTATCTGATTCAATATGATTTATTGAAAAGGAAAAAATGGGGGACAAGGCTTTTGAGAATAGCAGATTTAAGTAAGCTGGAACGATCCTCTTATATATTAGTAGTCATTGGGGTTCCTATGCTGTTATTAAGTCTAATTCTGGGTTTACAATGGGCCTTTTTAAAGGTTCCAGGGATGCCATGGTACGATATGAAAATTATTGGTTCCTTTATTCTATTAACCGGATACAGTATCTACTTGTATCTGCGTATCGTTAAAAATATGTCAGGCAGACAATTAGCCTTTTGGAATGTCGGTTCATTTTTAATTGTATTAATTAACTTTTTTCTATTTGGGCAATTATCATCATTTCACTTTTGGTACTCATAGGAGGCAGTCATGAGAAAAATTATCGTAGGTTCTAGACGCAGCAAATTGGCTCTTACTCAAACAAACTGGGTGATAGAACAGCTTAAAAAGCTAGGCGGCAACTTTGAATTTGAAGTAAAAGAAATTGTTACAAAAGGGGATAAGATCCTTGATGTTACGCTTTCAAAAGTAGGCGGTAAAGGATTGTTTGTTAAGGAAATCGAACAGGCCATGATGGATAAAGAAATTGATATGGCTGTTCATAGTATGAAAGACATGCCAGCTGTTCTGCCTGAGGGATTAACAATCGGCTGCATCCCTTTCCGTGAGGACCATCGTGATGCATTGATTTCAAGGGATCATATTAAGCTAAAAGACTTGAAGCCAGGAGCGATTATTGGTACGAGCAGTCTTCGCCGCAGTGCGCAGATTTTAGCCCAGCGCCCAGATTTAGAAATAAAATGGATCCGTGGAAATGTTGATACAAGATTACAAAAGCTACAAGATGAAGAATATGACGCTATTATCCTAGCTGCAGCAGGACTTTCACGTCTTGGCTGGGCAAAAGAAACGATCACGGAATTTATCGATGCAGATATTTGTGTTCCGGCAGTTGGGCAAGGTGCATTATCCATCGAATGCCGTGAAGATGATAAGGAGCTTCTTGAACTATTTGAAAAGTTCACTTGTAAAAAAACAGAAAGAGCTGTTCGCGCAGAACGTGCTTTCCTTCAAAAAATGGAAGGCGGCTGCCAGGTGCCGATTGCTGGCTTTGGCTATGTAGCGGATAATGATGAAATCGTTCTTACTGTTTTAGTTGCTTCTCCTGAAGGTCAAGAAATCTTTAAGGAAGAATTAAGGGGCACTAACCCAGAAGAGCTTGGTATTAAAGCTGCAGACCTATTAATTGAAAGAGGAGCTAAAGACCTGATTGAGAAGGTTAAACGGGAGCTCGAAGGTCAATGCTAAAACCATTAGGGTTGAAAGACAAAAAGGTCCTGGTCCCTCGTGGAGCAGGTCAGGCAAAATCCTTTTCACAACTTGTCGAAAAGTATGGAGGGATTTCAATTGAAATCCCTCTTATTGCATTTCGGCCAATTGACCTCACAGCGCAGCTGCAAACTGCTATGAATGAGATTAATACATATGACTGGATTGTTTTTACTAGCAATGTCACTGTGGAAACGTTCTATTCTTTTTACAAAAATGCAGATCAAAAATCATTTCCGAAAATTGCTGTGATTGGCAGGAAAACGGAAGAGGTACTGCAGGAGAGAGGATATAAAGCAGAGTTTGTACCAACTGCCTATGTGACCGAGGTGTTTACGGAAGAATTCTTGCCTATAGTGCCGAGTGGTTCAAAAGTGCTAATCCCAAAGGGAAATCTAGCAAGGGAATATATCTCTGCTTCGCTTAGTAACCATGGTGTACATGTCGATGAAATTGTTATATATGAGACTTACATGCCAGAAGAGAGTCGTAAGAAACTAGCTAACATGCTTTCTAATGATGAACTTGATATTTTAATGTTCACGAGTCCTTCGACTGTTAATCACTTTATGAGTGTTGTGAAGGAATATAACCTCGAGAATCATATTCATAGATGTGTGATTAGCTGTATCGGACCAGTTACAGAGAAGAGATTACTCGCCTATGGACTGCCCGTTCACGTGTCTCCAGAGGAGTATACAGTTAAAGATATGATTAAAGGCACCATTCAGTTTTTAGAAAAATGATATTTTAAAATAAAACTTGGGGGTAAAAATAAATGGAACTTCAATTTTCACGTCATCGCCGATTACGTACGAGTGCTAGTATGCGTGCACTCGTAAGAGAAAACCACTTAACACCAGACGACTTTATCTATCCGTTATTCATCTATGAAGGTGAAAACATTCGCAGAGAAGTATCTTCTATGCCTGGTGTATTCCAAGTATCAATGGATAACCTAAAAGCTGAAATGGATGATATCGTTGCTCACGGCATTAAGTCCGTTTTATTATTTGGAATTCCCACTACAAAAGACGAGTGTGGTACACAAGCATTTCATGACCATGGCATTATCCAAGTTGCCACCCGATGGATTAAGGAACATTATCCAGAAATAATTATTGTGGCGGATACTTGCTTGTGTGAATATACGAGCCATGGACATTGTGGAATGGTTGAAGGCGATAAAATCTTAAACGACGAATCTCTTGAGTTACTTGTAAAAACAGCTATTGCTCAAGCTGAAGCAGGTGCGGATATTATTGCTCCATCGAATATGATGGATGGCTTTGTGGCAGCAATTCGTGCAGGTTTGGATGAAGCTGGATTTAAAGATATTCCGATCATGTCTTATGCAGTTAAATATGCTTCTGCTTTTTACGGTCCATTCCGTGAAGCAGCTGAAGGCGCTCCGCAGTTCGGCGATCGTAAAACCTATCAAATGGACCCTGCAAACAGAATGGAAGCATTTAGGGAGGCAGAATCCGATGTGGCTGAAGGTGCAGATTTCCTAATTGTGAAACCGGGAATGCCTTATCTTGATATTGTTCGTGATGTTAAAAATAACTTTAATCTTCCTGTTGTGGCTTATAACGTCAGCGGTGAATATTCGATGATCAAAGCTGCGGCTGCAAACGGCTGGATTGACGAGAGACAAACGGTAATGGAAATGTTAATCGCCTTCAAACGTGCAGGTGCAGACCTTATTATTACATATGCAGCTAAAGATGCATGCCGCTGGTTAAAAGAAAACCACTAATAACAACTCGAAAAGAGGAACTCAAAAATGCGCTCATATACAAAATCAGTAGAAGCATTTAAAGAAGCTCAAAACTTAATGCCAGGCGGCGTTAACAGCCCGGTACGTGCGTTTAAATCTGTTAATATGGATCCGATTTTCATGGAAAGAGGAAAAGGTTCAAAAATCTATGATATCGATGGCAATGAATATATCGATTACGTATTATCATGGGGACCGTTAATCCTTGGCCATACAAATGACAGAGTGGTTGAAGGAATTAAAAAGGTGGCAGAGCTTGGTACAAGCTTTGGTGCCCCGACATTAATGGAAAATGAACTGGCTAAGCTTGTGATTGAACGTGTACCTTCGATCGAAGTGGTAAGGATGGTTTCATCCGGAACAGAAGCAACGATGAGTGCGCTTCGCTTAGCACGCGGCTACACTGGCCGTAACAAGATTTTGAAATTTGAAGGCTGTTACCATGGACATGGTGATTCCCTCTTGATTAAAGCTGGTTCTGGGGTTGCTACACTTGGATTACCAGACAGTCCAGGTGTACCTGAAGGTGTGGCTAAAAACACGATTACAGTGGCATACAATGACCTTGAAGGCGTTAAATATGCGTTCGAGCAATTCGGTGATGATATTGCTTGTATTATCGTTGAACCAGTTGCAGGAAATATGGGTCTTGTACCGCCGCTTCCAGGATTCTTAGAAGGTCTTCGTGAGATTACTTCCGAAAACGGTGCATTGTTGATTTTTGATGAAGTGATGACTGGCTTCCGTGTCGGCTACAATTGTGCGCAAGGCTATTTCAATATCACTCCTGATATTACTTGTCTTGGAAAAGTAATTGGCGGTGGTCTTCCCGTTGGCGCTTACGGCGGTAAAGCTGAGATCATGCGACAAATCGCACCTGCAGGACCAATCTATCAAGCAGGAACACTTTCAGGAAATCCGCTTGCGATGACTGCTGGTTATGAAACATTAAGTCAATTAACACCAGAGCATTACGAAGAGTTCAAGCGCTTAGGTGATTTACTCGAAAAAGGAATTACCGCAGCTGCCCAAAAGTATGATATTCCTGTTACCTTTAACCGTGCTGGTTCTATGATAGGTTTCTTCTTCACCAAAGAACCTGTCATCAATTATGAAACAGCAAAAACGTCTAACTTAGATTATTTTGCAGCTTACTATCGTGAAATGGCAGAACAAGGGGTATTCCTGCCGCCATCTCAATTCGAAGGATTGTTCTTATCTACAGAACATACCGAAGAGGATATCGAAAAGACGATCAGAGCTGTAGATATTGCATTTTCAAAACTAAAATAATACTTTTTTAAGGCACTCACCATTTATCTGGTGGGTGTTTTTTTGTTCATGTGATTTGGCACATAAATATGCAATTTGGCACGTAAATTTTAAAATCGGCACGTAAAAGTTGGATTTGGCAAGTAAATCCATAAAACAGCACATAAAGAAGGTTTTCATTCAAATAGGACATTAGATTTCAAAATCCAAACAGCTCCAAGGCAAAAATTCTATACTAAACCATGAAAAGGGAAAGACAAATACCTGAGCCCGGCGTGCGTGAGGCTATTTTTAGACGATAAAGTTGATTCGGCACATAAAAATGAATTTTGGCACGTATTTCTGAAAAACGGCAAGAAAAAAGGTTTTTAAAAAAGGTCCCGTAATCAAAGTTTCGAGGATTAATTAATGTTAAATCCAACAATCCCAAACTTTTTCACATAAGAAGGCTTTTTTATCATAAATAAAAGCATTCGTTCATAGAGTGTAAGTGACATAGTGATTTTGCTTAAAAGGAAACGAAAGGAGGAGTCGCTTTGTCTCAGGAGAATCAATCGTGCCTGCGATTTTCCTTGGAGGAGTCATTGTGGTTTAGAAAAGGACAGGAAGTGGCTGAACTTGTGTCGATTTCTCTAGACCCGGATATTACCATCCAGGAAAATGATCAATACGTAACGATACGTGGTTCGCTGGAGTTAACTGGCGAATATAGAAATGACGCTGAAAGTACAGTAGAAGAGGAAGAAAATGTACCTAATCAAAAGTATGTAGAAAGAGTGGATCCTCAAGAGGAAGGCATTTGTGAATTTTCACACCGTTTTCCTGTCGATATTACCATTCCGAACAATCGGATTCAAAGCATTTATGATATCGATGTCATTGTGGAGTCATTTGATTATTCGATTCCGGAACGCAGTTGTCTGAAACTGTCCGCAGAATTAACCATCAGTGGCTTGTATGATTCGACTCAACAAGAAGAGACTGAGGAACAAGAGGAGTATGAAGTACTCCATCGTTATCAAGTAGAAGTACCACGTGCAGAAGAACAAGAAGAAGCAGAACAGGAAGAGAATCAATTTGAGGATACCTTCTTGTTTGAAGCGGAAGCAAGAAAACTGCCTGAGGAGGAAAAGGTTGAAGTTTTTCCGAAATTCCCAACTTTTTCGTACCAAGAGCCTGAAGAAGAGGAAGAACCCCAACAGCCAAAACAGCCTGTTGTTTTTGAACATGCAAGAAGTGAGGCTAGTGAGCCCGTCCAAGAGATAGAAGAAATCGTAGAGGAAGCTCCGGCACAGCCAATTGCAGAAGAGAAGGCACAAGAGCCTGTAGAAGCAAAAGAACCAGTTCTAGAGGAGAGTTCTTCTTCTCCGGAGGCACCGCCAAAACAAGCCAAAAAGAAACCATCTAAGAAGAAAACAATGACATTAACGGAGTTCTTTGCCCGCAAAGAAGACAGCTCCGATCAAGCTAGATTAAAAGTTTGCATTGTCCAAAAGGGCGACACGCTAGATAGTCTTGCCGACCGTTATGCGGTATCAGTCCCGAATCTGCTGCGTTACAATAATCTTGAACTCAATCAAGATGTATTTGAGGGTCAAGTATTATATGTACCTGTCGCATTAGCAAAAAAGTAATCAACAAATACATGGTGAGCGGGTTATTAACCTGCTCCCATCTTTTTAAGGATTTTGCTCTAGCTGAAAGGCAGATGAATGTCGATGCGCGACACATATCAGGTGGATTCACTGATACCTATATTAAATAACTACCAAGTAAAACCTTATTTTGTTGAGGAACACGGCAATATTAAAAAAATCTATTCCAATAAAGGGACTTTTGCATTAAAGAAAATGGACCCGACAATTGGCACAGACTTTATTCGCCATGTTCATCTTCTTTACCAAAAGGGCTACAATCGAATTGTCCCTATCTATCCGACGATGGACGGAAGGTATGCCGTTCTCCATGATAAAGCCTTATATTACTTAATGCCATGGATGTCGAATGAAGTAAAGGAAGATCGGACACAGAAACACCAGCAGCTATTTCGTGAGGTGGCAAGGATGCACACCATCACTGCTAAGGAAATTAAGGTAAATAAAGAGGAGCGGACAGAGCATTACGAAAAAACGATTGAGGTGCTCGATAAGAATCAGGAATTTCTGGACGGCTTTATCGATGAATGTGAAAAAAAGACGTATATGTCCCCATTTGAATTGGTGTTTTGCTTGTACTATAACGAAATAAGTCAGGCACTTCGCTTTTCTAAAACCAAATTCGAAGAATGGTATGAAAAAACAAAGGAAACAGAAAAAGCACGAATGGTGATTACACATGGAAAAATATCATCCGAGCATTTTCTTTACGACGAAAAAGGGTACGGCTATTTCATTAACTTTGAAAATGCCCGCTATGGCTCACCGATTCATGATCTACTGCCATACTTTTCTCGTTCCTTTAATACCCAGCCACAAAGAAATGATGAAGCAGTTGAATGGGTTTACCATTACTATAAATATTTTCCCTTTAAGGCAGATGAAAAATTGTTATTCTTTAGCTATTTAGCTTATCCTATTCCGATCATCCAAGTAGTTGAAAGGTATTATAAAAAAGAACAGCCAAAAAATGAGCTGAAATTTGTCCGAATGCTGCAACGGAAATATTGGCATTTGAAGAATTCCGAATATGTTGTGATGAGAATGACTGAAATCGATGAGCAAGAAAAGAAGGCAAAAGAAGGAGCCCAGCAGCAGTAATCATGCTAAATGGGCTCTTAAACAACTTCAAAATATATAGATATCGCTATTGCAATAAACACTGCTAACAAAAGGACATCAAACACAGTGGGAATAAAAATGGTTCGTATTAATTGAAAAATCGTAAACGGCAAAATCAACTGCTCGCATACTCTCCTAGTGGTTCGATACCAGGGAGTGTAGGAGTATTTGGTGATAAATTTCCTCCGCTTCATCTTTTTACTTCCTCTCCACAAATGGCATTTCTTTTATATATATTCTTCCTACATAGTGAATTCTCCTAATTTCTTAACGTTTTTTACAAAATGGTATATAATATAAAAAAATTGGCTATCATTATTGACGACTAGAACACTTTTTGGGTAGTATAAACAATATAATTAAAAACACATAAGCATAGACAGGGAAGAGTACGATGTACACCTGCTTAAAGAGAGGGAACCAGTAGCTGAAAGGATTCCTAAGCAGACACTCGGAAGGTCGCCCTTGAGCTTCTTCTGCGAACGGATGTATACATCCTATTAGTTGAAGACGGATCAAATCCGTTATTTATTTAAGCGCCAATCCATTTGTTTAGGGTTGGAAAAAAGGTGGTACCGCGAAGCAAACTCCATTCGTCCTTTTATTGACGAATGGGGTTTTTTGTTTGTCTAGTTTTTCTGGATAGAAAGAGAAATGAAGGAGATGGTCAAATGGAAACGAAGGAAATTACCATGCCAACCAAGTATGACCCACAATCGATTGAACAAGGTCGTTATGATTGGTGGCTGAAAGGAAAGTTTTTTGAAGCACAGAATGATGAGGGCAAGCAGCCTTATACGATTGTAATCCCGCCGCCAAACGTTACCGGAAAGCTGCACTTAGGGCATGCTTGGGATACAACTTTGCAAGATATTGTTACAAGAATGAAGCGGATGCAGGGCTATGATGTTCTTTGGCTTCCAGGAATGGACCATGCCGGTATTGCGACCCAGGCGAAGGTTGAAGAAAAACTTCGTGGCGAAGGCAAAAGTCGCTATGATTTAGGCCGTGAAAAGTTCGTTGAAGAAACATGGAAGTGGAAGGAAGAATACGCTTCTCATATCCGCCAGCAGTGGGCAAAGCTTGGTTTAGGATTAGATTACAGCCGTGAGCGTTTCACATTAGATGAAGGTTTATCGGCAGCAGTACGTGAAGTATTTGTTACTCTTTATAACAAAGGTCTTATTTACCGCGGCGAATACATCATCAACTGGGATCCATCCACGAAGACAGCACTATCTGATATCGAAGTTATTTACAAGGATGTTCAAGGTGCATTCTATCATATGAAATATCCGTTAGCAGACGGTTCTGGACATATTGAAGTAGCAACCACTCGTCCAGAAACGATGTTAGGTGATACTGCAGTTGCCGTTCATCCAGAGGATGATCGCTACAAGCACTTAATTGGCAAAACGGTAATTCTTCCAATCGTGGGCCGTGAAATTCCAATTGTTGGTGATGACTATGTAGACATGGAATTCGGTTCTGGGGCAGTTAAAATTACTCCAGCACATGACCCGAATGACTTCGAACTAGGAAATCGTCACAACTTAGAGCGAATCCTTGTTATGAATGAGGATGGCTCGATGAATGACAGAGCAGGAAAGTACAAAGGTTTGGACCGTTTCGAATGCCGTAAGCAAATTGTTAAGGACCTTCAGGAACAAGGCGTTCTTTTCAAAATTGAAGAGCATTTACATTCTGTTGGTCATTCCGAGCGCAGTGGTGCAGTTGTTGAGCCTTACCTTTCAACACAATGGTTTGTTAAAATGCAGCCACTTGCGGATGAGGCCATCGCTCTGCAAAGTAAGGAAAACAAAGTTAATTTTGTTCCAGATCGTTTTGAAAAAACCTACCTTCACTGGATGGAAAATATCCGTGACTGGTGTATTTCTAGACAGCTTTGGTGGGGTCACCGCATTCCTGCTTGGTATCATAAAGAAACAGGTGAAATATTCGTTGGGCACGAAGCGCCAGCAGATAGTGAAAATTGGGAGCAGGATAAAGACGTATTGGATACGTGGTTCAGTTCTGCGTTATGGCCGTTTTCCACAATGGGCTGGCCAAATGTAGAAGCAGAAGACTTCAAGCGTTTCTTTCCAACAGATGTACTTGTAACTGGCTATGACATCATCTTCTTCTGGGTTTCCCGGATGATTTTCCAAAGCCTTGAATTTACTGGAGATCGACCATTTAAAGACGTTCTGATCCACGGCTTAGTTCGAGATGAACAAGGACGCAAAATGAGTAAATCGCTTGGCAATGGTGTGGACCCAATGGATGTCATTGACAAATATGGTGCGGACGCATTACGCTATTTCCTTTCAACAGGTAGCGCACCTGGTCAGGATTTACGTTTTAGCTTTGAAAAGGTTGAGTCGACTTGGAACTTTGCAAATAAAATCTGGAACGCCTCCCGTTTTGCATTAATGAATATGGATGGCATGACATACGAAGAAATTGATTTTAGCGGAGAAAAATCAGTTGCCGATAAATGGATCCTCACTCAATTAAACGAAACCATTGAAACTGTTACAAAGCTTTCAGAGCGTTATGAATTCGGTGAAGCGGGTCGCGCACTCTACAACTTTATCTGGGATGACTTCTGTGATTGGTATATTGAGATGGCGAAGCTTCCATTATATGGTGACGATGAAGCTGCAAAGAAAACAACTCGTTCGATTCTTGCACATGTTCTTGATCAGACAATGCGTTTGTTACATCCATTCATGCCATTCATTACCGAGGAAATCTGGCAGAACCTTCCACATAGTGGCGAATCGATTACAACTGCCAAGTGGCCAGAGGTAAATCCAGCCTACTCTGATGAACAAGCTGCACAGGAAATGAAGATGTTAATGGAAATGATTCGTTCTGTTCGAAACATCCGTGCTGAAGTAAACACGCCAATGAGCAAGAAGATTAAAATGCTTGTGAAGGCGAAGGATGATTCTGTTTTAGCAGCAATAGAAAAAAATCGTGCCTATATTGAAAAATTCTGTAACCCAGAAGAATTACAAATGGGAACCAACCTGGAAACACCAGAAAAGGCTATGACGGCAGTCATTACCGGATTGGAAATCATCCTTCCACTAGAAGGATTGATTAACATTGAAGAAGAAATTGCCCGCCTTACAAAAGAGTACGATAAATTTACAAAAGAAGTAGAAAGAGTGGAAAAGAAACTCAACAACGAAGGCTTTATGAAAAAGGCGCCTGAAAGTGTTGTAGCCGAAGAACGTGCCAAAGAAAAAGACTATCGCGAAAAAAGAGCGTTAATAGAGGCTCGTTTAAATGAGTTAAAAGGTTTATAATAAAAAGAAATCGAGACGAGTCCTTCATTAAGGATTCGTCTTCTTTTAGAAAAATAAAGTTGGGGTGTCAGAAATGTTTACAACCTATAACGAAGCCCTTGAATGGATTCATGGAAGATTAAGACTCGGGATTAAACCAGGTCTGGCCAGAATGGAATGGATGATGGAGAAACTCGGATCTCCTGAATTAAAAATGAAGACCGTCCATATTGGCGGTACAAATGGCAAAGGTTCAACGGTAACCTTCTTGCGGTCGATTCTTGAAGCTGCTGGCTATTCGGTTGGTACTTTTACCTCACCATATATTGAACAATTTAATGAACGAATTTCAGTCAATGGCAAACCAATCAGTGATGAAGAGATTATGGAACTGACCAATGTTATTGTCCCGCTGGCTGACGAATTAGAAGAAACTGAGCTAGGTGGACCGACGGAGTTTGAAGTGATTACAGCGATGTCTTTCTATTACTTTGCCAATATAAATCAAGTTGACATAGTACTATATGAAGTGGGCTTAGGGGGAAGATTTGATTCTACGAATATTATTCAACCAATAGCTTCTGTCATTACAAACATCGGTCTGGATCATACGAATATCCTTGGTCATACTTATGGTGAAATTGCATTTGAAAAAGCGGGTATTATAAAAAGTCAGATTCCTGTTTTCACTGCTGTGAAAAATCAGGACGCCATTACTGTAATAAGAGAACAGGCCGATAAAAAGAATGCTCCACTTTTTATACTCAATCAGGATTTCTCCATAACCTCACACCTTCCGCAAGAAACAGGCGAGGTGTTTATCCTAAATGTTGCTGGTCATCTAATTGAACAATTAGAAATTAGCATGATTGGCCAACATCAAACAGAAAATGCGGCTTTAGCCGTCATGGCAGCACAATCTATCAATCGTCATGAAGAATTTTCAATCTCTGAGCATGCAATAAGGACAGGCTTAAAGAGAGCATATTGGCCAGGCAGGTTTGAACTCCTCTCTAAAAGTCCACTCGTGATTATTGACGGTGCACATAATGATGAGGGAATTGCAGCACTTGTTCATGAACTTTCAAATCGTTATTCTAACTATACTATTCATATTGTATTTGCTGCCTTAAAGGATAAAAAGCTAGACAAAATGATAGCTCAATTGGACCAAGTTGCCGATGAAATCTCATTTGTATCGTTTGATTTCCCTCGAGCAGCGGATGCCTTTGATTTGTTTTCACTAAGTCATTCAAAAAATAAAAGAATCGGGGATAATTGGGATTCACATCTTGCCAAATGTATCCAAGACCTACAGCCAGATTCCGTTCTAGTCGTTACAGGTTCTTTATATTTCATCTCAGAGGCTAAACCGTATTTAAGTGAATTTTTGAAAAACAATACAATTTCACTATGACAAGCTAAAGTATTTTTGATAATATTAGTATACTCAATTTCAAAATAATGTAAGTGGGAGGGGGAGTGGAATGGCTGTTCAACCGAAAATGAAAAAAGCAATCTTTCTTGTCTGGTTATTGTTAGTTCCAGCAGGAATGTGGTTTACCTATCAAGCTTTTCCTCCCCACTTCTCGGGACAATGGTGGGATTTATTAGCTTTTTTGACGTTAACATCTGTTGTGGCATTTATGCCAATGGTCATTAATAATACTCCTATCTTTCTAATCCAATGGGTTTCACTTGCAACGTTTTTGAGTTTTGGCTTGTTCATAGAAATGATTTTTGCCCAAGTAGCTGTTGTTTTGTTACTCTTAGGGCTGCGTGTTCAAAAGGAACAATATTTCCGCATACCGCTAAATTTGATCATGTTTTTCCTTGTATCCTTACTGAGCGGTGTTGTTTACTATGCACTTGGTGGACAAACTGGACCGACCCTAATAAATGACCCACATGCCATATGGCTTGCAGCAGTTTATGCAGTAGTAAATTACTGTCTAAATCAGGTCATCATTTCTTTTTATTTATACTTCATTTATAAAAGTAAAGAATCCTACTTTGGGAAGGATTTCATCGTTGAGACCATCACCACATTTATAACCTTGCCACTTGGCTTTGTCCTATATATGTTTTATAACCAACAAGGTTTATTAGCTTTATTGATCGTAGCCGTTCCATTTGCGAGTTTATCGATCATTTTTAAACTTTATTATTCAAGTGAGAAAATCAATGAATATTTACAAAAAGCGGCTGAAATTGGTCATCAAATGGCAGAACGTCTTGAGGTAGATGGTGTCATTGACCTTTTTATTCAGAGGTTAAGTGAAATGCTGCCGGTTGACTATGCTTATATTTTTGATGTCATCAGTGAGGACGAGCTTCAATTAGTGCGACGTATACAGTGTGGTACGGGAATTACTACTGAGACTGCGAAAATCAAAAAAAATCAGGGTATTAGCGGTTATGTATGGGAAAAGCGAAAAGGTTGTTTATACCATTCAAAAAAAGAATGGAAGCCCTATTCCGAAGGCTATCTCCCTGTTGATGCAGAAAGTGTATTAGCCGTTCCTATCGTCAGAAATAAAAAAGTCATTGGGGTATTACTGCTCGCTTCAAAGCGAAAAAGAGCATACGAAAAATCTCAGTTGATGATTGTTGATATTCTTTGTTCGTATTTTGCAGTAGCAATCGATAATGCAAAGCATTATGAACTTACAAAGACACAGAGCGAACGCTGTGCGTTAACAAAATTATATAATTATCGTTACTTTGAAAAATTACTAACTGAGGAATTCGATAAATTATTCCAATTCGAACGCAAAGTCTTATCGTTAATAATTCTTGATATCGATCATTTTAAAACTGTCAATGACACTTACGGTCACCAAAGTGGAAATGAAATTCTTTGTGAGCTTGCCACAAGATTAAATAACCTTGTGGGTACAAGGGGTACAGTTGCCAGATATGGTGGCGAGGAATTTGTAGTTTTACTTCCTGAGGCACACAAAGAAGAAGCCTACCAGATGGCAGAGATGATCAGACAATCAATCGCAAACTGGCCATTTATATTACAGCAATCATTAGATCTCAAACAGCACCAAGTAAAAATAACTGCGTCCATAGGGATTGCAACTGCACCTGAAGATGCAGAAGAGCCGCTGGCATTGGTTCGACATGCTGACCGAGCACTGTATGTTGGGGCGAAGAGGGCCGGGCGAAATCGGGTGGCAGAATATTCATCATGTTAATAAAAGAAATAGGGTGTTCCATTTGGAAAGCACCCTATTTCTTTTGCTATTAATAATCATAATCGATATCTCTTGAAATATCGTCACCAAACTCTATCGAAGGAATTGCAGGTTGTGCAACAGACTCTCCACATAAATCTTTAAAGACGTTTGGATCACTTATGTTAGCAGTTACCCCAGGTTTATTATAAGCAAAACCAGTAATGGACCCTCTTACAAAAAGCTTACCATTATTCTTAATTTCAAAAGTTTTTGCATCTGCATATAAATTTCCATTAACACAAAGTGTGGAGTTATCAATCGTTAGTATATTGCCAGTAAGCGAAACAGTAGGGGAAGTACCATCGGCCCCATCGACATAAACATAGGTTTTATCAAAGATCTCAAATTGTTTAAGGGAAATTAATCGATCTTTGACATAAATCTTAGAGTTATCCGCTCTAAATTGGCCCTCTAAACGTGTTGTTCCATTAGATTTAATTAGGAGGTCCTTCACCCAGTTTAAATTTCCGCCTAAAGTAATAGAGTCATTGGAAATGATATCTACATTCTGTATTCCATTTCCATTACCTTTTCCATCGATACTTAATGGGACTGTAGAATAAATCGCTTTATCATTCATATGATTGAAGTTTCCTGATATGGAAGGTGGAATCTTCCCGTTATTTTCTGCTTCAGGATTTGCAGTGATTAAAATTTGGTCACATGTATTAAGATCACTTAACTCCCGTTTATTTGTACATTGTTGAGAAATGTTAGTACCAGTTGGATCAAATGCAGTAAATGTTGGCAAGACCTGCGTCGTAGTGGTCCCACTAGAATTACCATTAGGTTTAAACGTCAATGCAATATTAAGTGTTCCACTTAGGCTGGCATTTTTCCCATTTTCTAATCCTGTGCTTCTAAAATGAAAGCTTACAGCATCTGGTGTTGTAACAGCCAATGGGTCTGTTTCAAGTAATTCAATTTGGAATTTGGTTTCTGTACCATCTTCTAGTTCTATAATAAAAATGTCACTAGGCGTACCAGCACTAACCACTTGGGTATGCTTTTCAGCTAATCCCTCTTCAATAGCCGTTTTCATTAAGTCAATTGCTTTTTGCTTGTATGCGGCTTCCCCGATACTCGGATTATCTTTATTAGCTAGGATATACTGGTTAATAGCACTATTTACCGAATCACGTTTGGCAAGGTAAATATTATAAACCATAGACTGATAATAGGAAACCCCCATTTCAGCTAAGGCAACAGTTTGTGATCTTGTTTCAACAACCTTATTTTGTTTCACTGTACTAAAAGATTGTGCACCAAATGAAAGGAATAAAACCATAAAAATTGTAATTACCATCAAAACTGTCACTAGTGCATAACCATCTTCATTCTTCATTTTACTCATACTTCTCCCCCTCCTTAAGTCTGTAAAGTAAAGTTCTTACTGCCACAAAATTATTGGGATTATTTTTTTCTGATATCCTAACTTTTAAATCTAAGTCCTGACCTTCATTACTAGGTTTGTGTGGAGTTGGAGTTAATTCTGAGTTATCTGAGGGGTCCTCCGCTCTAAAACAATACTGTGAATGTGTAAATAACTGAATTTCTACATTATTCTTATCACGAACTGATATGTTACAACCTGCGCTTACGATTGTATATTCTTCTATCGTTTGGTGGATTCTTGTTAAAGAAGAAATTACAATATTCGATTGTTGCTGAAGCATATTTTTCGTTATAGATTTCTGTGAGAAGTTATACCCTTGGAAAAAAATCTGCCATATTGTAATACCTATTATCGATAGGATAGAGACCGTTGCCAAGACTTCAACTAATGTAATACCTCGTTCAGTCCGCATCAATTGTCATCTCCTTCTTAACAACAATATAGCCATATGTTTCGCCAATAATTGTATCTCTTTTATTTTTAACTTGGACAAGTATCTTATAGGTCTTTATCAAGTCATTCTCTCCACCAAATCCTGTTTCAGGATTTTTCCATATTCTAATTTCAGAATTTATATCATTCTTTTTAAATGTATAGAAAGTATCAGTTGTGGATGTTGTTGTAACCTCAGGAGGAATGGGCCAATCAATGGATGTAGGAGTTTCCTTTTTTAAAGCGCTTATTACTTTCTCACCAGTGACCGTGTCTTCAGATTTCCATTCATTTAATATTTGTTTAGCACTGTTTATAGCCTGGGACTTATCTTCATTATGTTTATTAATAAAACCCATTTGAGGAAATATACCCATTATACCTATCAAAACGATAGATAACAGAGATATTGCTGCAATAACCTCTACTAACGTAACACCTTTTTCGTTACTGATAAATTTCATATAAACATCCCCTTCTACAGAGAAGATACTATTTTCATAGTTTATTAGGTTTAATTTTAACAAATCATTAGATAAAAAATAACAAATTTCAGTAATTATGACCTATAAATGTTTTCCATCTTCTTTTAAACTATTAAAAAGTATTATACAATATCTAGTAGACGAATTTTGTCTAATTTTTGCATTAAACAATAAAAAATTATAATTTTTTGTAAAAAAATGTAGTTTTTATAGTATAAATGGACTGGTAAAAGGGATGTGAATGAATGCTAACAGTTATTTGGGTATTAGGTTCTATGCTTTTGATGTTATTGATTCATTTGTTATTACCACTTGGATACACAAAAAAAGGAAAGTTTATCGTTGTGGTAACAAGTGGCTTGTTAGCAATGGGAGGACTTGCAGTAGTTACTTCCGTTCCAGTTTGGCAAACGTTTTTAGTTCTACTGGCTCTTTCTTTTTTAGCGGCTTATATGATGGATAGCCGTTTAGGGAAAGTTATGTATATGACTAAAGAGCAGTTCATTGAAGATATTGATTTTCAAGACACTAAATCTTCATCTACTCCAGCAAATCAGAATGAGAAAACTTTAGACATAGAATTGATGGATTTATCGGAAATGGAGATTACTGCTTCATCTTCTCCTGTTAATAAAAAAGATGAAAATATACTATTTGATGACTCACTAGATGAAGACATTTCCTTCTTACAGGAAAGAGAACTTGAAAGCATTAGTGAGAAAGTCATCGAGGATGACCAACTTGAGGTTGGTTATTTATCTGATATTGAGAGTCTACTAGAGAATAGTATCCAAGAAGTGGTAGATTTACAAGAGGAAGAGCTTGAATCACTTGATGAAGAGGGCTGGCTAGATGAATTAGCTGAACTCTCTGTAATCAAGGATGAAGAAAAAAGTGCTAATAAAGAACCACAATTGGATGATTTTGAATTAGAAGAGTTGTTTATTGATAAAGAAGCAGCGGCAGCAAAAACATCTGATAACAATGAAAGCAAATCAGGGAAAGTACTTGAATTACAAAAGTAACTATGGAGAAGGGGGGGCATAAAGTTTGAGCAAGCATCAACCATTCATCAAATTATTTGTTGTACTTTTTTTAAGTACAGCAGTTATTTTTAGTTCTTCCCATTTTGGTGCAAAGGCATTTCAAAATATAACCAATGCTTCAGATGGAAAATACTCAGCAGGAACGACGATTGGTTCTTTAGATATTTCTGGAAAAACAGAAAGTGAAACAATTGCTTTGTTAGAAGAAAAGTATGTCGAATGGGTAAAAAATACAAAGATTGAACTCCAATATAGTGAAAAAATAGTACCATTCGATTTGAATCTTTTTAGCTTCGATGCCACCCAATCGGTATATTCTATAAAGGACGGAGAGGCAAATACAGTTTCAATGACAATTGAACTGCTGCCGGTTGAAGAACATATAAAGTTACAATTTCCAACAATTAAAACGCAAGAAATCGAACTAACAAAGCTTTTAACAGACCTAGCAAATACAGCCACAAAGTTTGATGCTGGTTCATATAAATTTAATTTGAATAAAGACTATCTACTTGTTGAAGCTGGCAAAAAAGATAATATTATCAGTAAATCGATTGTGAGATTAACAGATATCCCAAATGAATTAGCTTCAATACTGACAGCTAACCCTGAGTTGCAAATTGCTGAAGGTGCAACTTTCTCCTTGTTAGAATTCGCTAAACAGCAAAAAATCGAAAGTTCAGCTTCCTTAAGTGTTATTGCAACAGGAATCTATCAGTCAGTTTTACCCACAAATTTTAAAATTATTGAAAGAAATATTAGTAGTGGACTACCAAATTATACAGCTGTTGGGTTTGAAGCTAAGGTTAATGTGGCTAATGGTGCAGATTTTATCATTGTTAATCCTAATTCAACTCCATATAGAATAGAACTAAAATTAGAAAATAAGGATCTTATTGTTACCGTTAAGGGAGAAAAGTTACTTTACGATTACAGAATTAGCAAAAAAGAGGAACAGCATTTAAAGCCAAAGACGATTGTTCAATATAGTCCACTCCTGCTGCCTGGTCAAACAAAGATAGAAACTAATGGTTTAGATGGACAAATTGTTAAGATTTTCCGAGAAACCTATCAAGGTGAGCAATTGATTACGAGTGAGCTATTATCAGAAGATTATTACCCACCTTTATATCGTGTGGAAGTCCATGGTCTAATAGGAACACAGCAGGCATCTACCGTAACACCAAGCTCAGCAACAACTAATCCTACTGGAAATCCATCAACTACATCTTTGGAAACGATCGAACAGAATTCAAATGATGACCTTTGGGGGAAACCAAATGAACAACCAAAATAATTTAAGTAGAGATAAAAGATGAAACAAACACGCAGACGACTAGGAGATTTATTAATTGAGGAAGGGTTAATTACCCCGGAGCAGCTTCAATCAACATTAGATGAAAAAGCCCCTAATCAAAAAATAGGGGACGCCCTTCTGCAAAAAGGATACATTACGGATCAACAGTTAGCTGAGGTATTAGAGGTTCAGCTGGGAATTCCGAATATCAATCTCATGCATTATCCATTTGATACGAACCTTTTTTCTCTTATATCAAAAGAAACTGCAAGACGGAATTTAATTGTTCCTTTGAAAAAAGAAGGTAATAAACTTTACGTAGCGATGGTTGATCCGATGGACTTTATCGTAATCGATGATCTCCGTCTTTCAACAGGCTTTCAAATTGAAACCGCAATTTCAACCAAAGAAGGTATTCTAAGGGCAATTAATAAATATTACAATGTTGATGAAGGGCTCGAGGAGCTATTTGATGAACTTTCACCGAGTGAACGAGGCCGTGACGATGATATTAATGACCTCGATTCACCGATTGTACGTCTAGTAAACCAGATTTTAACCAATGCGGTTATTCAGAAGGCAAGTGATATTCATATTGATCCACAGGAAACAAAAGTGGTTATTCGTTACCGTGTGGATGGTGTACTTCGAGTTGAGCGAGTATTGCCTCGTCATATGAGAAGTGTCCTAACTGCAAGGGTTAAAATTATGTCCAATCTTGATATTACTGAACACCGGATTCCACAGGATGGGCGGATTAAAATAAATCTTGACTTTCACCCTATTGATCTCCGTGTTTCTACTCTGCCAACGGTTTACGGAGAAAAAATTGTAATGCGGATCTTGGACATGGGTGCGGCACTCAATGATTTAAACAAGATCGGTTTCAATGCACTTAATTTGAAGCGGTTTTCGGAGATGATTGAGCAGCCAACAGGGATTGTCTTGATTACGGGGCCAACCGGTTCGGGTAAATCTTCAACCCTCTACGCGGCTCTTAATCGTTTAAATAGCGAACAGGTAAATATTATTACGATTGAGGATCCTGTTGAATATCAGCTTGAAGGAATTAATCAAATTCAGGTTAACGCCAATGTGGGGATGACCTTTGCAGCTGGATTACGTTCGATTCTTCGTCAAGATCCTAATATAATCATGGTCGGGGAAATTCGAGATAAAGAGACCGCAGAGATAGCTGTACGAGCATCATTAACAGGTCACCTAGTGCTAAGTACGCTGCATACAAATGACTCACTAGGTACAGTTACAAGATTAATTGATATGGGGGTTGAACCATTTTTAATTGCCTCCTCCCTAACTGGAATTGTTGCTCAGCGATTAGTTCGTAAGGTGTGCCGTGATTGCGCAGAGGTTCAGGATGCGACTAAACGTGAAATTGAGATATTTGCCCGCCGAGGAATGAAAATTGAAAAGATCACTCGCGGAAAAGGATGTCAATCCTGTAATATGACTGGATACAAAGGAAGGGTTGCTCTTCATGAAGTGCTCGTCCTAAATGATGATATGCGCAGGATTATTATGAATGAAGATTCCACTCATAAATTAAAAGAGGTCGCGATAAAAAATAAAACCATTTTCTTGATTGATGATGGTTTACTAAAGGTAAAACAAGGTCTAACTACCACAGAAGAAGTATTGCGTGTAGCTATCTTGGAGTAGGAGAACAAACATGATGAGAGAAAAAATAGAGAATATATTGCGGGCGGCGCTGGAATTTAAGGCCTCGGACATCCATCTGACCGTTGGTGTCCCGCCCATCTTTCGTATAAATGGGGAAATTAAACGTTACGGGAAGGACATATTGCTTCCTGCTGATACAGAAGAAATCGCGAAAATAACCATTCCAGAAAATATGTATGATTTATTTAAGGAAAAAGGGGAGCTTGATTACTCTTATGGTATCCCAGGAGTTTCACGTTTCCGTGTAAATGCTTATCATCAACGCAAAAGTGTGTCATTAGCTCTAAGGGTAGTTGCATCAAAAACGCCTACCATCGAAGAACTAGATTTGCCAAAAATCATTCCAGAGCTTGTTGAGAGACCGCAGGGGCTTATTTTAGTCACTGGTCCAACGGGTAGTGGTAAATCAACCACACTTGCGTCAATGATTGACTATGTGAATCGGACAATGCGTAAGCATATTGTCACATTGGAAGATCCAATCGAATATCTACACAAGCATGGGAACTCGATTATTGACCAGCGCGAAGTGGGCTTTGATACTCAATCCTATGCTAATGGTTTAAAAGGCGCACTCCGTCAAGACCCAGACATCATTCTAGTAGGGGAAATGCGTGATTTAGAAACAATCGGAATTGCGATTACAGCTGCCGAGACAGGACACCTTGTGTTGGGAACACTGCATACATCCAGTGCACCGTCTACGATTAACCGTATTATTGACGTATTTCCACCTGCACAGCAGCCGCAAATTCGTGTACAGTTGGCGTCCGTTTTAGTTGGGGTTATATCACAACGTCTATTTCCAACAGTTGATAAAAAAGGTCGTAAAGCAGCCACGGAAATTCTTGTTAACAACCCAGCTATCGCAAACTTAATTCGAAATGAAAAAATACACCAAATCCAAAGTACAATGCAAACGTCACGTGCGCAAGGTATGCATACCCTTGAAATGAGTATTAGAGACTTAATTGACCGTAATCTAATTCAAAAAGAAGCAGCAAATAAATATCTACAAGAAAAGATGATGCTGGATGGCTAGATTCAAATATTCAGGACGTGACAAACGAGGGAAAAAAGAGGGTACAATAACCGCTACTTCCAGAAGAGAGGCAATGGCTAAACTAAAGGAAGATGGCATCCGAGTCATTGAAATGACAGATGTACCTGAAACCCTAATGACTATGGAGTTAACAATTGGAAACCCGGTAAAGCTGCAGCATTTTGTTATCTATTTAAGGCAGTTTGCTACCTTAATAAAAGCTGGAGTAACAGTAGTTGAAGCAACAGAGATTCTATCAGTTCAGACAGAGAGTAAAGCCCTGAAAAAGGCATTAATTGCAGTGGAACAGGATTTACGTGAAGGAAATCCGTATTCAGAGTCAGTTGCGAAACATAAAAAGATTTTTAACTCGATGTTTATTAACATGGTCAAAGCTGGCGAAGTTGCGGGGAACATGGATGAAACATTAGAGAAACTAGCGGATGATTTTGAAAAGCAGCATGATACTGTAGCTAAAGTGAAGTCTGCTTTGACCTACCCAGCTGTAATTGGGATTCTAGCAATTGGAGCAGTTATCTTTTTATTAGTTGGTGTGGTTCCTACTTTCGTAACAATGTTTGAAGATTTGGGCGCTGAGTTGCCAGGAATAACGAAATTTGTATTAAATGCTAGCGGATTTATGCAATCATTTTGGTGGCTTATTTTCCTAGTAATTTTAGCTTTTGTAATTTCAATTATATATATGAAGAAAAATAAAAAAACTAGGTATTATCTAGATTACCTTCTTTTAAGAATGCCTATCTTTGGTAACATGTTGCAAAAAGCAGCTCTAGCTCGAATGATGCGAACCCTTAGTTCTCTATTCTCAAGTTCAGTCCCAATTTTGCAAGCAATGTCGATTGTTGAAAAGGTTGTAGAAAATGAGGTGATTGCTAGAGTGATTCGAGAATCTCGCAATTCTCTTGAGAAAGGTCGCTCGATGACAGAACCAATGATGAATCACTGGGCTTTCCCGCCACTGGTGACGCAAATGATATCTATTGGTGAAAGTACTGGTGCACTAGATTCGATGCTAACTAAAATTGCTGAGTTCTATGAAAAAGAAGTTGAACAAGGAACAGATCGGCTAAAATCCTTAATTGAACCAATTATGATTGTTTTTCTAGCTGGGGTAGTGGGGGTAATTGTCCTTTCAATTATGATGCCAATGTTCTCAATGTTTGACCAAATGAGCTAATGTAACAAAATATCAGTAAATATTACAAATATGTTAAAATCAAGACAAAATGCGATAAAATTCTCTTTTCAATAGCTTACATTTATTGTATACTCATAGAGAAATATTACTAGGTTCATAGAACCAGAAGGAGATGGAATATGTTAAAAAAAATAGGATCAAGGCTTAAGGAACAAAAAGGTTTCACATTAATCGAATTACTAGCTGTTATTGTTATTTTAGGGATCATTGCTGCAATTGCAATCCCTGCGATCGGGAATGTTATTAGTAAATCAGATGATAAAGCCAAAGTTCAAGAAGCATTATTAATAATTGATGCTGCTAAAATGTTTGTTGCCGACAATCATCCAAGTGGAGCAACAACAACACTTACTAAGGATACAACAACAGCGGATGCTGCTGAAACTGCTACACTTCCAACAAATGGGTTAACTGATTATCTTGATCGTGTTGATGATAGTTCCTTTTCAGTAACTGTGACAAAAACAGCAACAGGTTACACTTACGCAATTTCTGGTCATGCAGCAAACGAAGTAGGTGAAGCAGCTGACATCCCTGACTCTGCTTCAGAAGATGATTTATTAGGATATAATTAGAACTGCTTCTTCAGATGATGATAATTACTAGTATACTATTCATCTACGGTCTAATATTTGGTTCCTTTTTCAATGTAGTTGGCCTAAGAGTACCAGAAAAACAGTCAATTGTCACCCCACGCTCTGCTTGTCCAAATTGTGGGCATCGATTAAAACCATATGAACTTATTCCAGTAATTTCATATCTTCTTCAAAAAGGGAAATGCCGCGGCTGTCAGTCGCGGATTTCTCCTATCTATCCGTTTTTTGAATTACTAACAGGCGTTTTGTTTGCAACAGCACCACTTGTGATTGGATGGTCCGGGGAATTAGTGGTTGCCCTTACCCTAATTTCAATGTTTATCATAATTGTGGTTTCTGATATTCACTATATGATCATCCCTGATAAGATCTTAATCTGGTTTGCAGGGATTTTTTTATTGGAACGAATTGTTTGGCCGCTCTCCCCGTGGTGGGACAGCCTGATTGGGGCTGTAACTGGTTTTGTGCTCTTGCTCATCGTTGCGCTTGTTAGTAAAGGCGGCATGGGAATGGGAGACGTTAAATTATATGCATTGCTGGGTTTCGTCTTAGGTTTTAAACTAGTACTTTTATCCTTCTTTTTTTCTACTTTATTTGGAGCCGTCATTGGCGGTTTGTTGCTTATTTTTAAGATTGTTAAAAGAAAGCAGCCGATTCCGTTCGGTCCATTTATTGCAGCCGGGACATTGACGGCTTATTATTGGGGTTCGGAACTCATCGATTTGTACTTTCAGTTTCTTAATACAGCTTTTTAAGTAAGGGGTAATTATTATGGCATTTTCCCTCTTTTCATCAAAAAATCGAATAGTTAACCTAGTAGTAAATGACCATTCGGTTCGTTTTGTTGAATTAAAACAAGCGAACCCCCCTGCTGCACAAAAATGGTGCGAACGCTTCCTTCCCCCGGGAGTTATTACCGAAGGGAAGATTACTGATATTGATTCGCTGGCAAATATACTGGAAGAGTGTATTGATGAATGGAAAATTAAAGGTCGTCAAGTTCGTTTTCTTGTTCCTGACCCGCTGGTGATTATCCGTAAAGTCTCTATACCTGCTGATATTCAGGATGATGAAATCAAGGGATATTTATATTTGGAACTTGGTTCTAGTATACATTTACCATTTGAAGAACCAGTCTTTGATTATTTTCCACTCGCTAATAAAGGGAAGACAAAGGATTTGCTTTTGTTTGCGGCCCCTGAACAATATGTAATGGAATATGCAGAATTATTCTCTAGTCTGAAGCTAAACCCAATTGCAGCAGATATTTCGCCGCTGGCATTGTATCGTTTATTCCATCAAATCGGACAAGCTGGGGAAAATGAGGTTTTGTTTACGGTACAGTTTGACTTAACAAGTGTTAATTTATGCATTTTTGAAGAGACTGTACCTCTTGTGATGAGACAGTTCCCGCTTCCTTTTGATATGGATAAATGGGATATCAAACAAGATATTGCAGGCTCGATGATATTTAAATACACGGGCGATACAGAGGAATTAGTTCTCCAGTTCGAAGATATATTAAATCAAATTAACAAGTTAGTAGATTTTTATCGTTATACACTTTCAAATGAAAAAAAGGATATCACGAAGTTCCTTTTAAACGGTGATCATCCAATGCTAGAAGCGATCTTTGACGAAATGAACGAAAGATTTGAGATACCTGTTGAGAGGATTGAACAGGAAGGAATTGAAAATGGTAAAACAGGAAGCGTACCGGCTAATCTATTATTATCTTTAGGTCTCGCTTTAAAAGAGGTGAAATGATGTTAGTAGAAATTAACCTGCTTCCCCAAAAAGAACCAAGGAAAAAAAGCTTTTTTATTATAGTAACTGCAATGGCAGTTATTTTTCTATCCCTAGGAACGTATTATTTCTTGCAAATTCAGACGACTAAAAGTGATATTGCCAATCTCGATAGTCAAATCAAAATGACAAAAGATTTAGCGGCGATAGAGGAAAAGAATGCAAATAAGAGTGAATCTGAATTATCTATTACACTTTTAAAAAGTGCCGTTGAATGGGCTAATAGCTATCCAATAGAGACCATACCTGTTATGCAGCATTTGACAGGTTTATTGCCAGAACGTGGTTTTATCCAAACCTTTGCTTATACAGAGGCTGGTACAGTCACTATTTCCGTTCAATTTGATAGCGCAAGAGAGGCTGCTTATTTCTTAGATAATTTAAATGAATCAGAATGGATTGATGATGCTAATCTAAGCTCCTTGACTGCCAAGGAGCAAGAAGAAAACAAAGAAGCCGTACCTTCAACAGCCACTCAGGGTACTAACAATCAACAAACTAGTACGAACGTAAATAACCAATCAATTGTGGTCACAACCGACCCAAATAATCCAAATAGTATCATAATCACTCCAGTAGATCCGAATACAACCGATGCACAGGATACAACAGCTACAGCTCAACAACAACCAGTGGATGTATTACCAAGGTATATTGGTCAATTTGAAATTAAGTTTAATAAAGAAACGATTAAGAAGCTGCTTAATAAAGGGAGCGAAGATGAGGAAGGAGTGACACAATCATGAAACTAAGTTTCTCAAAAAAGCATAAACTTATTTTATTGGTTGGCCTTCTTCTTATTGTCTTTCTAGTTGTCTATGCCCAATTCATTAAGCTTTCACCCTTGAAATCTGATTTAGAATCAAAAGAACAGACATTGGTAACTGAAAAAAAACTACTAGATTCGATTTCTCAGAAAAAACTAGATGATACAAAAAAGGTAACCGAAGATACAAGAGAACTGCAAAAAAAGGTACCCGTCACCCCATTACAGGAACAGTTTATTCTAGATTTAGAGAAGGCAGAAAATGTCTCAAATAGTAAGATTAGCAGTATGGCTTTTTCAAAAGATGCGGATGTACCGATGGCAACAGAAGCTGCTCCTGCTGCAGAGACGGCTAATGCTGCAGAGACGACTGAGACAACCGAAGTTCCTGAGGTTAAAACCGTTCAAGAAACTACAGCAGAACAAGCGGCTCCAGCACCTACCTCAGGATTAAAGAAATTAACTGTAAATCTTAGTGTTGAATCACCTGCATATGAAGATATTGAAAAGTTTATCGCAACACTCGAATCGTTAAAGCGAATAGTCGTTGTTGAAGCAATCAATTACTCAGGGGGAGAAGAAGTAACGACTCTTAATCCTGAAGAAGAGAAAAAACCAATATCCTATACTCTTACAGTATCAGCGTATTATTTACCAGGTCTGGAGGATCTAATTGCGGAGCTTCCGAAGATAGATGCGCCCGCACCTGCTAATAAGAAAAATCCATTAAGCGCCTCTTCAGATGTTTTGAAGAATAATTAGAAATTACTTTCCTTAATACCAAGGTAAAAGGGTTTTTAAATGAAAAAGACAAGTTATCTTAATGA
This sequence comes from Neobacillus niacini, assembly GCF_030817595.1. Classification (GTDB taxonomy): domain Bacteria; phylum Bacillota; class Bacilli; order Bacillales; family Cytobacillaceae; genus Neobacillus; species Neobacillus niacini_G. Next base: position 5,874,465 of record NZ_JAUSZN010000001.1, read on the forward strand.
AAAAGGATTTTCACTTGTAGAAGTGCTAGCGGTAATTGCCATCCTAGGCTTTATTGCATCAATTGGGCTTATTTCGATCTCAAATGTAATAGCTAAATCAAAGGATAAGACCTTTGTTAATAATGCATTAACAATTATACATGCAGCTGATTTATATCTTCACGATGAAAAAGTAGCAGATAAAGATAGTCTCACTCAAATTACTTATGAGGATTTATATAATTTTAATTATATAAATGAATTCTATGATCCTTATACAGGTGAGGTATTAGCGCCATCGGATGAAACTTATGTTGAAGTAACAGACGGAAAAATTACCAAAGTTTTTTTAAGTGGAGAGAACCGGAACCTCTACTCTGAGATTGATAATATATCAGTAGACCTAATAAGTATGAAATAAAGTGAAAAAATTGACGAAAGCATTGTATAACAAGACGACAAAAGTCTTGTTATTTTTTTTCGTCTTTATGATAGGATGGTAGAAATTGCTATTGGTAGAGGGAGGAGTACGAGTTAGTGGATAAGCCGAATCGTGGCAATACCATCAAAATAAAGCTAAATGGAGAAAGCCAGACTTTCACTGAAGAGCCCATTAAGAAGGAACAAGAATCTTGCAAAGATTCTTTTACTAAAGTGATAAACATCGACGAAGATTTCAATGATCAGGATGTTTTTCTAGAGACTGCTGCTGCAAAGGAATCGGTCGATGAAAGTTTTGACTGGATTATTCCTGAATCCGCAGGAAACCACATTCAGGAATACAAAGTTGTCAGCAGTCAAAACCAGAAAAAAGGCGGTAAAAAGAAAACTGCTAATTTCACAACCTTTTCGATGAAGCGAAATGGTGGCGTGCTAAAATCTATTATTGTAACTGCCGTTTTTGCTATCTTAATTGGGACTAGCTTTGGGGTCCTTATGCTTAAGTTAGTCATTAGTGAAAACAGTAAACCAGCAGTAACTGAGCCAGTGGACGTAGGTAAAGGGTCTGACAAAGGTTCAGAAGCAACAGGTGGAACGAGTAGTGCGATTGTCCTTGGAACACAAAATGTGTTTATCGTTCAGGGCGGAGCTTTTACTACAAAAGACGCAGCAACAAGTGCAGCAAGCCAAGCAAAAGGCAAAGGGTTGCCAGCACAAACTTTATCAATAAGTGAAAAAGAATATTTGTTTTTAGGTGTGGCTGATTCAATTGAAACAGCGAAGGCGTTAGGGGCACAATATAAAGCTAATGGATTTGAGGATGTATTTTCAAAACAACTCCCGATTGCTGAAAAGAATGTGTCAGATATAAATGAAACCGAGAAAAGCTTTCTCGAAGCTGCTTCAGATATTTACCAACAACTATCAAAGATCACTTCCAACGCGATTGTTTCTGGAAGTATTTCATCAGAAGGTAGTAAAGAAGTTGCAGGGATTGGTGATCAACTGAGTCAATCTGCAGACAAGCTGAAAAATGAAAAAGTAAAAAATCTTAACAAGGAATTATCGAGTGCGTTGGCGGGTGTAGAATCATTTCAAGAAAAGAAGAGTAAAGATAGTTTGGTTGAAGCACAACAGCATTTATTAAATTATCTAAGTATCTATTATTCATTGTAGTCGACAAAAGCTGATATTTTCCGGGAAATTATCCTTGAATAACGAGCCTGTCTATTTTGGACAGGCCTTTTGTAATGAAATCATAATATTTTGAATTTAATTCCGAGAGATACTTTGCATAATTTGACAAATTTCTTCGAACTTTAATCATATAAAAATTGTTTGCTTCTACAAATTCTGATACGATTATCATGTATCTCCCTAAATGATGCAAAAGGTAAGGTGATGAAATGCAAAACCTCATTTTAGCCTCTTCTTCTCCACGGCGAAAAGAACTTCTAGAAAACCTCCGATTAACATTCACGATCTCAAGCAGTGAAGTAGATGAAAGCTTTGATCCAACGCTTTCTCCAGAGGATGTAGTTATGGATCTTGCCGAGCGAAAAGCACAGGTTATTTTTAAAGAAAATCCAGAAGCGTTTGTTATTGGTTCCGACACGATAGTTGTTGCCGAAGGCCAAGTCTTAGGAAAGCCAACTGACGACACAGACGCAATGGGAATGTTAAAAATGCTTTCTGGCAAAAAACATGAAGTTTATACCGGTGTTTCCATATTGTCTCCAAATGGAACAGCACGTTTTTTTGAAAGAACAGAAGTCTGGTTTTGGGAGTTAACGGACGAGGAAATCAATTTCTATGTACAAAGTGGTGAACCGCTTGATAAAGCAGGTGGATATGGCATTCAGCAGCTTGGAAGTATGCTTGTCAAAAAAATAAATGGAGACTATTTTGCGGTTATGGGTCTGCCCGTCGCAAGAACTTATCGCGAATTGAAGGGGCTAGGCTACCAATTGTCGTGACAGCTATGTAGTTCTTTAACTCCCTATCATAGGGAGGAATTAGAATGTCAACCAATTCATTAATGATTCGTGATTTTCCTCAAGATGAAAGACCAAGAGAGCGATTTATTCAAAATGGTCCAGCCAGTTTATCAAACCATGAATTAATTGCGATCTTACTAAGAACCGGCACGAAGGATGAAAGTGTTCTTCAATTATCGAACCGGCTGCTTACCAATTTTGAAGGCTTACGGCTTTTAAAGGATGCCACCTTAGAAGAAATGACTGAAATCAAGGGGATTGGTCAGGCGAAGGCGATCCAAATTCTCGCTGCAGTCGAAATTGGCAGGAGGATAGCGAACTTAAACTATACGGACCGCTATGTGATTCGCTCCCCTGAAGATGGTGCTAACTATGTGATGAACGACATGCGCTTTTTATCACAAGAGCATTTTGTTTGTTTATATCTTAACACCAAGAATCAAGTGATCCATAAACAAACCATCTTTATCGGAAGCTTAAACGCTAGCATCGTACATCCTAGGGAGGTATTTCGCGAGGCTTTGAAACGTTCCGCTGCTTCTATCATTTGTCTCCACAATCATCCTTCAGGAGACCCCTCCCCAAGCCGTGAGGATATTGAGGTAACAAAGAGGCTCGTAGAGTGCGGGAAAATGATAGGGATCGATGTTCTCGATCACCTCATTATTGGCGAAAACAAATTTGTCAGCCTCAAGGAAAAAGGATATTTATAATACTATGATTTTTTTAAACGTTGGGATATAATAATGTTTATGATTTTTTAGGACATCTTTCGTGATTATCATATAAATTTACTAGAAAAATTACATGAATAGAAGGTATATTCACTTACCTTTAGCTATTTTCGTATCAGAAAGGGAGAAACAACTATGTTTGGAATTGGGACTAGAGACCTTGGTATTGACTTGGGGACTGCAAATACCCTTGTTTATGTAAAAGGTAAAGGGATTGTATTAAGAGAGCCATCTGTTGTGGCGATGCAGACAGACACGAAATCCATTGTCGCGGTTGGTAATGACGCGAAGAACATGATTGGACGTACACCAGGAAATGTTGTTGCGATGAGACCAATGAAGGATGGAGTTATTGCGGACTTTGAAATTACCGCAGCTATGATGAAACATCATATTCGCCAGGCGATTAAAAGTAAGAGCATTTTCTCCGGTAAGCCTTATGTAATGGTATGTGTTCCATCTGGAATAACCGCTGTTGAGGAAAGAGCTGTTATTGACGCAACACGTCAAGCTGGAGCTAAGGACGCTTATACGATTGAAGAGCCATTTGCGGCTGCAATCGGGGCAAACCTGCCTGTTTGGGAGCCAACTGGCAGTATGGTTGTTGATATCGGCGGTGGTACGACAGAAGTAGCAATTATTTCTTTAGGCGGAATAGTTACAAGTATCTCCATTCGTGTGGCTGGCGATGAAATGGACGAATCAATCGTTTCTTATATCCGAAAAAATTATAATCTTATGATTGGTGAACGTACGGCTGAAGCGATTAAAATGGAAGTTGGTTCTGCTGGTGACTCTGAGGGTATCGATAATATGGAAATTCGCGGACGTGATTTACTGACTGGTTTGCCAAAAACGATTGAAATCACTGCGAAGGAAATTGGTGTGGCATTAAAAGATACAGTCTATGCGATTGTCGAGGCTGTGAAAAATACATTAGAAAAAACACCGCCAGAGCTTGCAGCTGATATTATGGACCGGGGAATTGTTTTAACAGGCGGCGGCGCCTTGCTTCGAAATCTGGACAAGGTGATTAGTGAAGAAACCAACATGCCTGTTCTTATTGCAGAAAACCCGTTAGATTGCGTAGCAATCGGTACAGGAAAAGCCTTAGACCATATTCAACTATTTAAAAACAAAGCTAAAGAGTCTAGATAAAAACGAAAAGCGGAAGCGCCTTGCACAGGGACTTATGGCCCCCAAGTCCATAGGCGCTGGAGCTAGACACAAAAAGAGAATCTACGTAGAAAAATAGAGGTGTATAATCATGCCACAGTTCTTTTTGAATAAACGATTGATCGTTTTGCTGGTTAGCATAATTGTTCTCGTGGCATTGATTGGGTTTTCGTTAAGGGAGAGAAGTAAACTATCCTGGCCGGAGCAGTTCTTAAAGGATACTGCCGGCTTGGTTCAATCCCTGGTCTCAAAGCCTGCTCATTTGGTTGCAGGTTTTTTTGAGAATCTTCAGGACTTGCAAAATACATATGAAGAGAATAAAGAATTAAAATCACGGATGGAGAAACTTGTTAGCCTTGAAGCACAGGTACAGGAGCTGGAAAAGGACAATAAAGAGCTGCGTGATATTCTCGGTGAAGAAGAGACCCTGAGAGATTTTGAACCTTTACAGGCAACAGTAATAGGTAGAAACCCTGATCGTTGGCATGAAATGATTATTATCAATAAAGGAAAAACAGACGGAATTAAAAAAAATATGGCAGTTGTCACGGCACATGGCTTAATCGGCAAGGTGAAAACCGTCAATCAATTTAGCTCAACCGTTCAACTATTGAGTGCGATGGATCCAAAGAATCGAATCTCTGCTATTGTCCAAGGTGACACAAACGTTTTTGGTCTTGTGGAAGGCTATGATGAAGAGAAAAAAGCATTATTAATAAAAGCGATTCCTTCTGGGGTTGAAATTAAAAAGGGGCAAAATGTCATCACCTCTGGTCTAGGCGGCGTCTTTCCTCAAGGTTTGCAAATTGGTAAAGTAATTGAGGTTAAGCCTGATCAGTATGGATTGAACCAAACTGCGTTAGTTGAACCAGGTGCGGATTTTTACGATTTAGAAAATATCATTGTGATAACCAGAACAATTGCTCAGCCTAGTGAAGCAGATATGACGGGTGAAGGAGAGGAGGAGGAGGATTTGTGAAGAAATTCCTGCTTCCTCTTTTGTTTCTATTCCTTTTCTTATTAGAGAGCCTGTTTGCTCAATATGCCCCTCCAGAAGTTTTTGGCCGCAACTATATTTTGGCGCCTCATTTTCTGTTCGGAGGTATCTTGTTCCTTGCCATCTATGCAGGCAAAAAATACGGAATCATTTATGCGGCTATTTTTGGACTACTATTTGATATCGTTTGGATTGAAATTATTGGCATTTACCTGTTTCTTTTTCCATTCATTACGTACCTTATTTCGAAAATCATGCACGTCCTTCAGACAAATATCATTGTTGCATTTTTTGTGTCTCTAGTGGGGATTGCCTTGCTGGAATTGGGTGTCTATGAAATGAACTTTTTAATCCATATCACCACACTTGATTTTATGAGTTTTCTTGAAATGCGTTTTTATCCTTCACTCATTTTAAATGCCGCTTTCCTTTTGATTGCTGCGTATCCTTTAAAGCGTCATTTTGAAAGTTTTGCAGAAAGCTTACGAGATGAATAAGATTTGTATTTCTTTTTAAAAAAAGGAGAATACATAAAGCGTGTCGAATTGTATAATAAAAGTGTGTCTATGTGTTTCCAGATGCCGCATGAATGTGTTTCTTATTATTTGAGGTGAGTTTTCTCCATGAAAAAGCGACAAAATGTTACGATAAAAGGTACGAAGGATGGAATTGTCCTTCATCTTGATGATAGCTGTTCCTATGAGGACTTAAAAAAAGAGCTCGATGATAAACTTTCAGCAAATCAAACAACTGAAGGTGAGCGTCATTTAACTCCTGTTAAAGTTGATGTTGGCAACAGGTACTTGAGTGATGCTCAACGTGAAGAAATAAAAAATCTTATTCGCCAAAAAAAGAATTTAGTGGTCGATGATATTGAATCGAATGTGGTCACAAGAGCAGAAGTGGACAAGCTAAGAGCGGAAAATGAAGTTGTTACCGTATCGCGTATTATTCGCTCTGGACAGGTGTTAGAAGTTCCTGGGGATTTATTGCTCATTGGGGATGTGAATCCAGGTGGGACGGTAGTAGCAGGCGGTAATATTTTTATCATGGGTACATTAAAAGGGATAGCGCATGCTGGCGTATTCGGAAATGATCAAGCGGTTATTTCAGCATCAAGTATGCAGCCTTCCCAACTAAGGATTAGTGACTGTATCAACCGTGCCCCTGATAACGCTCAAAAAACAGAAAAGCGTGAGATGGAATGTGCGTACATCGACGATAACCATCAAATCATCGTAGATAGATTGCAAGTTTTAATAAATTTAAGGCCTAATTTAAATAGATTCGAAGGGGGACATTAATGTGGGAGAGGCAATAGTAATTACATCCGGTAAAGGCGGCGTCGGAAAAACCACGACTTCCGCTAATATAGGTACAGCGTTGGCCCTTCAAGGCAAAAAAGTATGCTTAGTAGATACAGATATTGGCCTTCGAAATTTAGATGTTGTTATGGGGCTCGAGAATCGAATTATTTATGATCTTGTGGACGTGGTGGAAGGTAGATGTAAAATCCACCAAGCACTCGTAAAAGATAAGAGATTCGAAGATTTATTGTATTTGCTTCCAGCAGCGCAGACAGTTGATAAGTCAGCTGTTACGCCAGAACAGATGCACAAGCTAATTAATGAGCTTAAGCAAGACTATGATTATATTATTATTGATTGCCCTGCGGGAATTGAACAAGGTTTCCAAAATGCGATTGCCGGGGCGGACCGTGCGATTGTCGTTACGACTCCTGAAGTTTCAGCCGTTCGTGACGCAGATCGAATCATTGGTTTACTTGAGAAAGCAAAGACCGTCGAGTCACCGAAGCTTGTCATTAACCGTATTCGAAACCATATGATGAAAAGCGGCGATATGTTAGATGTAGATGAAATCACTACACATTTATCCATTGAGTTAATTGGGATTGTCGCAGATGATGAGGAAGTAATCAAAGCATCTAATCATGGTGAACCGATTGCCTTAAATCCGAATAGTAAAGCATCTATCGCATATCGTAACATCGCTAGACGTATTCTGGGTGAATCGATTCCATTACAGCCACTCGAAGACAAGAACAAAAGTGTATTTGGTAAAATTAAACAATTCTTTGGTGTTAGATAATAGGTAAAAGCCTGTCCATATTGGTGTAGACAGGCTTTTTTTTTGTTATTAATTGGTAGAAAATGTCTAAACGTCCAAAACTATATAAAAATAGTCCAAAACCTCAAGGAAAATGTCCAAAACTACCTGAAAATAGTCCAAAACCTGATGGAAATTGTTCAAAACCTCATGAAAAAAGTCCAAATAGCAAGTTCCTAGGTTTGGTCGCACTCCCATGTGCATACGCAGATTGAAATATTTTAAAATCCAATTAAATGCAAGGTGAGTGACGCTCTATTATATCGCGGTAGTCTACCTCTAGGAGCATACGTGTCAGCAATAAAGATACCAATTGTATCACCAGCATACAAGTAAGCTTGAACATTTATTCCTGTGCTGGTACTTATCCCGTTTGCGTCAAAAGTGGAACCTATCAGTGGGTCAGATCCATCATGCCGCCGGTTGATATTGAACATCACCGTTTGCTCTTCCTCTAGTATAACGGATACATCCGCTGTGATCTGATAAACACCTGAATTGTGTACTGTAATACTATTTGAGGCAATATCCGGTCGGGTATTTTGATAGGGTCCAGCTATTGTAAAATCTATTAAATTCCCAGTCACGAGAGGAATAATTTTATCATGGGGCAAATCTTGTTTATATAATGATCCATAAGTGAATGGCTTTACGTTTTTGGTTCTCATATGTTTCCACCTTGGTTTAATAGGCAAAGGTCAATTGCCTAATTCTTCACACGTAATCGTTTGTGGATAGGAAACTCCTCGAGAAATGGAGTATACCATTGATTGTTTGGAAGATAATTCCTTAATAAGGAATTCTACTTGAGGTGTAAGCTCTAGAGTTCCGCACGTATAAAAGTCTAATGACACGTACCTTTCCTCCGGCCAAGTATGAATCGATAAATGAGAAGTGGATAAAACCAGCATCCCTGTTACACCTTGTGGCTCAAATTGGTGGAAGTAAGAGTATAAAATCTCCATATTTGCATCAAGAGCCGCTTTTTTACACATTCCTTCTAAAAATTTGATGTCATTTAAATGAATCGAATCGCACTCAAATGCGTCAATGATAATATGCTTTCCTTCTTTGCTCAAAGCCTCATCATTCCCCTCCGTTTTCCTTTATGGTATGGGATTTACCAAAAAATAAATTGTACGGTTGTCCATGTTTTAAAGAAATAATACCTAAAAAGTTGCTCTACTCGTTGAACAACTCAAGGAGTAGAGTCTTTTTTTGCAGGTTACCTTCGCAGTTCTTGATTATAAATTTCATGTAATTTTAGGTTAGACAAGGTATTCATATGTGAATTTTCCTGGACTGACCGAAATTTTGACGGAAAGACAAATAAAGTCGATAGGTCATTAGGGAGCGTTTGATAAGGGACAGCTACCTTTCTATTGTGCAAATGAAGCGGCTTTTTTGATGCAAGGTGAAATCCCCAATCCCCGAATGAAGGAACTTCGGTATGGTAACTCCTAACATGCATTCCTGTCCCTTTTAGTGATAAACCAATGCTCCAGTATACAAATGGAGCATATTCTGGTGAATGAGATTGACAGACTAGAATGCCATCTTTCGTAAGAAGATTGGATAATTTCTTGAAAAATTCCACCGTATACAATCGGCTCAACATTTCATCGCCCGGATCTGGCAAGTCCACAATGATGACATCATACGGTTCCTTTTGTTCTTTTTGAAATACCTGGATATCTTTTTGATGGACGGATACTCGCTTATCGTGGAGTGCTCGTTGGTTTAGGTTCGCTACCTTTGGTATATTACTCGCCATGTGGATCATTAATGGATCAAGGTCAACTAGGTCAATATGCTTCACATCTGGGTATTTAAGAACTTCACGAATGGCAAATCCATCGCCACCGCCGGCAATCAGAATACGTTCCCGTTTTTGAACCATGGTAAGTGCCGGATGAACAAGTGCCTCATGATAGATTTGTTCGTCTAAAGAACTAAATTGTAGCTGTTTGTCTAGATATAAACGCACATCTCTTGTCTCCAAAACTTTTACACAATCCCCTTTTGTTCCGCCTTCATAAAGTAATCTGTGTGGATTGGAGAGCAGATGACGAAGTTCTTTCGTTTCGTCTTGGTCTTGAATATCCTTTGAATTTGCTGAAAGAAGTGTGTGGAGATTTAGGGATCTAATTGAGTTAACCATAGCTTGATTTCTGACTGATCTCACCCGGTTCGAAAAAGTAAACCATGAATAAAGATCTTCAGGAAGTGTCCGATTTTGTATATTAATCTTTTTTTCTTCCCCCCGTACTAACCGTTTTTTCGCTGCAAGATGAAATCCGCAATCTCCAAACCAAGGAACATTAACATGATAGTTCAGAGTGTAAAGGGAAGAACTCTGCAGTGTTTTATCAATACTCCAGAATGCCAACGGATTGTCTTCAGGTGAGGAAGACGTGATAACCAATATACCGCAATCGGTTAGAAGGTTAGACAATTTTTTGAAAAATTCTTTTGTGTATAATTTACTATCTTGCTTGGTTACTGGATCTGGTAGTTTTGCGATTATCACATCAAAATGATGCTGATTTGTTTGTAGAAAATCATATATGCTACTCTGGTTTATTTGAACGCGATTATCAAAAAAAGAATTCTCGTTCATTTCATAAAGTTCAGGTGTTTTCTGGGCTGCTATAAGGGTTTCTGGGGATAAGGATACAAGACTAACCTGGCAAAGGTCCGAGTATTTGAGGACCTCTCGCAGTGCTAGTCCGCACTCATCCCCGATAATTAATACGCGTTTTTGCTGGTCTGAAAAAACAAATGCCGGATGGACTAGTGCTTCATGATAGATTCGTTCATCCATTGAATTCCAAACTAATTGATCATTCCGGTATAAACGTATATTTTTCGTTTCTAACAAAAGTACGTCTTGGTATGGACTCTTGCCTTCAAAAAGAATTTGGTGAGGGCCCATTAACAATTGCTGTAACTCAATTAAATCGTAAACATCACCACGAAAAGAATCATGTTTGTCACTTGTAGACAAAATCATTCACCTCTATTTATTTTACTTACAGCCATTATATGGATAAGCACTAAAAATGTGTGGCTTATCCACAAATCCATGAAAGTTTCAGTTAACCATTACTGAATTTAATTTATAATTGGTAATATATGTCTAAACGTCCAAAACGCTGTGAAAAATGTCCATAACCATGTGAAAATAGTCCAAAACACTTTAAAAAATGTCCAAAACCATGCGGAGAATGTCCAAAGCCACGAGGAAAACATTCGATAACCCTAAATAAATGTTCCTAGAGTCATACTCTTAAGGACAACCTCATAGACTTGTACAAAAAGGTCACTAAAGGTTGGTGGGTATTATGCGGTCTACTCCAGAAGAAATACGGCGACGAATCGCAAAGCGGAAAAGGGAGCAAGGATCATCAGCAAAAGGTCCAGAACGAGAAATTACCTGGCCGGGGGAGGATGAAAAATACGGCGCGAATCATTTCTCTTCCTATGAAGCAGGTAAGGATGATGGCATCCATCCATTATTCAAAAAGGAAGTTTTCATTTTTAAAATCTTGGCATCTGCACTATTATTTCTTGTGATCGCCATTATGTTCCGAGAAAACACAGCATCATTTGCTCCAGCAAAGGATTTTGTGTTGAAAACCATGGAGCAGGATTTTAAATTTGCCACCGTATCAAAATGGTACGAGGATCAATTTGGTAAGCCATTAGCTCTTTTGCCGTTTACAGATAAAGAAAAAGGTGGAGAGCAAAACGTGGTCGAGAAAGACCCTGATATACCTGTATTTTCAGGTAAAGTCCTTGAAAATTTTGAGAAAAATGGACAGGGAATTATGATTGAAACAACAAAGGGCGCTACTGTTGAAGCGATGAAAGAGGGAAATGTCATGTTTGCTGGTGTTAAGGAAGACACGGGTAAAACCGTCATCATCCAGCACGCAGATCAGACGCAATCTACCTATGGAAATCTCGATGAAATAAAAGTTAGTTTATATGAATTTATTGAAACGGAAACTGTCGTGGGCACAGCCTCAGAATCAACGGGTGAGGACAAAACAAAGGGTAAGTATTATTTTTCTATTAAAAAAGGCGATGATTTCATCGACCCTATACAGGTGATCCGCTTTGAATAGAGTCATATATTTATTACAACATGTTTATATCCATCCTTTGTTATGGTTTGTCATTGCAATATCGATTGCTACAGCACATTTCCTCGAGGTATGCCTTTTGATTGGCATCATTTTCATCCATGAAATGGGGCATGCTGCTGCGGCTTCTTTTTTTTCATGGCGTATAAAGAAAATCACCCTCCTCCCCTTTGGCGGGGTGGCTGAAATGGAGGAGCACGGGAACCGGCCGTTAAAGGAAGAGGCAATTGTTGTTCTCGTAGGACCTGCTCAGCACATTTGGATGGTGGCATTAGCTTTCGGGCTATTCAACTTTGAGTTAATTCCTGAAGATATGTTTCAATTGTTTTTTCACTACAATCTTATGATATTTATCTTTAATCTGTTTCCCGTCTGGCCGCTTGACGGAGGAAAGTTGATATTCATGTTTCTTTCCTTAAAAAAATCATTTCCCATAGCGCACCGATTAACATTAATCATTTCTTTTTTAAGTGTTGGAATCTTTTCGGTAGTTACGCTCCTAGCCGCTCCGCAGCAACTAAACGTCTGGATTATCGTAGGCTTCTTATTATTTTCCCTTTATCACGAGTGGAAGCAACGCCGCTACATCTTTATGAGATTTTTACTTGAGCGCTACTATGGTAAAAAAAGCGACCTTCAAGCTCTTAAGCCCATCCAAGCCAATGAACAGGATCTGCTCATTGACGTTTTAGAAAAATTCCAGCGGGGCTGCAAACACCCGATAATTGTTGAAAGTGATGGCAAAGAAAAAGGGATGCTGGATGAGAATGAATTGCTGCATGCCTATTTTTCAGAAAAACGATTAACGGATAAAATCAGTGACCTTCTCTTTTCTTACTAATTAGGTATAATATAAAATATTAGAAAAAAGGCTCCAGCCCATAGGCGCTGAAGCTGGATTAGCCTAAAAAGTGAGGACGAAGGTTTGGAAAAGTTAATCATAAATGCGATGTCGAATGAAAAGAGATTTGCTCTTGTAAGTAACAATACAGTTGAAAATATTATTTTTGACCGACCAGAGCAGCGATCTTTGGTCGGTAATATTTATTATGGGACCGTGACCAAGGTTTTGCCTGGTATGAATGCAGCCTTTATAGATATTGGCGAAGAGAAAAACGCCTATTTACATCGTGATGTGCTCACGTCGTATGTTTTATCACCGGAACGAAGTATTGATAAAGAAAAGAAAAGTGTATCCTCCTTTGTTCATCAGGGAGAAAAGTTATTAGTACAAGTAGATAAGGACGCAACAGGCGTTAAAGGTGCTAGAGTGACAGGCATTATTGAAATCCCTGGGGACAACCTTATTTATATGCCTCAAGGTCGCTATGTGGCAGTCTCTAAAAAAATTGTTGATGAAAAGGACGATCTTCGCAGTTTTGGTATGAAACTGAAAGGTGAAGAGGAAGGCATAATTTTTCGCACATCAAGTATCTCAACTACTCAAGAGGAAATGGAAAAGGAACTAAGTACTTTACGAAGCCAGTATGCAGAACTATTGGAGAAAGCAGCGTCTTTTAAAAAGCCGGGGATCCTATATCAGAACGATACCTTTACCGAATTAGTCCTTGAGTCCATCAAGGATATGTCGTCGGGTGAAGTGTTTGTTGATGAACTCTCATTAAAACAACAAATACAAACGAAAAACCCTAATCTAAAAGTTACCTATTATAACGGGAAAGAAAATATCTTCACCCTTCATCGGATTGAGCATGAAATTGATAAAGCACTAAAGCGAATCGTCTGGCTCGACAATGGTGCCTATTTAATTTTTGATGAAACCGAGGCTTTAACGATAATCGACGTTAATACCGGAAAGTTCTCCGGTAAAAATGATTATCAGGACACGGTGGTAAAAACCAATACCCTAGCTGCAATTGAGACTGCCCGTCAGCTGAAACTGCGTGATATTGGCGGAATCGTCCTAATTGACTTTATTGACATGAAAAACGAGAAGGACAAACGTTACATACAAGATACGATTGAGAAGGAATTCCAGAAGGATAAAACTAGGACCAAAATCATCGGTTTTACCTCACTTGGTATCCTGCAGTTAACAAGGAAGAAAACAAAGGTCTCACTTTCAGAAGCCCTTCAGGAAAAATGCCCAACTTGCGATGGAACAGGAAAAATACTAAGTGCAGAGACAATAGCATTCCGCCTAGAACGCGAATTGTTAGAACATCGAAATTCTGATGCTGAAGCAGTTTTAGTTGAAACTACCATAAAGGTAAAAGAGGCTATCGAACCACATCTCAAAATGTTAGAAGAATGGCTGCAGTTTAAAGTATTTTTCTCGATTCAGTCATCTACGACACATTACTATGATATAAAACAATTTGGGAATCATGCCGAAATAGCGAAAAAAGCCGGAGAACCTTATTGACACTTTCGCCTATACCATGATAAAATTATCGATGTTATGTTTGTAGCACCCGTGCTACAACCGCACATCACAGGTATTAAGTCTAATGCGCAAAGCTTAGCGCCTGTATATGGCGAGTCTGAGTTTATAAGGAGGTGCAAGTATGTACGCAATTATCGAAACAGGTGGTAAGCAATTGAAAGTAGAAGCTGGTCAAGCTATCTACATCGAGAAGCTTAACGCTGAAGCAGGCGAAACAGTTACATTTGATAAGGTTTTATTCGTTGGTGGAGATAACGTGAAAGTAGGTAGCCCATTAGTTGAAGGCGCTACTGTAACGGCTAAAGTTGAAAAACAAGGTCGTCAAAAGAAAATCATCGTTTTCAAATACAAAGCGAAGAAAAACAACCGTAAAAAGCAAGGTCATCGTCAACCATACACTAAAGTTGTGATCGAAGCGATCAACGCGTAAGGTGTTGTGCAATAGATGATATCTATTACAATTAATCGTTCTGAATCCGAATCAATTCAATCCTTTATAATAAGTGGTCATGCATTCTTCGCCGATCGAGGAAAGGATATCGTCTGTGCAGGCGCATCCGCAGTATCCATCGGCGCAATCAATGCTGTACATGCCTTAACAGGTGTGACTCCAGAGATTGAACAGGGAGATGGCTTTCTCCGCTGTGTTGTTCCAGATAGACTTCCGGAAAACATAAATGAGAAAGTTCAGCTTCTTCTAGAAGGTATGATTATATCATTACAAACGATTGAAGAAGAGTACGGAGAACACATAAAAATAACCTTCAAAAAGTAGGAGGTGGAATACATGTTATTAAAATTAGATCTTCAGTTGTTTGCATCTAAAAAGGGAGTAGGTTCTACAAAGAACGGACGTGACTCTATCTCAAAGCGCCTTGGCGCTAAGCGTGCAGATGGTCAATTCGTATCTGGTGGTTCAATCCTTTACCGTCAACGCGGTACAAAGATTTACCCAGGTGAAAACGTAGGACGTGGAGGAGACGACACTCTTTTTGCGAAAATCGACGGCGTTGTGAAATTCGAACGTTTTGGTCGTGATCGTAAAAAAGTGAGCGTTTATCCAACAGCTCAAGAAGCGTAAGCTTTCAGTGAAAACTCTAACCTGATTGGTTAGGGTTTTCTTTTTTAAACAATAAGGAAAAATTATCCAATAAAAACTCCAATTTGATCTCCCAAAAGTAGCCTCATAATACCTCAATTGGAAAACATTCACGCAAAAGTGCTTACTCATGTGAACTTTTTTGATATACTAACAGAAAATAGTCTTTTCGACACATAGGCTAGGAGTGCGATTATGGAAAAAGAATGGGATATCGTTGAAGTGCTGCGGCACTCACGACATGATTGGCTGAATAGGCTGCAGTTAATCAAAGGGAACTTGGATTTAAATAGAATTGACCGGGCGAAAGCATATATAAATGAAATTGTAATCGAAGCACAGCATGAATCGAAGCTGTCGAATTTTCATTTGCCTGGATTTGCCTCCTTGCTTTTAAAATCAAATTGGGAGAATCATTTATTTCAACTTGAATATGAGGTTCTTAACGATTTAGAGGCAGTGAAAATAAATGATGACATTCTGTCGAATTGGACAAAATCCTTCTTTATTTGTTTAGATCAGGCGATTGAGGCCTTTCAAGAAAATCATTTATCAATAACAATTCAACCGCAATCAAATGGAGTTCGTTTCTTTTTTGATTTTAGCGGAATAATAATAAAAAAAGAACTGATTGAACAATTCCTGATCTCCTCGGAAATCGAAGTGAAGGTCAAGGAATTCTCAGTAAGCGAATTAGGATTAGAAATCTTTATGCCTGTGGTATAGGGCGAAATCTTGGTTCGCCATCAGTCAAATCAGGAGGATTCACATGTTTGTCGATCAAACGAAGATATACGTAAAAGGCGGAGACGGCGGTAATGGAATGGTCGCGTTTCGCCGTGAAAAATATGTTCCAATGGGCGGACCTGCTGGCGGAGACGGCGGTAAGGGTGCCGATGTAGTTTTTGAGGTAAATGAGGGCTTGCGTACGTTAATGGATTTCCGTTATCAGCGTCATTGGAAAGCGCCGCGTGGTGAACATGGTATGTCCAAAAATCAGCACGGGAAAAATGCCAAAGATATGATTGTTAAGGTACCACCAGGCACAGTTGTAATGGATGCAGAAACAAAAGAAGTCATTGCCGATCTAGTTGAGAATGGTCAGCGTGCCGTCATTGCCAAGGGAGGTCGTGGAGGTAGAGGAAATTCTCGGTTTGCGACACCTTCAAACCCTGCGCCAGAACTTGCTGAAAATGGAGAACCAGGACAAGAGCGCGATGTTATCCTTGAGTTAAAACTGCTTGCAGATGTTGGACTCGTTGGATTCCCTAGCGTTGGAAAATCAACATTACTATCAGTCGTTTCTTCAGCAAAACCAAAAATAGCTGAATATCATTTTACAACGATTGTCCCTAATCTTGGGATGGTTGAAACAGAGGACAATAGAAGTTTTGTTATGGCCGACCTTCCAGGATTGATTGAAGGTGCGAGTGAGGGTGTTGGACTAGGACATCAATTCTTACGTCATATTGAACGGACACGGGTTATCGTTCATGTAATCGATATGGCTGCGATGGAAGGACGCGATCCTTATGAGGATTATCTGACTATCAATAAAGAGCTAGAAGAGTATAACCTCCGCTTAACAGAGCGTCCGCAAATTATTGTTGCGAATAAAATGGACATGCCGGAAGCCGAAGAAAATTTACAGAAATTTAAAGAGCGTTTAGAAGAGGACTTTCCGATTTTCCCGATTTCTGCTCTATCAAGAAAAGGTTTAAGAGAGCTATTATATGCAATTGCTGACAAAATCGAGGAGACTCCAGAATTTCCGCTTGATCATGAAGAAGAGGAAACAGGAGTTAATCGCGTACTTTATAAACATGAGGCAGATCCTGAGGCTTTCTATATCACAAGAGAACCAGACGGCTCATTCGTTATTCAAGGGGAAAAGGTTGAAAAATTATTTAAGATGACCAATTTCCAAACGGAGGAATCTGTTCGTCGTTTTGCTAGACAGCTTCGTGGTTTAGGGGTGGACGAGGCTTTACGAGCAAAAGGTGCAAAAGATGGGGATACCGTTAAATTATTAGACTTCGAATTTGAATTTGTTGACTAGATACGAACATGTCTTTGAGAAATTATAGCCAGAGCGCCCCGATTTCGTAACACGGGCGCTTATGCTTTTCAAATCGGGTGGGTAGAGAGATGAAAAATGAAAAATTTGATAAAAAATTTTACTTAATTAGAGAAGACGTCTTGCCTGAAGCGATGAAGAAAACACTTGATGTGAAGGAAATGCTCGAAAGGGGTAAGGCTGAGTCTATTTGGGATGCGGTCCAGCAAGTAGACTTAAGCAGAAGTGCCTATTATAAATATAGGGACACGGTATTTCCATTTTCCACGATTGTAAAGGAACGATTAGTTACGCTCTTTTTTCATCTTGAAGATCGTTCAGGTACTTTGTCTAAGCTTCTTAGTGTAGTTGCTTCTTCTGGCTGCAATGTGTTAACCATTCATCAAACGATTCCATTGCAAGGAAGGGCAAACGTGACACTTTCGTTGAATACCACCGAGATTTCTACAGATATAGATGAACTGCTTTTAGAATTACGTAAGCTTGAATTCGTAGAAAAAGTTGAAGTGCTTGGAACAGGCGCATAATGGATTTTTTTACAACAGAGAGATTTTTGTTAGGGAGTGTGTGGAGTCATGAAAGTTGGTTTTTTAGGACCAAAGGCAACCTTTACCGAATTAGCGGTGAAGAAGGTTTTTCCTGGATTTGAGCTTGAACCATATCGGACCATTCCTGAATCCATGGATGCGGTTGTCAGTGAAAAAGTGGAACTAGCCGTTGTTCCTGTTGAAAATACCCTTGAAGGTACAGTAAATATTACATTGGATTACCTAACACATGTGGTTCAATTACCGATTGTCGGTGAAATTACCATTCCAATTAAACAGCATTTGATGGTTCACCCGGATAATCAAGAAATATGGCAGGATGTTACTAAGGTGTACAGTCACTCGCATGCCATTGCGCAGTGTCATAAGTTCTTACATAATCAGT
This sequence comes from Neobacillus niacini, assembly GCF_030817595.1. GTDB lineage: Bacteria > Bacillota > Bacilli > Bacillales > Cytobacillaceae > Neobacillus > Neobacillus niacini_G. The sequence goes on from NZ_JAUSZN010000001.1 coordinate 5,892,580, forward strand.
TTCATGGGGTACCTTATGAAAGTGTCAGCTCGACTGCTGCGGCAGCGAAAATGGTAATGGATCACCCAGAACAGCGTATTGCCGCGATCGCCAATGAATTAGCAGCTGAAGAATATGGATTATCTATAGTTCAACGCGACATTCATGATTTTGATCATAATCATACTCGCTTTTTTGTCTTATCTGAAAAGGGGATTAATTTTGAGGAGTTTAGTGGTTCATCCCATTATAAAACTACTCTAATGGTGACACTTCCGACGGATAAGGCGGGAACGCTCCATATGGTACTATCAGCCTTTGCTTGGCGAAAAATAAATCTGTCAAAAATTGAATCAAGACCTATGAAAACAGGTATTGGCAATTATTTCTTTATTATTGATTTGGAAATGAAGCTTGATGACGTTTTAATTCCAGGCGCAATGGCCGAGCTTGAAGCACTAGGATGCGGCGTTACATTGCTAGGAAGCTATCCTTCAAAAATGGTTTAATTGAAATTAAAGTACCGGGCAAATGCTCGGTACTTTTTTGCCATTATAGTGGTGGAGGTATGTATGTATTGATCCTTATTCGAGAAATTGCACGTGCAGAGCCCTGATTGAGGACAAATCATGAGGTGACTAAACCGAGATTAGTCCTCAAGAGCCCTAATTGGGTACAAATCATGAGGTGACTAAACCAAGATTAGTCCTCAAGAGCCCTGATTGAGGACAAATCATGAGGTGACTAAACCGAGATTAGTCCTCAAGAGCCCTAATTGAGTACAAATCATGAGGTGACTAAACTAAGATTAGTCCTCAAGAGCCCTGATTGAGTGCAAATCATGAGTTACCTAAACCGAGATTAGTCCTCAACAGCCCTAATTGAGTACAAATCATGAGGTGACTAAACTAAGATTAGTCCTCAAGAGCCCTAATTGAGTACAAATCATGAAGTGACTAAACTGAGATTAGTCCTCAAGAGCCCTATTTGAGTATAAATCCCAAGTTCCGAAGCGGAGAATAGTCCTTGAGAATAAAAAAAGCAGCCAATCCTATGATTGGCCACCATTCAATTGCGTCTAGTATTCAATTAAAAAGCCAGCTTCCTTCAAAGCGGCTTCGGTTTTGTCTAAGGTTTGAACAGAAGAAGCAGCAATCGTATGAAGATGAATCCCGCCTGTTAATTCCGATAATAACGCAGCCTTCGTCTTATAGATGTTATCTAAGAATTGTTTTACCTCTTGGCGATTGGATACCATGATCGAGGCTGTTAAATCTCCGTAAACCGCATGCTCGATTTTAACATCCTTTACTAATACACCATGATCCACCATTAAATTTAGCTCTTTTTCTGTGTCATCAGGTGAGTGCCTGCAAGCAATCGTCCTTTCAAATGTTTGTGTGCCTGTGTTTTGCTTAAAATATAAATAACCTTGACTTGTTGCGATAATCGGCTCCTCTTTTGCTTTTAGGAGTGTAATATCCCCGACAATCACCTGCCTGCTAACATTTGTTCGTGTTGCTAACTCGCTTCCTGTAAGCGGTACAGGGCTGTCTTTTAGCAGCTGCAGGATGAAAGCTCTCCTTTCATCGCCAAGAATCTTTTTTTGTTCAGCCATAAGTACCTCCTCATATTTCAACCCTATTTTACCATAATTCTATAGTTTAAATTTCTTCACGATATCTACAATAGTTTCCCCAAGCTTCACTACATCTTCCATCTTCGTTGTCTTGCCAAACGAAATACGGATAAATTCCTTTGCCTCTTGAGGGCTTAATCCTAAAGCTTGTGTCACTTTTGCTGGAGCTTGCATACCAATTTGACAAGCACTTCCGGTTGAAATCGCGAATCCGTACCGGTTACATTCAAGCATCATCCATTGACCTTCAACACCAGAGATCCGCAATCCGATAATTGAAGGTAACTGTGAGTCAGGAGCTGCTTCAAAAACAACCACAGAGTCCTTAATAGGATTAAGCGACTCCATTAAAGTGGCTCGAAGCTGTAAAAATCGATCGTGACATTGAGAAAGTTGGTCATGTATCTTTTGAGCAGCTGCGGTCATAGAAGCGATAGCAGGGACGTTCACCGTGCCTGGTCTAAAGCCTCTCTCATGTGATCCTCCTGGAAAAAAAGCTCTCCAAGAAATAGCCGGATCAACATAAACTCCGCCAACCCCTTTGGGACCATAAATTTTATGACCAGCAATGGAGAAGCTTGTGACCAGTGGCGCGATTTTTTTTAACTCTATTTTTCCAAAAGATTGAACAAAATCACTGTGAAAATGGATATCATGCTCTCTGCAAATACGAGCGATATCTTCAATCGGCTGAATTGTGCCTATTTCAGAATTAACATGCTGCACTGTCACTAAAACTGTTTCAGGAGTAATCGCATTCACCAATTCTTCTATGTCAATGAGACCGGAAGAGTTAAGCGGTAAATAAGTAATGCTATACCCTTCTAACCGGTTGAGAATACCGTGAATGGATGAATGCTCGGCCATCCCAGCGAGGATGTGCTTCCCAGCTTTTTTAGGAGCTGACAATAATGCCTCAATCGCTAAAAAATTCCCCTCCGAACCACCGCTAGTAAAGTATAAACCTTTTTTATTTATTCCTAAAAGATTTGCCAGCTCTTCACGGCAATTCTCTAACAAGTCCTGTGACTGCCCGCCAAAATCATGGAGGGAGCTTGAGTTTCCAAAGAACTCAGTTGAAGCCTGCACAAACACCTCTGCAGCTTCAGAATCTAATGGAGTCGTCGCGGCAAAATCAAAATAAATCATTAGTAATCTCCAATACTCTTATTTTTTTATTACGAAAAAAATCTTGATATTAGTTTAATTCTATGTAAATATAGATGTCAAGACACCTGTTAATCCAGGAGGACTCAAGATGACAATAAATGATGATGTTTTAATTTTAGGAAGTGGGATTGCTGCACTGCAGTTAGCCTCATTTTTAAATAAGGATTTAAATGTGAGGATACTCACAAAGGAAAAAATTAGAACCGCCAATTCTTATCTTGCTCAAGGTGGTATTGCTGCTGCGATTGGCGAGCAAGACCATCCCAATAAACATATCGCTGATACATTTGAAGCAGGAAGATATCACAATAATCAAGAAGTCGTTAAAGAAATCATAGAAGCCGCACCTAGGCTGATTAAGTTCATTTCTGAACAAGGATCTGTTTTTGATAAAAATCAAGATGGTGAATTGCTGCTTGGAATGGAAGGGGCACACAGCGAAAAGCGAATTGTTCATGGCGGCGGAGATGCTACAGGTAAAAATGTAGTCGAATTCCTTATCAGCACGCTGAAGGAAAATGTCACCATCGAGGAAGATGTTTTTGTCTATGAGTTATTACTGAATTCCGAGAAACGCTGCATGGGTGTAAATGCTAAAATGCCAGATGGTACGATAAAGAAGTATTACAGCCGGAATACAATCGTAGCAACAGGCGGCTGCGGGCAATTGTTTACCTATACTTCAAATGCTGATACAGTCAGCGGTGATGGGATTGCAATGGCCTATTTAGCAGGTGCTGAAGTCGTTGATATGGAGTTTATCCAGTTCCACCCTACACTTTTATACCTAAATGGTGAAACGAAAGGGTTAATTTCTGAAGCGGTACGCGGCGAAGGTGCCATTCTTGTCACGGATGAAGGCACTCCAATTATGGAAGGTGTTCATCCACTTAAGGATCTTGGTCCAAGGCATGTTGTCTCTCAGAAAATCTATGAATATCTTAAAAAAGGCAGCCAAGTTTATTTAGATATTAGTAAAATTGAAAACTTTAAGCAAAGATTCCCGTCGATAACCGCCATTTGTGAGGAAAATGGCCTTCAGTTATCAGAGGGAAGAATTCCTGTTGCTCCCGGCAGCCATTTTTTAATGGGAGGAATTAAAACCGATTTATATGGCCGGACTTCCATAAAGGGGCTATTTGCTATTGGTGAAGCCGCCTGTACAGGATTGCATGGGGCAAACCGCCTTGCAAGTAATTCCTTATTAGAGGGTTTATATATGGGAGAAAAGTTATCTTCAATACTAAATGAGACAGAATACGAAGATATCCTTTCAACAGAAATCGTTCGTCCATTTATTCCGCAAGAGAAAGTAATTTTACCAGACTTGCAACAAATAAAGGATACGATGATGGAGCGGGTAGGTATTGTCCGCAATAAGGCAAATCTCCAAAACCAAAAAGTATGGTTAGATACCCTTAAAGCACACCAAATAAATAATCTTACTATCTATTCTATTGAAGAGTTGAAAAAGATTTTTATGCTAATTAACGCAAGTTTAATTACCGAAGCTGCTTTGAAACGAACAGAAAGCCGTGGTGGTCATTTTCGAAGTGATTACGCAAAAGAAGACGACCATTATTGGTTAAACAAAACCATTATTCATAAAAATAGCCGGGGAATGGAGAGTAACAATGAATACATTGAAACTGCGCTCGCTACTTGAGCAATTTTTTATCGAAGATATTGGGGAACAGGATATTACCACAGATTTAATTTTTGCAGATGATACAAAAGGCGAAATCGTCTTTCTCTCAAAAGATAATGGCATTTTTTGTGGAGAAGAAATCATTAAAACGGGTTTTAAACTTTTGAATACCAACATTGAAATACAGCTTTTTGTCAAGGATGGTCAAACTATTGAATATGGTCAGAAGCTTGCAACAGCCTCTGGAAAAATAGCGGATTTATTAAAAGGGGAAAGAGTTGTTCTCAACCTTGTCCAAAGAATGAGCGGGATTGCGACTCTGACACGTCAAGCTGTTTCAACATTGGACAGTGGCCATACCAAAATTTGTGATACGCGTAAAACGACACCTGGCTTAAGAATGCTTGAGAAATATGCCGTTACAACTGGGGGAGGCTTCAACCATCGATTCGGTCTATACGACGGAATCATGATTAAAGATAATCATATTTCGTTTGCGGGCTCAATTACAAATGCAGTTGAAAGTGTTCGCAAAAAAGCGGGTCATATGGTGAAGGTAGAAGTAGAAGTTGAAACAGAGGCTCAGGTAAGAGAAGCCGTCAGCGCCGGTGCAGATGTGATTATGTTTGATAACCGTACTCCAGATGAGATTAAAGAACTGATTAAATTAGTTCCTTCAGGATTCATAACGGAAGCTTCTGGCGGGATCCAATTGTCCAATCTAGCTGGTTATCGTGATACAGGTGTTGATTATATTTCACTAGGATTCTTGACGCATTCATATAAAGCACTCGATATAAGTGTAAAAGTTCTTTTTAGGGAAGGGGAGAAATAAACGTGAGTATTTTAGCAGCCATGCAAAAGAATAAAATGATTCCTGAAAAATACAAACAAATGTCGAAGGAAGAGTTAGAAGCTAGAGTGGTAGAAGTGAAAAATAAATTAGGCTCAAAACTTTTCATTCCAGGACATCATTACCAAAAAGATGAAGTCATTCAGTTTGCCGATGCAACCGGGGATTCCTTAAAACTAGCACAACTATCTGCTGAAAATACCGAAGCAGAATTTATTGTTTTCTGCGGTGTTCATTTTATGGCAGAAACGGCAGATATCCTAACAAACGATAACCAAAAGGTCATTCTCCCCGACATGCGTGCAGGCTGTTCCATGGCTGACATGGCAGACCTAGATCAAACTGAAAAGGCATGGGAAATCCTTCAGGGGATTTTTGGTGATACTATTCTTCCATTAACATATGTAAATTCTACGGCAGCGATAAAATCTTTTGTTGGGGCTCACGGCGGTGCAAGTGTTACCTCTTCGAATGCAGAGACAATGGTTAAGTGGGCATTTACCCAAAAAGAACGGATTTTATTTTTACCCGATCAGCATTTAGGCCGTAATACAGCTTATGACTTAGGTATTGGCTTAGATGAAATGGCTGTTTGGAATCCAATAACGGATAAGCTTGAATACGAAGGCGATCCTTCAAAAATTAAAGTCATTCTTTGGAAAGGTCACTGCTCTGTACATGAGAACTTTACCGTTCAGAATATCCATGATACACGCAGCCAATATCCTAACATGACAATTATCGTTCATCCTGAGTGCCGCCGAGAAGTCGTAGAATTATCCGATATGGCTGGTTCAACAAGTTATATTATTAATGCGATTGAAAAGGCGGAGCCTGGTTCTGAATGGGCAATCGGAACAGAAATGAATTTAGTCAACCGCCTAATTAAGAATCACCCTGATAAAAAAATTATTTCACTAAATCCTGCCATGTGTCCTTGTTTAACCATGAATAGAATTGATCTGCCGCATTTAGTGTGGAGCTTAGATACACTAGAAGAAACAAAGAATACGATTAAAGTGGCTCCAGAGATTGCTGATAATGCTAAATTAGCGCTCGATCGCATGTTACAAAATTCATAATGATATGGGTAGATGCAATTTTCACGAATTGCATCTATTTTATTTTCGAGGGGTTGATTCATATTTCTCCGAAAAAAAGCATAAGTTTTTCTGAAGAATGTTAGCACTTTGCCCATCATCACATAGAATATATGGACTTATGCATAGGAGGGAAATCAGAGTGAAGATCCATATCGTACAGAAAGGGGATACTCTTTGGAAAATCGCCAAGAAGTACGGCGTGAATTTTGAAGAGCTGAAAAAGATGAATTCACAGCTCAGCAACCCTGATATGATTATGCCCGGTATGAAAATAAAAGTCCCAACTTCAGGTGGAACAATAAAAAAAGAAGCGCCTATGGGAACACAACCGGGGGCCACAATCAACTTAGGCGCCAAGAAAGAAATGCCGATTGCTGGGCAACCGTTTACCAAAGAGAAACCAAAAGAAATGCCGATTAAAACAGCTCCAAAGAAGGAGGTTCCAATAAAGCAAGCACCGATAAAAGAAGCACCGATAAAAGAAGTGCCAATCAAAACGGCACCAGCCAAAGAAATACCTATTAAAGAAATACCTATCAAAGAAGCACCTATCAAAGAAGCACCTATCAAAGAAGCACCTATCAAAGAAGCACCTATCAAGGAAGCACCTATCAAAGAAGCACCTATTAAAGAAGCACCTATTAAGGAAGTGCCGATAAAAGAGACGCCAATAATAGAAGCACCAAAAACACCATACACTCCAAAAATGCCTCTGCAAATCATTCCAGAAATCGACATTAACAACTATTATCTTAACAACATGACCAATATGGAGGTTAAACAGCCAGTGCTGCCTCCAAAACCAGCCAACATACTTCCTGAAATAAAAGAACCAGTAAAAGAACCGATAAAAGAATATCCAGTTATGCCTGTACAAGAAGCACCAATGGAAAACCAGCTCCCTGTACAGCAGCAAATGCCGCAAGATTATTGTGTACCTATATCACCAATAATGCCTGGAACAGGATTTTGCCCGCCGCCACCGCAATGGTGCCCGCCGCCGCCTTGTCCACCAATGTCATTTATGCCTTATCCACAGGTTCAAGGAGCGGTAATGCCACAGGTACCTAATATGCTTTTTAATCAACCTGGATCAATGCCAGGGGTAGCAGGTGCGGAATATATGCCACATGGCTTTGATGATGAATCTTCATCCTTTATGCCGCAATTACCAATGACCAACCCTATGCAAGGAGGCTTTGGCCAAATGCCAGGAATGGGCCAAATGCCAGGAATGGGCCAAATGCCAATGGGTGGCCAAATGCCAGGAATGGGCCAAATGCCAATGGGTGGCCAAATGCCAGGAATGGGCCAAATGCCAATGGGTGGCCAAATGCCAGGAATGGGTCAAATGCCAATGGGTGGCCAAATGCCAGGAATGGGTCAAATGCCAATGGGTGGCCAAATACCAGGAATGGATCAATTGACAATGGGCAGTCAAATGCAGGGAATGGGTCAAATGCCAGGAATGGGTCAAATGCCAATGGGCAGTCAAATGCCAGGAATGGGTCAAATGCCAATGGGCGGCCAAATGCCAGGAATGGATCAAATGTCAATGGGCAGCCAAATGCCAGGGATGGATCAAATGTCGATGGGCAGCCAAATGCCGGGAATGAGTCAAATGCCAGCAGGATTTGACCAAATGCCAGCAGATGATCAGATGCCATATTCCGATGAAAGTTCAGAAGTGCCAGTAGGCTCGCCAGCAGCCACAAATCAAGGCTGGTTCAATCAAGGTATGCAAGGAATGGGAGCTCCAATGATGAACCAAGGATTCAGTCAACCAGGAATGGGAGGACCAATGGGAGCAGGCTTCGGCCAACCAGGAATGGGAGGACCAATGGGAGCAGGCTTCGGCCAACCAGGAATGGGAGGACCAATGGGAGCAGGCTTTGGTCAACCAGGAATGGGAGGGCAAATGGGAGCAGGCTTTGATCAGTCAGGAATGGGAGGACCAATGGGAGCAGGCTTTGACCAATCAGGAATGGGAGGACCAATGGGAGCAGGCTTCGATCAATCAGGAATGGGAGGACCAATGGGAGCAGGCTTCGGTCAACCAGGAATGGGAGGACCAATGGGAGCAGGCTTTGACCAATCAGGAATGGGAGGACCAATGGGAGCAGGCTTCGACCAATCAGCAATGGGAGGACCAATGGGAGCAGGCTTTGACCAATCAGGAATGGGAGGACCAATGGGAGCAGGCTTCGACCAATCAGGAATGGGAGGACCAATGGGAGCAGGCTTCGACCAATCAGGAATGGGAGGACCAATGGGAGCAGGCTTCGGCCAGCCAGGAATGGGAGGACCAATGGGAGCAGGATTTGGTCAGCCAGGAATGGGAGGACCAATGGGAGCAGGCTTTGATCAGTCAGGAATGGGCGCTCAATATGGACAAATGCCATTTGGTTATCCGCAGATGGGTCCAGCACCACAAGTAATGGGAGCACAAGATTTTGAGGCACCTGATATGGGAATGCCTTTTGGGGGCGGTCAAATGCCATCCATGCAGCAGCAATTTCCTGCACAGGGAGGCTTACCTGTAGGAGCAGGTGGTGACTGTGGCTGTGGTGGACCGAAACCACAAGCTGTACCACAATATAACTTCGTGCCGCCAACGCCGCCAATTTATAGCGCACCATATACAGGACCAGCAAATGTAGCGCAGCCTCCATTTATGAACCCGTATGGAATGGGACCTATGGATGGAATGATGCGTTACGATGATGAAAGCAATGAGTATGACTTTTAAGCAAAAAGGAGACGATGATTATTTCATTCGTCTCCTCTCTTATTTACGTTCGCAATTTAAAGAAAATATAGTGGAAATGGTGCCTTATCGGAAAAGTGTGATTCGGATAAAAACGGATAAAAGTTCTTATATGCTTAAAGGGTTCCATACAAATAAACGACTTCGGCTGCAGGAAGCATTTACTGCTACACTTAGGAAAGAAGGTTTTTCAAAAACCTATCTATTTGTCCATCCCCAAATAAAAGAACCTCTCTTTTTTGAGGGGACCTATTTTGGGTGTATGGAATACATTCCCCCGAATAGAATACCTTTTTCATTTCAATCACAGAAAAATCGGCAGGAGGGGCTTGAACTTTTAGAACAGTACCATCAAGTAACGTCATCCTTTGAATCACGGTATCGAACACTAATCCCTAAAGGGCTAATTATTGAAAAATGGAGAGACAGAGGTAAAACCTTTTCCTCCAATATCTCTACTTTGAAATACTTTATAAATGATAAAGTACTAGCGGAAATGATAAATTGGGCACAATGGTCGCTAAGTGGAATGGAAAAAAATCGATCAATGTTTTTGAATGAGCCATTTTGCATTCTTCACGGAGACGTGGCACATCATAATTTCTTACGTGATTCGAATGGAATTTTACATCTGATTGATTTTGATTTAATTAGTATTGGTCCAGCGTCCCTAGATTATTTACAATATGCGAATCGAATTCTCCCTAGCTTGGACTGGTCATTTGACAGGCTGGCTCAGTTTCCACAATATGAAGATCTTTTGAATGAGAAGGCATTTCTACACGCATTAGCATATCCTGCAGATATTTTCCGCGAATGGAACAGACTTATTCGTGAAGGTTCGTATAGAGACCACAAAAAATATAATCAAGTCATGGATTTAACGAATGGTCAGTTTTATTCAAGGAAAAAATTTATTGAACGTTTACAATTGATGACGAACTAATTCTCATGGACTATTCTGGCAGAATAAATCCCCTCAGGAGCTCACAACCTAACCATGAGCATATTTATTTTGCTCATGCATCCTAGAGGGGGTTTTTCGCTTGAACTTGAAACAGTGGATGATTCCTCTGTCCGCCCTACTAGCTGTTGGGCTGTCAGGTTGTGCAAATGATGACCGTGCTGCTACGGACAAAGATAACAAAAACATGGGACAGCCGGTGGGCTACTATTCCGATGAAAACCATAAAAACGGTTCTAATGGAATGCCTGGGGACAATGATGGTCCAGTAACAGAATATATGGACCATAATCTTGGTGTTGAAAACCAATCCAATAATGAAGAACGAAGAAAAAGGTTTAGTGATAGAGATGAAAATGGTAATCCACCAAACCCAACAAAACCACTTGCAAACCATGACCATAACTTTTTCCAAAGGGATAATAAATTTAGTACCAGTGATGCGAATTATCATGGTCATATGAATCAAAGGCTTGGGACTACAGGTACCACAACGAAGCCTGAATCCCAAGATCGTATAGTTGAAAGAATTAAAAGCAAAGTAGCGGACGTAGACAATGTTCAACAGGTTCGCTCAGTTGTTTACGGCAATTCAGTAATGGTCTCTGTCAAATTAAACAATAACAACCGAACTGAGGAAACCAAAAAGGCTATTCAAGACGCAGTTAAGACTTTGGCCGGCGGGAGAGAAGTTCAGGTTATTATGGATGATGGTACAATCGGTCGTGACCGCAACAGAAACAACGATTCGCAACCATTAGAGCCTAATAGCCGTAAATAAAAAAATGAATGAGAGGCAAAGCTGAAAGTGGCTTTGTCTCTTTCATTTTTTTCAAATAGGATAAAAAGGGAAAATAAGGCTAAACTAGTACTGAAGATGAGTTAGATCTCTAATAATAAGAGGTGATTATGCATGAGGTTCAATTGGGTAGCTCAGTATCGGCTTGGTTTAGCCTTTGTTACGGTTGTTCTCTTCATGTCTATCGGAATGGTGCCAGGAATAGTAGAAACTGGTTTCGCCGAACAAATGAAAAACCATCAGGATCAACAAAAGTCGGAACCTCAGCAATTGACCATTATTTTAGAAAGAATCTATCTTGATGGAGAAATGAGTGAGGAAGTAGTTCTTGATTCTTACTGGTCTATTGAAAACTTTTGGGCCAAATATGATCAATGGCAGTTAGTTGATATTGATGAATCCACTATGGTGTTTAGAAAACAGGTGGATGATATTTCACCATTACTAAAAGCGAATGGCTATTTTGGAATTACTGATGATGGCGTGTTGACCATTTATAATGGCCGTCCCGATCCATCCCGAATCATCCAATCTTTTTTTCAGATAGATGTGAAAAAGCTCGAAAGCAAAAAGCAAGAAGAGCTGATTCAAGGTATTCCTATTAAGACAAGAGACCGTTATGTAGAAGTACTAGAAACATTTAAGCCTTATTCGATGAAAGAATAATCATACCCTAAAGGATTCTGGGCTTCATGAACTATTCATGGGGTCCATTATTGCGTTTCTAAAAGGATTTTGGGCTTCATGAGTGCTTCATGAGGCCAATTTTTGTTTTTTAAAACGATATTGGGCTTCATGAGTGCATCATGAGGCCCATTTTTGTTTTTTGAAAAAGATATTGGGCTTCATGAGCGTTTCATGAGGCCCAATTTTGTTAAAAAGATATTGGGCTTCATGAGCGTTTCATGAGGCCCATTTTTGTTTTTTGAAAAAGATATTGGGCTTCATGAGCGTTTCATGAGGCCCAATTTTGTTTTTTGAAAAAGATATTGGGCTTCATGAGCGCTTCATGAGGCCCAATTTTGTTTTTTGAAAAAGATATTGGGCTTCATGAACCCTATATGAGGTCTATTATTGCATTTTCAATAAGCTTTTGGGCTTCATGAACCATTCATGAGGTCCTTTTTGCGTCTTCAATAAGAATTCGCTCACCCTAACCGATCATCATCCTGTTATCTCATCCTAAAGTTGTAGATAAAGTTCAAGCTTTTTTCTGAGGGAAGTTTTTCCAGAATCCATTAAGCTAAAGACATCAAGAAAAACACTTAAAGGAGCGATTGAAATGACAAAAGTGGTTATGATTACGGGTGCCTCTAAAGGTTTAGGCAGAGCTTTAACACTAGCATTTGCAAAAGAAGGAGCGCGGTTAGCGATTTGTTCGAGAACATCGAAAGGCTTGTCAAAAGTTCAGGAAGAGGCAGAAGCATTTGGTGCAGAAGTACTCGCTGTAACAGCGGATATCTCACTTACTAGAGATGTAGAACGGTTTGTCGCTATGACTGAGGAGGCATTTGGTCAAATTGATATTCTCATAAACAATGCTTCGATTCTCGGACCAAGTCCAATACCATTATTGCTAGACTATCCAGAAGAGGATTTTGCTGAAGTGTTACGAGTTAATTCCATCTCCCCATTCCTCGTAACCAGAAGAGTAATACCTGGAATGCTGCAACGCAATCAAGGCTCTATTATTAATGTAACCTCAGAAGCAGGGCATGTGGGTTATGCAGGCTGGGGTGCATACGGTATTTCTAAATTTGCTGTCGAGGGTCTAACTGAAACCTGGGCAGACGAGTTAAGCGAAACGAAAGTGCGAGTAAATATGGTGGATCCGGGTGAAATGGATACAGACATGCACCGATTAGCGGTTCCTGACTGTGATTATCCATTAGCAAAACCAGAAGATGTCGTTAACGTGTTTTTATATCTAGCTTCAGATAAGTCACTCGGAGTAACAGGTCAGCGGTTTGAAGCTCAAGAGTTTACAGGGGAGGGATTGTAATGACTGCCACTGCATTTGATTTCTATTTACCTTCTGAGTTAAATGCTTCTCATCCACCTGAACGGAGGGGCATTAGAAGAGATCATGTTAGGATGATGGTTTTAGACAAAAAAACAGGTTCTGTCAGCCATGACCATTTCTTTCGACTTGCTGATTATCTAAAGCCTGGAGACTTGGTTGTCATGAACAACAGCCGAACAGTACCCGCCATTTTAAAGGCAGGTTTATTTAGAAATACAAAATGTATCCAGCAAGAAGTTGAAATCAGACTTGCAAGACGACGCAATGATGAGACTTGGGACGCTCTAATCGTGACAGAGGAAGCTAGATTAGGTGATATCCTGCAATTTTCATCCGACCTATCTGCAGTCGTTATTGATATGAAAGAGGGCTCCCCGCTCAAAACAATCCTTTTCTCCAAAAAAGGTACAGACCTTTTTAATAGTATTTATGCTATTGGGGAACCCGTTCGCTATGAATATATTCATAACAAATGGGGGTTGGACTACTATCAAACCGTATTTGCCAGCCATCCTGGCTCAGTAGAAATGCCTTCCGCAGGCAGAGCATTTAGCTGGGAACTGCTATTTAATCTTCAGAAGAAAGGGATCGAGCTCGATTTTATTCAGCTTCATACCGGGCTTAGCTATCTGTTGGATGACGATTTGGAGACATCGCCAGCTGATAATTACGAAGAATACCATCTATCTGAAAAAACCATTGAAAAAATTCGTAAAACAAAAGAGTCAGGCGGCAGGGTAATTGCAGTTGGTACTACGGTGGTAAGAGCCCTTGAAAGTGCAGGGATTACCGGTGCATTGAATGGGGTAACGAATCTTTACATCAATCGAAATTTCAAGTTGAAAATGGCAGATGGCATTATTACAGGTTTCCATGAACCAAAGGCCAGTCATCTGGATATGCTTACTGCGTTTGTACCTCAAAATTTATTATGGAATGCCTATGAAGGGGCAATCGACCAGCGTTACTTGTGGCACGAATTTGGGGATATGAATCTAATTTTATAGAGGGGAATAACTATGCGCTTTCACCATTTTGCGATTGAAGTAAAGGATTTGGAAACATCGGCAGCATTCTATCAAAAATTTATCAGTCTTCAGGAAGAAAGCCGTTTTCTTTTTGGTGGGGAGAAGATTATCTTTTTAAAAGCGGATAATTTTCGACTGGAACTGATTTCTGCCACAGAACAATCAGCCAATAACCATTCATCCATTCATCTATGTTTTGAGGTCGACAGCATAGATGAGGTAACCCAGCATTTTAATGAAAATGGTATTTTCGCAATCGACGGTCCCTATAAGCTTGAAAATGGCTGGGAAACTATTTTTTATCAGGGACCTGATAATGAGATAATCGAGTTCATACAGATTGGAGGAAAAGCTGACAAATAAAACGTCAGCTTTTTGGTTACTTCCTGCTTGCCTATAAGATTGAGCTGCGACTATGATTTAATCATTAGCTAGAAAATTGGGAGAGGTTGAAATGTCCAGAAACGAAGAAATCGGTATCTTAAAGGAAATTGCTGAACTCTTGAATGAAGGCACAGATTCGAAGGCGGTTTTAGCAGGGGTATTAAGAAAACTTCTACACCTGACCGGGCTACAATCGGGCTGGATTTTTTTAATCGATGAAAAAGGGGCACATCAGCTTGCTGCAAAAGAGGCGTTACCTGAGCCTTTATCACAAAACCATAACCAAAGAATGTGTCAGGGCGATTGCTGGTGTGTCAGTCGATATAATAGCGGGAAATTGAACAAGGCGGTCAACATTATCGAATGTCAGCGAATTGAAAATGTAATCCTCGAAAAAGCTGGAGACCCAGGCGGTTTGACACATCATGCTACAGTTCCGTTAAGAGCGGGGAATGAGCGATTTGGATTATTAAATGTCGGATCACCTAATAAGACTCACTTTCAAAAAGATGAACTTGCCTTACTTGAGGCTGTTGCCTTTCAAATCGGAACTGCACTAAAAAGAATAAAATTAACGCAAAGAGAGCAAGAGACAGCACTCATTTCTGAACGGAATCGACTTGCTAGAGATTTGCATGATTCTGTGAATCAATTACTTTTCTCGCTAAGCCTGACAGCTAGGGCTGGCAGAGAAATGACAGATAACGAAGAGGTTCAACAAACCTTCTCCTATATTCAAGATCTTGCCCAGGACGCGCTTGGAGAAATGAGGGCGCTGATTTGGCAGCTAAAGCCACAAGGACTGGAAAATGGAATAATTAGTGCATTAAGCAGTTATGCTGAAATGCTGGGTTTAACCATAGATGCCAAATTAACGGGGATCTCAAGCTTTCCGGAAAAGATAGAGGAAACCCTCTGGAGAATTGGGCAGGAAGCGCTAGGAAATTGTAAAAAGCACTCACAAACAACACATGTTTCATTGTTTTTAAACAGAAGCAGTGATTCAGTGACGATGAAAATTCAAGATCGTGGCTGCGGCTTCTATTATGATGAGTGTTTTAAACTTCCATCGTTCGGATTAAAAAATATGAAAGCACGAGCAGAGGCTTTAAACGGGACGTTCCATATAAAGAGCGAACCAGGAAAAGGAACAAAGATTCAAATACAGATTCCAATCTAGGGGGGAGAAACAATGGGGATTCGTATATTAATCGCTGATGATCATCATGTGGTGAGACGGGGACTGGCTTTTTTTCTAAAAACACAAAAAGATATTGAAATTATTGGAGAAGCGGGAAATGGCAGAGAGGCGGTGGAACTAACACGAACGTTGAAACCAGACCTTGTTCTAATGGATCTCGTAATGCCTGAAATGGACGGTATACAGGCCACAAAAATAATAAAATCGGAAATGCCTGAAATAAAGATCATGATGTTGACAAGTTTTTCTGATCAAGATCATGTCATTCCGGCGTTAGAAGCTGGTGCTTCAGGCTATCAGTTAAAAGACATTGAGCCTGACGAATTAATTGATTGTATTAGAAAAATCATGAGTGGTGAAAATCAGCTTCATCCCAAAGCCACCTCTCATCTGCTTGCTAATTTATCCAAAAAAGAAAACAATGAAAGAAATTTAATTGAACAACTGACAAAAAGAGAACTAGATGTTCTTAAGGAAATTGCCAGAGGAAAAAGTAATAAGGAAATCGCATCTACACTATTCATAACTGAAAAAACGGTGAAAACGCATGTATCCAATCTCCTGGCTAAACTAGAAGTAGCCGACCGTACGCAAGCAGCTCTTTTTGCAGTTAAGAATCAGCTTGTCGAGTAACCAGCGGCCAAATAAGGTCGCTATTTTAATTTAACAGAAAACTTTTTCTCTTTATCTTCACAGCCTTCTTTTTCAAATCCTTTATATTTATATGTTAGAATGGAATACATGAAACACTGGGGGAGAGAAAGCGATTGTACGAATTTATTAAAGGCTCGCTTGAGTTTGTGTGTCCTGAATATATTGTGATTGAGAATAATGGGATTGGCTATCAAATTTCAACACCTAATCCGTTTATTTATTCTAGTAAAATGAATACTAATGTTACTGTCTTTACATATCATTATGTTCGAGAAGATTTAATCGCGTTATATGGCTTTGAAACAAGAGAAGAGAAAAAACTGTTTACGAAATTGTTGAATGTTTCAGGAATCGGACCTAAAGGTGCATTAGCGATTTTAGCTTCTGGTGAGGTGCAGCAGGTTGTTTCAGCGATAGAAAATGAGGATGAAAGCTACCTAATCAAGTTCCCAGGGGTGGGCAAAAAAACAGCTAGACAAATGATTCTTGATTTAAAAGGAAAATTACAGGATATTGTTCCTGATTATTTTCCGAATTTATTTAACGCTGATACATTACCAATTGCAGCACAGTCTACCAATCATGCTTTTGAAGAGGCAATTCTTGCATTGAAAGCTCTTGGTTATTCAGACAAAGAAGTGAAAAAGATTTCACCTGAGTTACGAAAAGAACAGCTGTCAACCGACCAATATATTAAAAAAGCCCTGCAGCGGCTTTTAAAATAAGGTGATTATTCATGGATGAGAGAATTATTTCTAGTGAAGCAGACCAGAGCGAAATCTCCTTAGAGCAAAGCCTCAGACCGCAAACGCTAAAACAATACATTGGTCAGGATCAAGTCAAAAAAAGTCTTGAGATTTTCATTGAAGCGGCAAGACTTCGCAAGGAAACATTGGACCATGTTCTTTTATATGGACCACCTGGGTTAGGAAAGACCACACTTGCTGTCATTATTGCCAATGAAATGGGAGTAAACATCCGTACCACCTCTGGTCCTGCTATTGAAAGACCGGGGGATTTAGCGGCCATTCTTACTGCACTTGAGCCTGGTGACGTTTTATTTATAGATGAAATCCACCGGCTGCCAAGACAGATTGAAGAGGTTCTTTATCCGGCGATGGAGGATTTTTGTCTGGATATTGTTATTGGCAAAGGACCGAGTGCGCGTTCCGTGCGTCTGGACCTCCCGCCGTTTACGCTTGTTGGGGCAACGACGAGGGCAGGCTCTTTATCCGCTCCGCTTCGTGACAGATTTGGAGTTTTGAGTAGACTCGAGTATTATAAAGAAGACCAATTGAAAAATATCGTACTCCGAACAGCAGATTTATTTGAAACAAAGATAGACGACCAATCTGCTGCTGAAATTGCCAGACGTGCTAGGGGAACCCCAAGGATAGCCAACCGTTTACTTCGCAGAGTAAGAGATTTTGCGCAGGTAAAAGGAAATGGTGAAATTGATATAACTTTGGCAAGGGAGTCTTTGGAGCTCCTGCAGGTAGATAAACTTGGGCTTGATCATATTGACCATAAGCTGTTAAAAGGAATTATTGAAAGATTCCGTGGCGGACCGGTGGGACTTGATACTATTGCGGCATCTATAGGAGAAGAATCAGAAACAATCGAAGATGTTTATGAACCGTATTTACTGCAAATTGGCTTTTTACAAAGAACACCAAGAGGAAGAGTGGTCACAGAATTAGTCTATCGCCACTTTGGCATGGAGCCGCCAAAACAGTAATTTATTGATAAGTAGGGATGTATTTTATGAAGGTAGATTTATTTGATTTTCATTTGCCTGAAGAGCTGATTGCTCAAGTTCCGCTTCAAAACCGGACGGATAGCAGATTAATGGTTGTGAATAAGGAAACAGGCGAATTAAAGCATGATATTTTTAAAAATATTAGTGAATACCTGCGTGAAGGGGATTGCCTTGTCTTAAACGATACAAAGGTACTTCCGGCACGCCTTTTTGGTGTGAAAAAGGATACAGGTGCGAAAATTGAAGTTTTACTATTGAAACAGCTGGAAGGCGATAAGTGGGAAACTCTTGTGAAGCCTGCAAAGCGTGTTAAAGAGGGAACTGAACTTGATTTTGGTGATGGACTGCTAACTGCAGTATGTACTGGAACCTCTGAGCATGGTGGAAGAGTATTGGAATTCAACTATGAGGGTATTTTTTATGAGCTGCTTGATCGATTAGGAGAAATGCCATTACCTCCTTATATTAAAGAGCAGCTTGACGACAGAGACAGGTATCAAACTGTATATGCCCGTGAACCAGGATCAGCTGCAGCCCCAACCGCTGGGCTCCATTTTACGGAAGAGCTGCTGAATGAAGTTAGAGAAAAGGGTGTCCACGTAACGTTTATTACCCTTCATGTTGGGCTAGGAACGTTCAGGCCGGTTAGTGTGGATGATGTGTTAGAGCATGATATGCACGCGGAATTTTATATGATTACAGAAGGAACAGCCCGATTATTAAATGAAGTCCGACGTAATGGCGGCAGAATTATTACCGTTGGTACTACATCAACTCGGACGCTTGAAACCATTGCTTCAGAGAACAATGGTACCTTCATGGAAAGCAGCGGCTGGACCAACATTTTCATCTATCCGGGTTACGAATTTAAGGCAATAGATGGAATGATTACGAACTTTCATTTGCCAAAATCCACTTTAATTATGCTTGTAAGTGCATTAGCCGGAAGAGAAAATATTTTGCATGCCTATAATACAGCTGTAAATGAGCGGTATCGCTTTTTCAGCTTTGGGGACGCCATGCTCATCATCTAGGTTAATGTAACGGAAGGAGAAAGAGAATTTGACTGCGATTCGCTATGAATTTATAAAAACATGTAAACAAACAGGTGCCCGTTTAGGAAGAGTACATACGCCGCATGGCTCCTTTGACACGCCTGCATTTATGCCGGTAGGAACTCTTGCTACTGTTAAAACGATGTCTCCTGAGGATTTAAAAGAGATGGGTGCTGGTATTATTTTAAGTAATACTTATCACTTATGGCTCCGTCCTGGAAATGAAATTATACGGGAAGCTGGCGGCCTGCATAAATTTATGAACTGGGACCGTGCTATTTTAACTGATTCTGGCGGGTTCCAGGTTTTCAGTTTGAGTGAGTTCCGTAAAATTGAGGAAGAGGGCGTTCATTTCCGTAACCATATGAGCGGTGAGAGATTATTTTTATCACCTGAAAAAGCAATGGAAATTCAAAATGATCTTGGCTCTGATATTATGATGGCATTTGATGAATGTCCACCATTCCCAGCAACATATGAATACATGCAAAAATCAGTAGAGAGAACTTCTCGTTGGGCAGAGCGTTGTTTAAATGCTCATCAAAGACCGAATGATCAAGGACTCTTTGGAATTGTTCAAGGTGGAGAGTATGAGGAGCTTCGGAAGCAGAGCGCCAAAGACTTAGTGTCGCTTGATTTCCCTGGATATGCAGTGGGCGGACTTTCTGTGGGTGAGCCAAAGGACGTCATGAATCGTGTACTTGAATTCACGACACCTCTGTTACCTACAAACAAACCACGTTACCTGATGGGCGTTGGGTCACCGGATTCCTTAATTGATGGAGCGATTCGTGGGATTGATATGTTTGACTGCGTTCTGCCAACTCGAATTGCCAGAAATGGTACCTTGATGACCAGTACTGGTCGTCTCGTTGTGAAAAATGCGCAATTTGCTAAGGATTTCGGCCCGCTCGACCCAGATTGTGATTGCTACACATGCCGAAACTATAGCAGGGCATACATTCGTCACTTAATTAAATGTGATGAAACTTTTGGAATTAGATTAACTAGTTACCATAATCTCTATTTTCTGTTAAGATTAATGGAGAAGGTCAGACAAGCTATCCGGGAGGACCGGCTTGGTGATTTCCGAGAAGAGTTTTTTGAACGTTATGGTTTTAACAAACCAAACGCGAAAAATTTCTAATAGATGATTATTGAAAGGAGGGAAACAAATGCAAGGACTAGGTTCAATCATTCCATTAATATTAATGTTTGTATTATTTTATTTCCTACTAATTCGTCCGCAGCAAAAACGTACTAAAGCAGTTGCTCAAATGCAGAACGAATTGAAAAAAGGTGATAAAATTGTCACGATTGGCGGGTTACATGGATTTATCGATTCTATCGATGAAAACAAAGTCGTGATTAAATGTGGAGACGGCAGCCGTCTAACATATGACCGAAATGCAATTCGTGAAGTAACGGAATCTGCAAAAACTTCTACATCAGCTGAAGTTTCACTAGAAAAGTAAGAAAAAAGAAGGAAGCCAAAATACTCTGGCTTCCTTTTTCTATGCTGTTCTCGAATTGCTTGTTGCTATATTTACCCCTAGAATTCCACCCATCATGGCAATTAATGTATAGCAAACATGGTAAATGACTTGTTCAACGTCAAATAGACGATCGTAACCTAAATATTGCGATAAAAAGACAATCAGGCTATAAATTAAGCCAGTTAATCCCCCAATCAGCCAGCCCTTTTGTTTTCGCTTTCCACCGGATAAAAATCCTCCTCCAAACAGCCCAATAAAGGACACCGCTGTAATAACGTATTGAAGTGAGACTTCCCGTACAGAAGTGAATCTAAGAATTAATGCAAAAATCAAGCTGCTGACAATCGCAAATAAGAAGATGAAAATTAACCCGTACAAAATAGCTGTACCAAAGCTTTTTGATTCGATTTTACTCGCCCCCTTCAGTTTCACCCTAAGATAAACAGTTTCTTACCTAGTACAAGCATATTCCCTGCACACCAAAAGTAGAATTAAAATTTTTACAGTTTTATTCTAAATTGGAATACAATTCCGTAATGATTTTGCCTTGTTTGCAAATAATAAATAGGGAAGAAAAAGGGGCGGAATGAAGTGGAAGTATATTTAACTATTGCGGTGCGTACAATACTTTTTTATGCATTAATCCTCTTAATATTTCGAGTAATGGGTAAAAGAGAAATTGGTGAATTAAGTATTCTTGACCTGGTAGTTTTTATCATGATTGGGGAATTGGCGGTTGCTTCCATCATCGAAATCACTAAACCTTGGATCCATACAGCACTTCCAATGATATTTTTAATGATCATTCAATATTTTTTAGCTGTTGTATCATTAAAAAGTAAAAGGTTCCGCGATCTTGTCGACGGAAAACCAACCATTATCATCAACAGGGGAAAAATTGATGAATCTGCAATGAGGAAGCAAAGATACAATTTTGATGATTTACTTACACAATTAAGGGAAAAGGATATCCGCAGTATTGCTGATGTTGAGTTTGCTATTTTGGAATCTTCGGGAAGCCTTTCTGTCATTGAAAAAATGAGTAATCCTAATGGTGAACCGAAGGAAGGGGATATTACGATTCCATTAATTATTGATGGAGCGATTGAGGAAGAAAATCTTAAACGTATAAATAAAACCAATTTTTGGCTTCGTCAGGAATTAAAAAAATTAGGATACCGTGATGTAAGGAAGATTTCATTTTGCAGTTATGAGAATGGTAAGTTTTTTGTCGACATAATGGATGAACAATAAGAAGACACGCAGGGCAAAACATGCGTGTTTTCTTATTGCTGTTAAATCGGGATTAGATTACGAATAATCGGTATCCTTTTAAGATCGTCTTTTTTAATTAAACCGACGATTATTAGAAGAATAATATAAGCAAGTGACATACCGCTGGCAGCGGACAAAACTCTAACCACTAAATGTTCACCTAGGAGAATATGCTCAAACAGCCAATAACCTAGGTAAGCAGAGATTGTCATGATGATGGCTCCTTTGACGTAATCCCGTATATAAAAACTAAACGATATTTTCTTCAATACGGTAGCAAAATGGAGTATGGTTACTAATACAAAACCAACGATGATTCCTAAGGCCACACCTGTAATACCAAAAGAAGGCTGTGAAGCAAGTAAGAAGATGACTGTTGTTTTTACAACGGCCCCAATTAAACTGTTTATCATGGCTGCTCTAGCCAAATTCAATGCCTGCAAAACAGCTTGGAGCGGACCTTGATAATAATAAAATAAGAAAAACGGTGCCATCAGACGAATAAAGTAGGCGCCTTTTGTGGAACCATACATGAGCTCCATTAGTGGATCTGCTAGAACATATAGAACAATAACGGATAAGCCTCCTGTTAAAAAGGCAAATCTTAATGCCTGCTGCAGCCGATGTTCTATCAATTTATGGTTCTTTTTTGAATTGGCTTCACTAATGGCAGGTACAAGAGATGTTGCTAAAGAATAAGTGATAAACGAAGGGAGCATTAATAAAGGCATCGCAAATCCTGTTAATGAACCGTATTGCTTCGTGGCTGCTACGGCGGCAACACCAGCAAGTGCTAAACTATGAGCAACTATAATAGGTTCGAAAAACCAAGATACCGACCCTATCATTCTGCTGCCCATTGTTGGTAAGGCGATTTCCATTAACTCTTTAAATGTCTTTTTCCCAGCATGAACAGATTTGAAAAAATTCTTCCTAACTCTAAAGCGTTTCTTTAATTTAAAGGTAGTCATTAAATAAAGTAAGGAAACAATTTCACCTATGATGGCCGCTACCATGGCAGCAGCTGCAGCATATTCAATACCATAAGGCAGGAAAGCTCTGGTCATAACGGCAATTAAAGTAATCCTCACCAGCTGTTCTAAAATTTGCGAAACAGCAGAAGGGCGCATGTTTTGTCTGCCCTGAAAATAACCTCTCAAAACGGAAGAAACGGCTATTATGGGTACCACAGGTGCTATTGCCACTAAAGGATAATACGTCCTTGGATCGGTAAAGAGAGTGGTAGATAAAATAGGCGCTAACAAAATTAAAGCTGGGGTAAAAATCAATGATAACGAAATCGTTATTGCCAGAGAAACGACCAGAATTTTTTTAACTTCCTGATGGTTACCTTTTGCTTCAGCCTCTGCAATATTTTTTGATATGGCGACAGGCAGTCCCATTTGAGTTAAAGTCACAACAAGGATAAAGGTGGGATACGCCATCATATAGAGGCCGACACCTTCTTCACCAATACTTCTAGCTATGACAATTCTGTTAATAAATCCGAGTACCCTCGTAATTAATCCCGCTATTAATAGGATAAAGGTCCCTTTTAAAAACTTCGACATACTACTTCCCACCTTCTCAAAAAAGAAGAATTCATATACAATTAATCTATATGCATAAGGGTGGACAAAGCATGACAAGGTGTTTTGATTTTAAGGATAATTAAGAGGTATTTAGGGAGGCTATTCAGGTGGAAAAGAGTCATGCGTACAATCATTTTTTTTACGAAGTAAAACCAGCTTTAATCAGCAAATTGGAGGAATTTCGCTTACTTGGTTATCACGATGTATCGGACAGTGGACTTTGGGGATTTTTAACAAAAAAGAAATGGAAGAAGGTCAAAGAGGATATAAGAATCTACGAGATTATTGATGATATCCTATCTGTAAAGGTCAGTGATTACATAAGCTTTACTACGATTGAGATTTATAAAAATAATGATTTTAATTTAGATGATGAAAATGAATGGAAGGAATTACTAAAATAAATTGGTCTATTGTTTCTTTAGATAAAATTGACAGTATTTCTAAACTATTTCATAATAAAAGCATGATTTTTTTTATATACAGGCTTTATGATTCAGTGCTTTGGCTAAGCCCTAAGGAGGACACAATACATAATGGTTAAGCGCAGTAGAATTATCGCCTTTCTGCTAGTAGTAATACTATTAGGAAGCACAATGGGAATTACCACTTCAGGTATTTTAAAGAACATTAAACTAGGTTTGGACCTTCAAGGCGGTTTCGAGGTTTTGTATGAGGTTTCTCCAGCGAAAAAGGGTCAAAAAATTGACAAAGAAACATTAGCTAGTACAGCCGAGGCCCTTGATAGACGGATAAATGTTCTAGGGGTAAGTGAACCAACTATTCAAATTGAGGGTGAAAATCGGATTCGGGTTCAGCTTGCAGGAGTAACGGATCAAAATGAAGCACGAGAAATATTATCTACCCAAGCAAACCTTACTTTCCGTGATGCGAACGACCGCGTTATGATGGACGGTACTGATTTAGCGGAAAATGGTGCGAGTCAGACCTTTGATGAAAATGGAGCACCTAGTGTTTCCTTGAAATTAAAAAGTGCTGAAAAGTTCAAAAATGTTACAGAAGAAATTGTAAAAATGGCACCGAATAATTATTTAGTTATTTGGCTTGATTTTGAAGAAGGAAAAGATTCATTCAAAACGGAAATTACAAAAGAAGATCCTAAATTTCTATCTGCACCTACTGTGAGAGAAATTTTTAACCAAAATACAGTTTCCATTGTAGGTAGCTTCACAGCAGAAGAAGCACAAGAACTTGCTTCTCTTTTAAATGCTGGAGCCCTTCCTGTTAAGCTTACTGAAGTTTATTCAACTTCTGTGGGCGCTAAATTTGGTGAACAGGCATTAAATGAAACGATCCTAGCAGGTATTATCGGGATAGCAATCATATATTTATTCATGCTAGTCTATTATCGTTTTCCGGGCTTTATCGCCACCGTTACTTTATCCATTTATATTTATCTTGTCTTACTCGTTTTTGATTGGATGAATGGGGTCCTAACTCTCCCGGGAATTGCCGCCCTTATTTTAGGGGTCGGTATGGCGGTTGACGCTAACATTATTACGTACGAACGAATTAGAGAAGAGATCAAGGTCGGTAAATCTATTAAATCTGCCTTCCAAGCAGGAAGTAAAGGTTCCTTTACCTCTATTCTTGACTCAAACTTAACGACAATTTTAACAGCGGCAGTTCTTTTCTACTTCGGGACAAGCTCGATAAAAGGCTTTGCCACTATGTTGTTGGTGAGTATATTGTTAAGCTTTATTACAGCGGTGTTTGGTTCCCGCCTATTCTTAGGTTTATGGGTGAATAGCGGCTTCTTAAACAAAAAGGCCAGCTGGTTCGGTGTAAAAAAATCTGCTATTAAGGATATCGCTGAAAATTACGATACTCTGGATTTGCCAACTAGATGGGATCGATTTGATTTTGTAAAGGTTAGAAAATTATTCTTTATCATCTCTGGAGCACTTATTGCGCTTGGTTTAGTTCTAATCCTTGTATTCCGCTTAAATTTGTCTATTGATTTCTCAAGCGGTACTCGAATTGAAGTATTATCTGACAAATCATTAACAACGGAACAGGTTGAAGCGGCTTTTGAAAAACAGGATATTGAAATTGATGACATTACTCTTTCAGGCGAGAACAACGAAATGGCTTCTGCGCGAATGAAAGGGGTTTTATCAAAGGATGAAATAGCAGAGCTAAAATCTGCATTTCACGATGAATTCGGCTCTGACCCAAGTGTAAGTACTGTTTCTCCAACGGTTGGTAAAGAGCTAGCGAAAGATGGGGTAATCGCCCTCATTATTGCTTCCATCGGTATTATTATTTATGTAACGCTGCGTTTTGAATTTGCAATGGCAGTTGCGGCGATTGCTTCATTGCTTCACGATGCTTTCTTCATGGTTGCTTTTTTCAGTATTACGCGCTTAGAAGTAGATTTAACCTTTATCGCTGCTGTTCTAACGATAATCGGTTACTCTATTAATGATACAATTGTTACCTTCGACAGAATGCGTGAAAACCTACAAAAGAAGAAACGACTTAAAACGTTTGAAGATATTGCCGATGTTGTGAATGTAAGTGTCCGTCAAACATTAACTCGTTCTGTTAATACAGTTTTCACTGTATTAATAACAGTGGTTGCGATGATTCTTTTTGGCAGTGAATCAATCCTTAATTTCAACATCGCTTTGTTAGTTGGATTAATAACTGGCGTATACTCTTCTATCTTTATTGCTACTAATCTTTGGGTAGTTCTTAAAGCAAGGGAATTGAAAAAGAAGGGTACGATTAAGACAGTAAAAGAAAAGAAAAAGTACTCAGATGAGCCTCAAGTATAAACAAATGTTAAAACCGCAGTCACTCTGCGGTTTTTTCTATTCCAGATTTACGTTGAAAGGACATGTTTACTCCTGTATAATAGATTAGTCTGAGGGGTGAACGCATGTTAAAGTCGAAAACTAGATGGGTTGTTCGTAAATCTGATCAACAACTAGTAGAAACTCTCGTAAACGAATTGAAAATTACACCACTTGTTGCGTCGCTGCTTATCAACCGCGGATTAAATACCGTTGATTCTGCACGGTATTTTTTATTTGGAAAAGAGCAATTTCATGATCCCTTTTTGTTAAAAGGAATGGATATTGCTGTAAACAGAATTCGGGAAGCTATTGAACGCCAAGAACCTATATTAATATTTGGTGATTATGATGCAGATGGTGTGAGCAGTACAACCGTATTAATGCTCACCCTTAGAGATTTGGGGGCAAATGTCCAATTCTATATTCCGAATCGTTTTACGGAAGGTTACGGACCGAATGAAACAGCCTTTCGTCGTGCATCTGAAAATGGAATCAAGTTAATTATTACTGTAGATACAGGCATCTCGGCAATACACGAAGCAGCAATTGCGAAAGAACTCGGTCTTGATTTAATTATTACAGACCACCATGAACCTGGTCCCGTTTTACCTGAGGCATTGGCTATTATTCATCCAAAACTTCCGGATAGTGTTTACCCTTTTCGTGAGCTCGCTGGAGTAGGTGTGGCCTTTAAAGTAGCCCATGCGCTCTATGGTGAAGTTCCAGAGCAATTGCTAGAAATTGCTGTTATTGGCACCATTGCGGATTTAGTTTCGTTAAAAGATGAAAATCGCCTCATTGCCAAAAAAGGTTTGGAAAAACTTAAAGTTACCAAGAATAAAGGTCTAAAAGCGATATTAAAAGTTGCAGGTGCAGACCAGCAAAACATTAACGAGGAAACGATCGGCTTTTCACTGGCGCCAAGAATTAATGCTGTCGGCAGACTGGAAAATGCCGATATGGCTGTGGAACTTTTGCTTACGGATGATCCATTCGAAGCGGAAGCTTTAGCACAAGAAATGGATGAATTAAATAAGACGAGACAATCTATTGTCAATTCTATTACGACAGAAGCGATTGAAGAGGTTGAGAGAAATTATCCTATTGATTCAAATTCAGTACTTGTTATTGGTAAAGAAGGCTGGAATGCTGGTGTAATTGGCATCGTTGCGTCTAGATTAGTGGAGAAGTTTTACCGGCCGACAATCGTTTTAAGTTTTGACAAGGAAAAGGGCTTGGCAAAGGGGTCTGCTCGAAGTATTGCAGGTTTTGATTTGTTTAAAAATCTATCGGAATGCCGGGACATTTTGCCGCATTTTGGCGGCCATCCAATGGCAGCTGGGATGACATTAAAGCTAGAAGATGTTTCTGATCTCCGTCAAAGGTTAAATAATCTGGCGAATGAGCAGTTAACCAAAGATGATTTTATCCCCATTACAACTCTTGACCATCAAATTAAGGTGGATGAAATCAATTTATCTGCACTGGGTGAACTAAATCTTCTTGCTCCATTTGGAATGGACAACCCAAAGCCAAAGGTGTTAATCAGTAATGTTCAAATATCGACAATGAGAAAAATTGGTTCAGAACAAAATCACTTGAAAGTAATGGTGCATGATAACGGTACGAATTTAGATGGAATCGGCTTTGGATTAGGACCGTTAGTTGACCATATTTCACCAGCTTCAAAAATTTCGATAATTGGTGAATTAGCAGTCAATGAGTGGAATAATATCCGTAAACCACAAATTTTTATCCAGGATGTTTCGGTTGAAACATGGCAATTATTTGATCATCGTGGGGTAAAGCGGATAAACTCAATGATTAAAACGATTCCCAATGAAAAGCGAAACTATATTATCTTTAACAAAGAACAGCTTGAAAAAATGGACCCTGCTTTGACGAGTGAGGTAATCTTTATTAAAGATGAAGCTGAGGCTAAAGGCTTCGACTCTCATCAGGCTAATGTGGTACTCGTTGACCTGCCGCCATCAAAGGAACTACTTCATCATCTATTTAAAGGGAAACGTCCTGCTCGAATCTATGCGTATTTTAATAAAGAAAACAGTGATTTTTTTAGTACCATTCCTACGAGAGACCACTTTAAATGGTTCTATGGATTTTTATTAAAAAAAGGTCCAATTGATATCGGTCGTTATGGGGATGATATCGCGAAGCACCGTGGCTGGTCAACGGAAACGATAACTTTCATGTCAAAAGTGTTTTCTGAATTAGATTTTGTTACAATAAACAATGGATTTATTACTTTGAATAAACAATCACAAAAGCGTGACCTTACTGATTCGATCACCTACCAAACGAAACAGGCTCAATATGAACTTGAAAGAGATTTATTATTTTCATCCTTTCAGCAATTAAAGAGCTGGTTTGACCAGGTTATAGAGGAATCAGTTACAATTGAGGAGGCAATTACCTAATGGATTTAAAGCAATTTATCGCAATCGTACCAGATTACCCAAAACCAGGAATTACATTTAAGGATATCACTCCATTAATGAACAACGGAGAAGCGTATAAGTATGCAACAGATCAAATTGTTTCTTATGCGAAAGATAAACAAATTGATTTAATTGTTGGTCCTGAGGCAAGAGGATTTATTATTGGCTGCCCAGTAGCCTATTCTCTTGGAATTGGCTTTGCTCCTGTTCGTAAGGAAGGTAAACTACCGCGTGAGACGGTTAAAGTAAGCTATGGATTAGAATATGGAAGTGATGTCCTTACAATTCATAAGGATGCCATACAACCAGGACAACGAGTTCTGATAACAGATGACTTATTAGCCACTGGCGGAACAATTGATGCAACGATTCAATTAGTTGAACAGCTTGGCGGAGTGGTTGCTGGAATTGCTTTTCTAGTTGAATTAACGTACCTTGAAGGACGTAAGAAACTTGAAGGCTACGACATCATGACATTGATGAATTATTAATAGTATTGAGGGCACTCGTAATTGAGTGCTCTCTTGTTATAATAAAAGAGCTATTATTTTAAAACTTGGCTAAAAAAGTAATCTTGTAATGGAGACACTGTTGATTGGAGCGGAAGGCACGAAGACTCCTGCAGGAGTACGGAGCAGGTGAGACCCCGCAGGCGCTAGCGCCGAGGAGGCTCACCGCAACGCCTGCGGAAAGCGAAGTGCCTGGAGCGGAAATCAACAGACTAATTTTATACTGCGAACTAATTAAACTGTATTTCGACACTTTTTTCGCAAAATACAGTAAAATAATATCTATCCCTTTACATCTGAGCTTTTTTTTTCGATAATAGTAACATTCATTAGTAACTAGTTTAGAAATAGATACATTTAATAATAAAAAAAATGAGACGAAAAATAAGGTGATCTTTTATGGCGAACGATCAAGTGTTAACCGCCGAACAAGTCATCGACAAGACGAGGGCCTATTTAAACGAAGAGCATTGTGAATTTGTAAAAAGAGCCTACGAATTCGCAAAACATTCTCATCGTGAACAATATAGAAAATCAGGAGAGCCTTACATTATTCATCCGATTCAAGTTGCTGGAATTCTGGCGGATTTGGAGATGGATCCTGCAACGGTTGCCGCTGGTTTTCTCCATGATGTCGTTGAAGACACGGATGTTACCTTAAAGGACATCGAGACGGAATTTAATGACGAAGTGGCCATGCTTGTCGACGGGGTTACGAAATTAGGAAAAATTAAATATAAATCACACGAGGAACAGCAGGCAGAGAACCACAGAAAAATGTTCGTGGCTATGGCTCAGGATATCCGCGTTATTTTGATTAAGCTTGCCGATCGTTTGCATAATATGAGGACGCTTAAGCACCTTCCCGTTGAGAAGCAGCGCCGGATTTCAAATGAAACACTTGAAATCTTTGCACCTTTGGCCCATCGTCTTGGTATTTCTAAGATTAAGTGGGAGCTGGAAGATACTGCATTAAGATACTTAAATCCACAGCAATATTATCGGATTGTTAACTTGATGAAGAAAAAGCGTGCAGAACGGGAGCAATACTTAGTCGATGTAATGGACGAGGTTCGTGACAGAATGAAAGAAGTGTCCATTAATGCGGAGCTTAATGGAAGACCTAAACATATCTATAGCATTTACCGAAAAATGGTGCAGCAAAATAAACAGTTTAGTGAAATCTATGATTTACTTGCCGTTCGAATAGTAGTAAATAGTATTAAGGATTGCTACGCTGTATTAGGAATTATTCATACGTGCTGGAAGCCTATGCCAGGGCGTTTTAAGGACTATATTGCCATGCCTAAGCCGAATATGTATCAATCTCTTCATACAACGGTCATAGGTCCTAAGGGTGACCCACTGGAGGTTCAAATTCGGACATCAGAAATGCACCGGATTGCAGAATTTGGTATTGCGGCCCATTGGGCGTATAAAGAAGGGAAAGCACTCGCTGATACAACTTCTTACGAACAAAAATTAACATGGTTTAGAGAAATCCTGGAATTCCAAAATGATACTGCGAATGCAGAGGAGTTTATGGAATCACTAAAAATCGATTTATTCTCTGATATGGTTTTTGTGTTTACACCAAAAGGCGATGTTATTGAATTGCCGTCCGGTTCTGTTCCAATTGATTTTGCTTACCGAATTCATTCTGAAATCGGGAATAAAACAATTGGGGCGAAAGTAAACGGTAAAATGGTTACGCTGGATTATCGACTCAAGACTGGTGACATCATTGAAATTCTTACATCAAAGCATTCTTATGGTCCAAGTCAAGACTGGTTGAAGCTAGCCCAAACCTCACAGGCTAAGAACAAAATACGTGCCTTTTTTAAGAAACAGCGCCGTGATGAAAATGTAGATAAAGGCAGAGAGCTCGTAGAAAAAGAAATCCGTGCAATGGAATTTGATTTAAAAGAGATCTTAACGGCTGATAATTTGAAAAAGGTAGCTGAAAAGTTTAATTTTGCCAATGAAGACGATATGTATGCAGCGGTAGGCTATAATGGGGTAACGGCACTGCAGGTAGCCAATCGGTTAACCGAGAAATGGCGTAAAAAACGGGATCAAGAGCAATCGGCTACGATCACAAATGCTATTTCTGATATGAAGGCATTCCCTTCTACGAAAAAACGAGAGTCTGGTGTTCGTGTTGCCGGTATCGATAATTTATTAATCCGCTTATCTCGATGCTGTAATCCTGTCCCAGGTGACGAAATTGTTGGTTTTATTACCAAAGGACGCGGTGTGTCTGTTCATCGTGCTGATTGTACAAATATCGACTCTAATGATGCACAGACTAGGTTAATTCCTGTTGAGTGGGAATCCTCTTTAAATGACCGGAAAGAATATAATGTAGACATTGAGATTAGTGGTTACGACCGCCGTGGTTTACTAAATGAGGTTCTGCAGGCAGTAAATGAAACAAAAACCAATATTTCGGCTGTTTCTGGTCGATCTGATCGTAATAAAATGGCGACAATCATTATGTCTATTGCTATTCACAATGTGAGCCATTTACACAAAGTGGTTGATCGGATTAAACAGATACCAGATATTTATTCGGTTCGCCGGATTATGAATTAGGGAGTTTACTAAAAATGCGAGTTGTTGTACAGCGCAGTAAAAAGGCAAAGGTGACCGTTAACGAAGAAGTAACGGGACAAATTTCAAAAGGTCTGGTCCTTCTTGTAGGGGTAACACATCAGGATACAGAAGAAGACGCAGCTTTTTTAGCAGATAAAATAGCAAATCTACGGATATTTGAAGATGAAGCTGGGAAGATGAATTTATCCTTATTAGATGTTGGCGGTGAAATTCTTTCTGTCTCTCAATTTACCTTGTATGGTGATTGCCGTAAAGGAAGAAGACCTAATTTTATGGAAGCTGCTAGACCAGAACAGGCAATCCAGCTATATGAAGGATTCAATGGATTATTACGCGAAAAAGGTATCAAGGTAGAAACAGGTATCTTTGGGGCGATGATGGACGTCGAATTAATTAATGATGGTCCTGTTACACTAATTGTAGAGAGCAAAAGTTAAAAAATGCTTGGCACTTTTATAGCTGCCAAGCATTTTTTACTAGCTTCAGCACCTAAAAAAAATTGTACTGCATTTTTCCCTAGATGCTGAATCTTTTATTATTGTTCCTTAAAGTATCGGGCAAGTCCATTATATAGACCCGTTGCTGCATTTTCTTGGAATTGCCCTGAAGTTAGGGTCATTTCCTCTGCTGAATTACTTAAGTAGCCCAATTCCATGAGTACCGCTTCCCTTGTATTCTCGCGAATGACATGGTAGTCACCAGAACGGACACCGCGGCCTTTTAACCTGGTCTCTGCATTGGTTGAATTATAAACATATTCGGCGAGTCTCTTTTGAAAATCATGATAGTAATAGCCTGTTGTCCCCCGGACGCTTCGATCTAGATTACTATCATAATGCAGGCTAATAAACGCATCTGATTGATGAACACTTGCCATTCTTACTCTCGATGGCAGTGGAAGGTATGAATCGTTGCTTCTTGTAAGAAAAACATTGGCTCCAGCAGCTTTTAACTTATCCGATAGTAGCTTCGCAGTACGCAGCGTTAATTGTTTTTCAAGTGTTCCTCCTGCGCCAGTAGCCCCGGTATCAATTCCACCATGTCCAGGGTCAATCACAATGGTCTTGGAACTTAAATAAGCCTCTGTCCCTTGTTTATCAATTCCAGGTCCAGTTCCATTGGTTGTTACGAGCCAGCCTGCAATATATCCATTTGTTCCGTTCGGTAATGTAATTTCGTACCAATCATTTTCAACGCTGCTTATTGTAAAGGACTCTCCTTCATTGGCACGTTGAAGCACATTTGATTGGTCAGTAGGGTCTTTCCTAATATTTGTTCCATTATGTAGTATGGTAACTTTGCTGTCTTTAGCAAGTTGGGTAGTGTTTGCTTTATCCTTGTTGAAATACCAGCCTGCTGCCCAGCCGGTTTTTCCAGGTTTAAATTCAATTTTAAACCAATTATTTTTTTCTTCCAGAATGGTAAATTTCTCTCCCTGTGTAATGGAACCAATAATGTCCGAGTTTAAGGAAGAATCGCTGCGGACACTAAGATTGCTAGCAGTTACTGTCCCCATTGTTTCATTAGTAGGATTGGTTTGCTTATTGTCGTTTCCGAATTGAACGTAATCCGCACTAATCCATGCCCTTTGGTTTTCGTACTTTATTTCTATCCAATTATTCTTTTTTGAATAAATCGTTATAGAAGTCCCTTTTGCTAGTTTCCCGATCACCCTACCTGTGGAAGAAGGCTCATTTCGGACATTCAACGTATCTGTTACGTTACCTGCACCAATCGATTTATTATTATTTTCTTCTTTGGAAGTATTAGTAGATCTATCGTTGAAATCAAGATATTCTCGTGCAACCCAGCCTTCCCCGAAGCTTGCAGAGATTTTTACCCAGTTTTCATTATCATCTATAACGCTGACAGCTTGTCCTTTATTTAAATATCCGATGATACGGAAACTAGTTCCCGGTCCGGAACGCACACGTAATTGATTGCTGTTTGCTTCAGCAGTCGATTTATTTGAGTTGCTAGACCCAGTTGTCGTTGTCCCGTTTGAAGTTTCGGATACCACCCAATTGGCTACCCAGCCTGTTTTCGCAGCGGAAAGCTGAATTTCAATCCAATCGCCTTGCTCTCTTATAATAGTGAATTTTTCTCCCTTTTTTGCTTGCTTCACAAGCTGGTAGCTTAAGCCTGGGCCATTGCGGACATTAACCGTATTCTCTACTATAGTGACCGTCCCGTTTGCTGCCAAACTTATATCAAACGGAAGGAAAACTCCGAAGAAGACTGTGAAACATACTAACGAACGTATAAATCTCTTTAACATTCTCTCTCTCCCTTCACAATATCTTTCATTTTATCGTAAAAGGGCATGGAAATCATTCCTTAATTGTTAAATATCTACTATTTTGAAATTTTCTATGACATGTAAGTTTTTAGGATGGTTGGAAATAATAAGAACTATAGTGAGGATACGAGGTGATAGGTGATGAGATCGAGCGATAAAGCAAATAGCATCCAATCAATGGACAGCAGGCTGTTTGGTGTGGATTTTCATGATTTTATTCAAAGTGAGCAGCATAATACTACGTTTGAGCTTGCCTCCGAATTTGGACTTACGATCGGCGATGTTAGAAAGTTGAAAAAACATTTGGAAAGATCCTAAATCCTTCTTGACATTGGATTCAATGCTCCGTAATATTATATAAATAAAAACACATGGAAATAACCAATGATGGAGCATAGTAGTTAAGCTAAAACATGAAAAGAGAGGAAATGCCCTGGCTGAAAGCATTTCTACATGATTCTTAATGAATGAACACTCCGAAGGCTTCTCTCTGAAAAAGGTATTCCGCCTTTAGTAGGAGAAGAACGTGAGCAGGCGTTAACTGTAAAAGAGGAAGTGCATGATAGTTTATGCCTTCAACTAGGGTGGCACCGCGGGAATATAACTCTCGTCCCTTGTATTTATACAAGGGACGGGAGTTTTTTTGTTTTTTATAGAAATTTTTTACATAAAACAGTTACGGTAAGGAGGAATTCTGCTATGTCGATTAGCATTCCAAGAGGCACGCAGGACATTCTGCCTGGAGAGGTAGAAAAATGGCAGCTGATTGAAGCAAAAGCGAGAGAGCTTTGTGAAAAATATCAATATCAAGAAATCCGCACTCCAATCTTCGAACAAACAGATTTATTTGCTCGTGGTGTTGGTGATACCACTGATATTGTCCAGAAGGAAATGTACACATTCGATGATCGTGGCGGCCGCAGCCTCACACTAAGACCAGAAGGTACTGCTGCTGTTGTAAGGTCGTTTGTTGAGAAAAAGATGTTTGGTTATCCAAATCAACCGGTTAAGCTTTATTATATGGGACCGATGTTCCGCTACGAACGTCCCCAAGCAGGACGTTTCCGTCAATTTGTTCAATTTGGCATCGAAGCATTGGGAAGTAACGACCCAGCAATTGATGCAGAAGTTATTTCTCTTGCAATGAACCTATACAAGGAAATGGGCTTGAAAAAGTTAAAGCTTGTGATCAATAGTCTTGGAGATAAGGAGAGCAGAACCTCTCACCGCAATGCCTTAGTCAATCATTTTCAGCCAAGAATCGGAGAGTTTTGTCAAGACTGCCAAAACCGCCTTGAAAAAAATCCGTTAAGAATTCTCGATTGCAAGCAGGATCACAGTCATGAATTAATGAAATCCGCTCCTTCGATTATTGATTATCTCAATGATGATTCTAAGGCATATTTTGAAAAATTACAGAAGTATTTAACACAGTTAGAAATTGAGTTTGTAGTCGATCCGAATCTAGTACGCGGGTTGGATTATTATAATCACACGGCTTTTGAAATTATGAGCGATGCCGAGGGCTTTGGAGCGATCACTACATTATGCGGCGGCGGTCGTTATAACGGTTTAGCCGAAGAAATGGGCGGCCCAGAAACTCCGGGAATTGGTTTTGCGATGAGTATTGAACGCTTTATTGCGGCGCTCAAGGCTGAAGGAATTGAGCTGGAAATCAATCAAGGCATTGATTGTTATTTAGCTGCATTGGGTGATGAAGCAAAGGATTATACAGTAGGACTCCTACAGAAACTTCGACTTGCTGGTGTTTCTTGTGAGCGAGACTATTTAAACCGAAAAATTAAAGCACAATTTAAAGCTGCTGACCGCCTAAATGCAAAATATGTTGCGGTTCTAGGTGACGAAGAGCTTGCGAATAATAAAATTAATCTAAAAAATATGGCCACGGGTGAGCAAGTGGAAATAGATTTAACACAGTTTGTAGAATATTTTCAAGAATTAAAGAGATAAAAGGAGAGGATCTTCATGTATGGGAGAACGTATTTTTGTGGCGATGTGCCAGAATCAGCCATTGGTGAAAAAGTAACACTGAAAGGCTGGGTTTCAAAACGCCGCGACCTAGGTGGATTAATTTTTATCGATCTCCGCGATCGTTCAGGTATTGTTCAAGTTGTTTTCAATCCGGATGTATCAAAAGAAGCATTGGAAATTGCTGAGAAGATTCGCAGTGAGTATGTACTGGATATTCAAGGAACGGTCATTAGCCGTGAGGCTGGAACGATCAATCCTAATTTAAAAACTGGGAAGATTGAAGTTCAAGCTGAAATGGTAACGATCATTAACGAAGCAAAAACGCCGCCATTTACGATAGCAGATAAAACAGACGTATCTGAAG
Organism: Neobacillus niacini; assembly: GCF_030817595.1. GTDB lineage: Bacteria > Bacillota > Bacilli > Bacillales > Cytobacillaceae > Neobacillus > Neobacillus niacini_G. The sequence continues at coordinate 5,929,030 of NZ_JAUSZN010000001.1, forward strand.
ATGTGCGCCTGAAATACCGTTATTTAGACTTCCGTCGTCCGGTGATTTTTGAAACATTAAAAATGCGTCACCAAGTAACGAAGCACATCAGAGATTTCCTTGATACTAAAGGATTCTTAGATATTGAAACACCAATCTTAACAAAAAGCACTCCAGAGGGAGCCCGCGACTATCTCGTACCTAGCCGTGTTCATCCTGGTGAGTTTTATGCACTTCCACAATCACCACAGTTGTTCAAACAGCTGTTAATGCTTGGCGGAATTGAGCGTTACTATCAAATTGCCCGCTGTTTCCGTGATGAAGATTTACGGGCAGACCGTCAGCCTGAGTTTACACAAATCGATATTGAAACAAGCTTTCTTGGTCAAGAAGATATCTTGGGCTTAATGGAAAAAATGATGACTGGGTTGATGATGGAAGTTAAAGGGGTTGAGATTCCTGCTCCGTTTTCACGAATGACTTATGATGAGGCTATGAGCCGCTTTGGCTCGGATAAACCTGATACTCGTTTTGGACTTGAGCTGGTAGACCTTTCCGAAGTTGTTAAGGATTCAGGCTTTAAAGTCTTTGCTGCTGCAGTTGCGAATGGCGGTCAAGTAAAGGGTATTAACGTAAAAGGTGCTGCTGAAAAATATTCTCGTAAGGATATTGATGCGCTGACTGAATTTGTGGGAGTTTATGGTGCAAAAGGTCTTGCATGGCTGAAGGTAGACGCAGAGGGATTAAAAGGTCCGATTGCTAAATTCTTTGCAGACGCAGATGCTAATGCTTTAAGAACGGTATTAGATGCAAACGAAGGTGACCTTCTCCTATTTGTAGCCGACAAGAAAAATGTCGTTGCTGATGCCTTGGGAGCACTGCGTTTAAAGCTGGGTAAAGAATTAGGGCTAATCGATCAAAGTAAGTTTAATTTCCTATGGATTACCGATTGGCCATTGCTGGAATATGGTGAGGAAGAAGGCCGTTATTATGCGGCGCACCATCCGTTCACTATGCCGGTTAGAGAAGACCTGCCATACTTAGATACAGATCCTGCTAGAGTACGTGCACAGGCCTATGACCTTGTTCTAAATGGATATGAGCTCGGAGGAGGTTCATTAAGAATTTTTGAACGTTCTGTTCAAGAAAAAATGTTTAACGTGCTTGGATTCACACCTGAAGAAGCGCAAGAGCAATTTGGTTTCTTATTGAACGCTTTCGAATATGGTACACCGCCTCATGGTGGAATTGCACTTGGTTTGGACCGTTTGGTCATGCTGCTTGCAGGAAGTTCTAACCTGCGTGATACCATTGCTTTTCCAAAAACGGCTAGTGCCAGCGATTTATTGACAGACGCACCAGGTGCTGTTTCCGAAGCTCAATTAAAAGAACTTCATTTGTCACTAAATGTTACCAATAAAAATGGATAAAACGCTTTCATAATATCTTGAATGGTTTTTCAATTTATGATATTATAAAGTCAATCAAATAAGTGTCCTGAAATGTTCGTTGTATTACCTAACTTTTGACCAACATTATTTCTTCGGGAGTCTGCGTTTTCAAGCTGCGTAAAAGCCTCAACCTATACGGTTAAAGGGACTTACATAAACTTGGAATAAGACACCCACCTGCGAGAGTGGCGGGATCAAAAGAAGGAACTAAGCGCGACGGCACCATTGGGACCCTTATAAAAATAGTCTCCTGCATAAGCAGGGGGCTATTTTTATTTTGTGATACGAGGAATTCAACCTCACCTTTATTCGTTCAAGAAAAAAGGGCATTCAAAAACATTCATGAAGCCCCAAAAATAGTGACAACAGAAAAGATGGGTCCCATAAAGCGATCATGAAGCCCAAAAATAGTGTCATTAGGAAAAAATGGGTCTCATAAAGCAATCATGAAGCCTAAAAATAAGTGTTCTTAAGAAAAATGGGTCTCATAGAGCGATCATGAAGTCCAAAAATAAGTGTAATCAAGAGAAATGGGCCTCATAAAACTTTCATGAAGCAAAATAGTCCCACATTAGCTCGATATTAATCCCTATAGAAATGCTTGAATTTATAACGGAGTATGTTATATTTTTTTAGGGTAAATGATATTAGTAAGTCGAATTTATATATCTGGAGGATCCACATGCTGCATCAATTTTCTCGTAATGAACTTGCCATTGGCAAAGAAGGCCTAGATATTATGAAAAACAGTACCGTCGCTGTATTGGGAATTGGCGGTGTCGGCTCTTTTGCTGCTGAAGCACTTGCACGCTCTGGAGTTGGCCGGCTGATACTTGTCGATAAAGATACTGTTGATATTACAAATGTGAATCGTCAGCTCATCGCACTCCTTTCCACAGTAGGACAACCAAAAGCTGAACTCATGAAAGAGCGAATTAAAGACATTAATCCGGATTGTGAAGTTATTGCGCTAAAAATGTTTTATACGGAGGAAACGTATGAACAATTCTTCAGCCATGGCTTGGATTTTGTCGTTGACGCTTCGGATACGATTATTTATAAAATTCATCTCATGAAAGAATGTCTAAAACGAAATATCCCGATTATCTCCAGCATGGGTGCGGCTAATAAAATGGACCCAACTCGCTTTAAGATTGCGGATATCTCAAAAACGCATACCGATCCAATTGCTAAAGTAATTCGTACGAAGCTTCGTAAAGAACGAATCCACAAGGGCATTCCGGTGGTCTTTTCTGATGAAAGTCCGATTGTCATTCGTGAAGACGTGAAGAAAGAGGTTGGGAATGCGAACGCACCAATTCGTAAAGCACAAATGCCTCCATCCTCAAATGCCTTCGTCCCATCTGCTTGCGGATTAATCATGGCAAGCTATGTCGTAAGGCAGTTGCTAGCAGATATCAAAATTACACGTGTAGCAGATGAAAAATAAGACTAAGCCCCGTACCTAAAGGTCGGGGTTTATTTTTTTTATAAAAATGGGAAAATGTTTCTATATTACGGTAAACTTGATAGAGAGAGGGGGATGTTAATTGGAATCAATCGTAGTCATAAAAGATGTTACCAAAGTGATTAAAGGAAGAACGATTATAGATAATATCAGTTTTGAGGTTAATAAAGGTGAAGTATTTGGTTTTCTAGGACCAAATGGAGCCGGTAAAACGACCACTATTCGAATGATTGTTGGTCTGATAGATATTACATCAGGGGATATCATGATAGGTGGGAAAAGTATAAAAACGAGCTTTGAAGATGCGGTAAGACATGTGGGAGCCATCGTTGAGAATCCGGAAATGTACAAATTTCTAAGCGGCTATCAAAACCTCATCCACTATGCTCGCATGGTAAAAGGAGTTACAAAGGAAAAGATTGAAGAGACAGTTAAACTTGTCGGATTATCAGACAGAATTCATGATAAAGTAAAAACTTACTCACTTGGGATGCGCCAGAGATTGGGATTGGCACAATGCCTGTTACATGATCCTAAAGTATTGATTTTGGATGAACCGACAAACGGACTGGATCCTGCAGGAATAAGAGAGATTCGTGATTATATTCGGCTGCTGGCGAGAGAAAAAAATATGGCTGTCATTGTTTCAAGCCATATCCTTTCTGAAATGGAAATGATGTGTGACAGGATCGGAATCATTCAAAATGGACAGCTTATTGACGTCCAACTGGTACAAGAGTTTGTACACAGCAGCAGTGCAAGTTTTGAATTTGAGGTTATTCCAAGTGAAAAGGCAGTAACCCTTGTGAAATCAAACTTTCCCAATATCCCTGTTACTCCTTCACGAAACGGCATAACGCTGGAGCTGACAAAAGAAGATGTACCATCAATGGTAAAAAAGTTCGTTGAAGAGGATATCCAAGTGTTCGGAATTAAAGAAGTATCGAAAACTTTAGAAGACCGCTTCCTTGAAGTAACCGCAGATAAGGGGGCGATAGACCATGTTTAATTTAATTCGTAATGAGTGGATGAAAATTTTTAGAAGACCTGGTACCTATGTGATGATTGGTATTTTATTGGTAATTATCTCGGTCACAGGAATCTTTATGAAATATAATCTGATCGAAGAGGAACCAAATGCGACGGAAGAATGGAAACCGGTATTACAACAGGAAAATGAGGCATTGAAAAAGCAATTAGAATCTAGTTCTATTAAAATGGAGCAAGAGTACTATAAAAAACAAATTGCAATCAATGAATACAGAATTGAGCATGATATCCCTTTTCGGGAAAAGTATAATGTCTGGTCATTTGTAAAAGACAATTCTGAGCTTATCTTATTAGCAGGATTGTTTACGATCGTGATTTCTGCAGGAATCGTAGCAAGTGAATTTAATTGGGGCACGATTAAACTATTATTAATTCGTCCAATTAATCGAAGTAAGATTTTACTATCCAAGTATTTAACTGTACTATTGTTTGCTTTGTTAATGATAGGAATCTTATTTGGTTTTTCAGCTCTGCTTGGCGGTATCCTTTTTGGATTCCCAGAACAAGCACTGCCTTATTTGAATTATAATAATGGTAAAGTAACCGAACAGCATATCTTTGTTTACTTAATCATTTACTATGGATTAGGTTCGATCGAGATGATCATGCTGACAACGATGGCTTTCATGATTTCATCTGTCTTCCGAAACAGTTCTTTGGCAATCGGGCTATCCTTATTTTTAATGTTCACGGGTGGCCAATTCACGGCACTATTGTCAATGAAGTTTGATTGGGCAAAATACATTTTATTTGCGAACACCAATTTAATGCAGTACATCGAGGGAACACCGCTACTTGAGGGTATGACGATGTCATTCTCGATTATCATGCTGATTTTCTACTTTGTGATTTTTCAATTCCTGGCATTCTATGTCTTTAAAAAGAGAGATGTTGCAGCATAAAAAGAAGACCTCTGGCGTTTTTCCCAGAGGTTATTTTTTACGAATTAATTTTTCATAAACGGTTGCAATTGCCTGCTCAAACTTTCCTGTTTTCTTAGGTTGATAATATTTCTTGTTCTTTAGTTTGTTAGGCAGATATTGCTGTGGGACCCAGCCGGATTCATAATCATGTGGATATAAGTATCCAATTCCTCTGCCTAGCTCTTGTGCTCCTTTATAATGAGCGTCACGCAAATGATCCGGTACTTCACCAATATTTCCTTTTTGAATATCTGAAATGGCTTCACTGATTGCTATTACCGCTGAGTTGGATTTCGGTGATAAACATAACTCAATCACGGCGTTAGCCAACGGAATTCTAGCTTCAGGAAAACCAATTCTTTCCGACGTTTCTATAGCGGCTAGTGTACGTGCACCTGCCTGTGGACTTGCTAGACCTACATCTTCGTAGGCGATGACGAGTAACCTTCTGCTAATACTCTGAAGATCACCTGCTTCAATTAATCTTCCAAGATAATGCAGGGCCGCATTCACATCACTTCCGCGAATTGATTTTTGAAACGCAGAAAGCACATCATAATGGCCATCACCATCTTTATCGGAGCCATAGCTTTTCTTTTGCATGCATTCTTCCGCCGTTTTAATATCGATGTGGATGACTTCCTCCTCATCTTTGTCGGTCGAAAGGACGCCAAGTTCTAGTGCATTTAACGAACTGCGGACATCTCCATTCGAGGCGTTCGCAAAATGGGTTAGTGCTTCTTGGGAAATATCTATCTTTAGCTTTCCGTATCCACGTTCTTCGTCCTCGATGGCACGGATTAATGCCAGTTTAATTTCATCAGGAGTTAAAGGTTTAAGCTCGAAAATTTGACACCGGCTGCGGATAGCGGGATTAATCGCGTGATAGGGGTTACTTGTTGTTGCACCGATTAATGTAATCATGCCATTTTCTAAAAAAGGTAATAGGAAGTCCTGTTTTCCTTTATCAAGTCGATGGACTTCATCCAGGAGCAGAATGACTTTTCCTGACATTTTCGCCTCTGCTGCAACGATTTCCATGTCCTTTTTATTGTTTGTGACGGCGTTTAGTGTACGGAAGGCATATTTTGTGCTACCTGCAATCGCACTGGCAATCGAGGTTTTACCTATGCCAGGCGGTCCATATAAAATCATGGATGTCAGCTGTTTAGCTTTTACCATACGGGCAATAATTTTATCATCTGCAACTAGGTGCTGTTGTCCAACGATTTCTTCAATTGATCTAGGGCGCATTCGAAATGCCAGCGGCTTTTGCTGCATACTTCATCTCTCCAACTAAAAAATAAAGTTCCATTTAACTCTACCATTTTCTCAGTGAAAAGCATATTAAAGTACAATATGATATAATTGCTAATGCCTATCAAATTACTGTGTATTTAAAAATAAATTAAAATAATAGAGGTGTAAAATATGAGGATTTCAACAAAAGGCCGTTACGGATTAACAATCATGATTGAACTTGCTAAAAACCAAGGCGAAGGGCCAACATCACTAAAAACAATTGCCCAAGCCAATAACTTATCTGAACATTATCTAGAACAGCTTATCGCTCCTTTAAGAAATGCTGGCTTAGTTAAAAGTATTCGTGGTGCATACGGTGGTTATATCTTAGCTGATGCTCCAACGAAAATTACTGCTGGTGACGTCATCCGCGTACTCGAAGGACCGATTACACTTGTGGAAGGAATCGAAGAAGAAGAGCCTGCACAGCGCGAGCTTTGGATTCGGATTCGTGACGCAATTAAAAGTGTTCTCGACCATACTACTCTCGAAGATCTAGCAAGTCATAGCAACGATACAGAAACAGACGGTTATATGTTTTATATTTAATGTTAACAGTAGAATAGAGAATTTATTTTGATTGAAGGTGGAACGATGGAAAGAATCTATCTTGACCATGCTGCTACAACTCCTATGCACCCTCGGGTGATTGAAAAAATGATGGAAGTAATGAATAACAATTATGGTAACCCATCCAGCATACATTCGTTTGGACGAGAAGCAAGGCACTATATTGATTTGGCACGAGAAACGTTGGCTAGAAGTATTGGCGCTAAGGAAAATGAAATTATTTTTACAAGCGGTGGTACAGAAGCCGATAATATGGCCTTATTTGGAGCTGCTGAAAGCAACCGGCATAATGGTAAGCACATTATCACCACTCAAGTAGAACACCATGCTGTGCTTCATGCCTGCCAACGTTTAGAAAAAATGGGCTTTGAGGTAACTTATTTACCAGTTGATGAAATAGGTGAAATATCACTGGATGACCTTAGTACTGCCCTAAGGGAAGATACCATCCTTGTATCCGTTATGTATGGGAATAATGAAGTGGGAACACTTCAGCCTATTAAAGAAATTGGTGAGATACTTAAATCTCATCAAGCGTTGTTTCATACAGATGCCGTCCAAGCTTATGGAATGGAAGACATCAATGTCAATGAACTGAATGTTGACTTATTAGCTGTTTCCGCTCATAAAATAAACGGACCTAAAGGGACTGGTTTTCTTTATGTGCGTGACAAGGTTAAATTGGTCCCTCGTGCTTTTGGTGGTGAGCAGGAACGGAAAAGACGAGCAGGTACGGAAAATGTTGCGGCAATTGTTGGGTTTCAAGAAGCTGTAAAAATAGCCTCTGAAGAACGATTAGTGAAACGGGAAAAGTATCAAGGATTTAAGAAAACATTTATTGAAAAATTGGCTGCACATAATATTGAGTTTTCCATAAACGGATTGCTTGAAAAATCAATGCCTCATGTATTAAACTTAAGCTTTCCGGGAACAAACGTGGAAGCGATGTTAGTGAACCTTGATTTAGCTGGTATTGCTGTTTCAAGTGGTTCTGCATGCACTGCAGGTTCGATTGAACCTTCACATGTCCTGGTTGCCATGTTTGGTAAAGATTCAGATCGGTTGATCAATTCTATCCGTTTCAGCTTTGGTTTTAACACGACAGAAGACCAAATCATCAAAACAGCTCAAGAAACGGCAAGAATTGTTTCTCGTCTGACAAAATAAATGCACGACATTTTTAAAGTAAAGAGAGGTGAGAACAATGGAAAAAAGAGAACCAAAAGATATTCGTGTCGTTGTTGGTATGTCTGGTGGCGTCGATTCCTCTGTCGCGGCGTTGTTATTAAAACAGCAAGGCTATGATGTCATCGGAATCTTCATGAAAAACTGGGATGATACTGACGATACTGGATTTTGTACTGCAACTGAGGATTACAATGATGTCATACGTGTTTGTAATCAAATTGGTATTCCTTATTACGCTGTTAATTTTGAAAAGCAATATTGGGACAAGGTATTTACTTATTTTCTTGATGAATACAAGGCAGGCAGGACACCAAACCCTGATGTAATGTGTAATAAAGAAATTAAGTTTAAAGCTTTTCTTGAGCACGCAGTGAACTTAGGTGCAGATTACCTTGCAACAGGTCATTATGCTCAAGTGGAATATCGGGACGGCGAGTACAAAATGCTCCGCGGTAGGGATGAAAATAAGGACCAGACTTACTTTTTAAATCAATTGAATCAGGATCAGTTGAGTAAAGTTATGTTTCCAATTGGTAATTTAGAGAAATCAAGAGTGCGTGAAATTGCCAAGGAAGCAAATCTAGCAACTGCGACGAAAAAAGACAGTACTGGGATCTGTTTTATTGGTGAGCGTAACTTTAAAGAATTCCTTGGACAATACCTTCCTGCTCAGCCAGGAAACATGGAAACCATGGATGGAGAAGTTAAAGGGAAGCATGAAGGCTTAATGTACCATACCATTGGGCAGCGCCATGGATTGGGAATTGGCGGTTCAGGTGAGCCGTGGTTTGCGATTGGCAAGGATTTAAAGAGAAATGTCCTTTATGTCGGACAAGGCTTTCATAATGAATTGCTCTATTCGGACTCAATTATTGCTGATAACGTAAGCTGGGTTTCTAATCGGGAAAAGCCATCTGAGTTTACATGTACGGCAAAATTCAGGTACCGTCAAGAAGACAGTAAAGTGATGGTACAGCTTATGGACGACAATAAAGTTAGAGTAATCTTTGATGAACCAATTCGTGCAGTGACCCCTGGTCAGGCAGTTGTATTTTACAATGGTGATGAATGCCTTGGCGGCGGTACGATCGATGAAGTTTATAAAGATGGCCAACGTTTGACATATGTTGGTTAAAATAACCCTGATTCCATCTGGAATGATGTGACCCCCAAAAGTTAGAGTTTTATATTAAGCAGCTAATTGGCTAGTATGGACCCGGTATTGAACCGGGCTCATACCTGCCAATTTTTGCTTTATACGCTTGTTATTATAATAACTGATATATTCTTCAATTCTCTTTTTTAATTCCTCATATGAGCATAGTGCTTCCCCGTAATACATTTCTTGTTTTAGTAATCCGAAAAAGTTCTCCATTGGCGAATTATCTAAACAGTTTCCTTTACGAGACATACTCTGGAACACCTTGTTTTTCTTAAGGGTTTTCACCCATTTATTATGTTGATAATGCCATCCTTGATCAGAATGTACAGTAGTTCTAAACTTTGAATCTTTTACTATTTCTAGTGCTTCCTCGAGGGGGGTGAGAGCTAAATCTAAGGTTGGACGCATACCTATACCAAAAGAAAGAATTTCACTATTGAACATATCCATAATTGGATTTAAATATAGCTTAATACCGTCTGAACACTTAAATTCTGTAATATCTGTTGTTAGTTTTTGATGACACACATTCGTTTTAAAGCGGCGATTGATAAGGTTCTTGGCAACAGTTCCAGTTGTACCCTTGTATGAACTGTACTTGCGTGATTTTAATTTGAATTTATCTCCCTTGAGCCCAAGCTCGTTCATGATGCGTTGCACCTTCTTATGATTCACTTCATACCCACGGTTTTCTAATTCTAATTGAATACGACGATAACCATAATTTCCGTTATGTTCTTCGAAAATGGATTGAATAAGTTCCTCCAACTCCTGGTCTGGATTCTCCTTATTCATCATTTTTATATGATAATGGTAGGTGGATTCAGGAATGCCGACTATTTGTAAAACATCTTTTAGTTTGAAGGTTTCTTTAAGTTCGAATGATAATGCTGCTTGTGCTTTTCGAGATAGCCCTTCGGATCCATCTGAAAAGCTCGCAACTTTTTTAAATATTCTACCTCTAAACGAAGAAGTTCGTTTTCTCTTTCTAACTTTTGTTCGTACGTTAATTCCTTATCTTCAATGTGTTTATTCTTTTTGTTTTTTTTAGTTTTATCAGACATGGATGGCCGTCCTTTCGGTCTATCCAGGGCTTCAGTACCACCCTCCAGAAGAGCCCTTTTCCAAGCTGCAATCATAGGAGCGTTAGTTATGCCAAATACAAGGGCTGTATCAGTTTCTGAAGAACCTGTTCTCTTCATAAAGCTTAATACATCTAGCTTGAATTGAACAGAATATGTTTCTCTATGTTTCTTCCTCTTTAAACCTTCCACACCAAATTTCTCGTATACCTTTACCCATCTCCTAATCGGAGTACTGTCTTTCATGTCATACTTTTTAGCTAAAAGAATATATCCTAATTTCCCATCTTGATATTCCTTGACTAACTTTAACTTAAATTCTTCACTATATTTGGCCATAAAAATACACCCCAAAAGTTAGATTTCACTCTAACTTTTGGGGTGCAGTACAGAATCGGGGCTTTTTTCTCAATTTGTGATATTATTTATGACTGTTCGAAAGGTTTTGAACAAATTTTAATGAGTTTTGTACATTTTTTGAGGTGTTTTGTACAAATTTCAAATGGTTTTGTACATTTTTTAATACCTTTTGTACATTTAGACAAATATTACCAAAATTAACGCAAGGATATGAGGCGTATCTACCGCCAATAGTCACGAAAAATTCTCTAATATGATATACTCTCAAGTAGAACGGAGTGATAGTAACATGGATAAAAACCAATTAGGTGTTCAATACATGCAAGAAGGTAAATGGGAAGAGGCGGCGAAGATCTTTAATGAGATTATAGAAGAAAACCCGAATGATCCCATTGCATACATAAATTTTGGTAATGTGCTTTCCGCTGTCGGTGATGATGAGAAGGCATTGAAATTTTATCAAAAGGCAATTGAATTAGATGAGAACACTGCAGCTGCTTATTATAGTGCTGGTACGATTTATTTTAGCCTTGACCAATTTGATAGAGCTAAAAATATGTTTGAACAGGCGATGAAAAAAGGTCTTCACACAAGTGATAATTATTTCATGCTAGGTTTAACCCTTGTACAGCTTGATCAAGGTAAATATGCTCTGCCTTATTTACAAAGAAGTGTCGAACTCAATGAGGAAGATGCAGAAGCACGTTTTCAGTATGGATTGTGTCTTGCACAGCTTGAATTAATTGATGAGGCGATTATTCAATTTGAAAAGTGTATCGAATTGGATCAGGAGCATACAGATGCCATGTATAATTTAGGCGTTTCTTATGCCTTTAAAGAAAAAGCAGATAAAGCATTGGAGATGTTTGATAAAGCACTTGAGATACAACCGGATCATTTGTTAGCAGGCCATGCAAAAAAATTGATTGAATCAGCAAAATAACCCCATTTCAACAAATAGGAAGGAGGAAGCACCCGTGGACAAGCAAAGCTCGCTTGATTTATTTGCTGAGCAAGGGAAGTTCGTCAAAGGAAAACACCTAGTTACGATTTTTCATAATGAGCAGAATCTTTACACGGTATTAAGAATTCGTGTTGAAGAAACAAACCATGAATATGAAGACAAGGAAGCTGTGATCACAGGCTATTTTCCTAAAATTCATGAACATGAAACCTACATTTTCTTTGGTGATTTTAAGGACCATCCTAAGTTTGGCATGCAATTTCAAACGAAGCATTTTCGGAAAGACATACCTCAAACCAAGCAAGGTGTCGCTGCTTATTTATCTAGCGAGATGTTTAAAGGGATTGGGAAGAAAACAGCCGAAAAAATTGTAGAAACATTAGGAGAAAATGCGATCTCAAAAATTTTAAATCAACCCTCCTTACTTGATTCTGTCCCAAAGCTTCCTCCTGATAAAGCAAAAATGCTTTATGATACGTTGATGGAGCATCAGGGCCTCGAGCAGGTAATGGTCGCTTTAAATCAATATGGTTTTGGGCCGCAGCTATCAATGAGAATGTATCAAACCTATAAGGACGAAACCTTGGATATTATTCAAAAGAATCCCTATAAACTCGTAGAGGATATTGAAGGAATTGGTTTTGGCCGTGCTGATGAACTGGGTTATCAACTTGGAATTCAAGGTAATCATCCGGATAGGATAAAAGCAGCCTGTCTTTATTCACTGGAAAACGAGAGCATGCAGACAGGGCATGTTTATGTACACGCTGAGGATATGCTAATACAGGTTAAAAACCTGTTAGAAGAAAATAAACGAGATCAAATTGAATTCACCGATATTTCCACAGAGATATTGAAACTAGAAGAAGAGGGAAAACTAGTTGGTGAGGAAAAGCGCGTCTATTTGCCTTCTTTGTATTTTGCGGAAAAAGGCTTAGTTACAAGTATAAAAAAAATACTGGAACAAACCGAATATAAGGATCAATTTCCTGAATCGGAATTTTTGCTGGCATTAGGGAATCTTGAGGAGAGACTAAACGTACAATATGCCCCAACCCAAAGGGAAGCGATACAAACAGCGTTGATGTCGCCGATGTTAATTCTAACAGGAGGACCTGGAACAGGTAAAACAACGGTTATTAAAGGGATAGTTGAGCTCTATGCAGAATTGCATGGCTGTTCATTGGAGCCTAAGGAGTATCATGCAAAGGGAGAACCATTTCCTTTTTTACTAGCTGCCCCAACAGGGAGAGCAGCAAAAAGGATGAGTGAATCAACAGGCCTGCCGGCTGTAACGATACATCGCTTACTGGGCTATAACGGAACAGAAGCCTTTGATCATGATGATGCAACTCCTCTAGAAGGAAAAATTCTTATTGTTGATGAGACATCCATGCTTGATATTTGGTTAGCAAATCAATTATTCAAAGCACTGCCAGAGAATATTCAAGTCATACTTGTAGGTGACGAAGATCAGCTGCCTTCGGTTGGACCTGGTCAGGTGCTAAAGGATTTATTGAAATCAGAGGTTGTCCCCACTGTAAGACTAACAGATATTTATCGCCAGGCTGAAGGGTCATCTATTATTGAACTCGCACATGACATTAAAAAAGGGTTCTTGCCTCCCAATGTTACCGTAAAGCAGCCTGACCGTTCATTTATCAAATGTTCGACACCTCAGATTCCACAGGTGATTGAAAAGGTTGCGCTTAATGCGAAAAGTAAAGGGTATTCAGCAAAGGATATTCAAGTGCTGGCACCGATGTACAGAGGTCCTGCAGGTATTGACCGTTTAAACGTACTGCTGCAGGAAATTTTTAATCCTAATCCAGACGGTACACGTAAGGAAATTTCATTTGGTGAAGTAAAATATCGCATTGGTGATAAAGTGCTGCAACTTGTAAATCAGCCGGAAAGCAATGTTTTTAACGGGGATATTGGAGAAATTATTTCGATTATCTATGCAAAGGAAAATACTGAAAAACAAGATATGGTATACATTTCTTTCGAAGGAAATGAAGTCGAATATACACGCCAAGACTTGAATCAAATTACGCATGCCTATTGCTGTTCGGTACATAAATCGCAAGGCAGTGAGTTCCCAATCGTCATTCTCCCCATTACAAGAAGCTATTTTCGAATGTTAAGAAGAAACCTCATTTATACCGCCATCACAAGAAGTAAGCAATCGCTAATCTTGTGTGGAGAAGAGGAAGCACTAAGGATGGGTGTCGAAAGAGCGGATGAACAAAGTAGACAAACCACATTATCCCAAAAACTCCAAGAAATGATAACAGTCAAAGAACTTGCTGAAGAACCAGATCATGAAGAAACAACATTATCAGCAGAGGAACTATTAATGCAAGTCAATCCAATGATTGGCATGGAAAACGTTTCACCTTATGATTTCATGGTAAATGACTAAAACTATAAATGTTCACAGGAGGTGGGGCACTCTGCGAACATTTGGTTTATTAAAAGGACAGCCGGTGTTTGAATCGAAAACGGGTTCGAAGATTGGCGAGGTTACAGACTTATGTATCTCAAATGATGGGATAGTTAAGGGCCTTTTGGTTAAAAAAGGCGTTTTCTTTAAACAATCCTATTTTCTTGACATTCAGGATGTACTATCGTTTGGCTGGGATGGGGTCATGATTGAAGAGAATGAATCTCTTGAAAGACTCAAAACAAATCCAGAATATACCCTTTTCCATCAGCACTCTCTAAATGGAAAAATGCTTATTTCAAATAGCGGAGAGTCACTCGGATTGTTAGAGGATGTATATTTTCATGAGGAATTGGGCACAATCGTAGGGTACGAAATTACGGATGGTTTCTTTTCGGATATAACGGAAGGGAAACAGATTATACAATCCGAGAAGCCCCCTGCGATCGGAAAGGATGCCATCATCGTAGACGTTAATCATACGTGAGGTGTTCTTTTCATGTTAAAGTGTCCCAATTGTCAGAGCAAAGATATCGGCAAGATCGGCATAAACCAATATTATTGCTGGAATTGTTTTATTGAATTGTCTCTCACCAAAGGCATCATTAATACCCATCAGGTTGAAGAAGATGGTACACTCAGTTCCTTAGATGACTTGTTTGAAGAAGAAGAGCGTCGTTACACCATATAAAGTGGAAACACTTGGGTACTGAAGGTAGACAGTTTCGAAGTACAAAGCACTGTCAAACTACTGAAGAGGTGAGACGTATGAATAAAGTAATGACTTCCGTTGTTGCATTGGGTGTTGGAGTGGCAGCCTATAATATTGCGCAAAGAAACAACATGATTTCTGGCCGTCAAATGAAACGGATGCAAAGAAAAGTAAAACGTGCTTTATTCTAAATATGATCCCCCTCATCTTGAGGGGGATTTTTGCTTTATGTATAAATCCGGTAGCTGACTCCAAAAATAAGGTAGAAGGAGGCATGTATCGGTGGAAATTCGTGTTAAATGGTTTTATCGAATCGGTTTTTTGCTTCTTTTACTCATTGCTATTTATGTATTTTTAAAAATTCGTTTTTTCTGGCTGCCTATCGTTAGAGTGGTTTTTGTTATTATGCTTCCTTTCTTTATAGGTGGTTTTATTACTTATTTGCTCCATCCTATCGTGGAAAAGCTGCATGAAAAAGGCCTACACCGGGGGCTAGCTATTTTCTTTATTTATTTTCTGTTTTTTGGCGGTATTGGTCTAGCTATATATAAAGGAATTCCCGCCTTTATTTCTCAAGTACGGGACCTGGCAGAAAGTGCTCCCATCTTAGCAGAGCAATACCGAAGCTGGATTAAGGACCTTCAATCACATACACGTGAGTGGCCAGACGGACTTCAAGAGCGGATTAATGACGGTGTCATCGGTTTTGAGAAGAAATTAGATTCTCTCCTAACTGTAATCGTTGATTCCTTATTAAACATTTTGAACTTTGCATTTGCGTTGATGATTATCCCTTTTATTGCTTTTTATATGTTGAAGGATTTCACCACCATAAAAAGAGCCGTTTGGTATATCACACCTAAACAATGGCGGAGAAAAGGAACACGTTTTCTTAAAGATATAGATGAATCACTCGGGAGCTATATTAGGGGTCAGCTCCTCGTCTGTCTCATTATCGGAAGTCTTTCGACGGTATTCTTTTGGATATTTCACTTAAAGTATCCCTTGCTTTTAGGATTGATTATTGGAGTCACAAATGTAATTCCCTATTTTGGTCCAATAATAGGTGCAGTTCCAGCTGTATTTATTGCTGCAACAAGCTCGGTTAAGTTAGTGATTATTACAATTGCAATCGTTTTTGTATTGCAATTTTTGGAAGGCAATATCCTCTCCCCCTATATTGTTGGAAAGAGTCTTCATATGCACCCGTTAATGATTATGATTGCGTTAACCTCAGGAGGGGAAATAGGGGGAATAATTGGAATGATTGTGGCAGTGCCCGTTCTGGTTGTCCTTAAAGTCAGCGTTCTTCACGCTAAAAACCATTTCGCACGCGGAAAACTGAAGGAACCTGCATCATAAAATAGGTATTAGATTGACAAACGTTTTTTGTGTAGCTATAATCCGGTTATAGAATATTTTGGATTAACATGTTGAAGGACCCTAGTATGTTGTAGTCCATCTCTAAGAGAGGAGCTTCCTTGGCTGCGAGAAGCTTTAGATGAAGGATAACAGAAGCTAGTCCGGAGTGCAGCTAACCACTGCCGTCATTGCCGCGTTAAGGCGTTATTTGAGAGGTGAACACGTGTTTTTTGTGTTCATAATCAGGGTGGTACCGCGAGTTAGCTCTCGTCCCTGTCAGGGATGAGGGCTTTTTTGTGTTCTTTTTTAATTTAAAAGGAGGGTAAAAATAATATGAAATACTTGACTGGTTCAGAAATTCGAAAAATGTATTTAGACTTTTTTCAGGAGAAGGGGCATGCTGTTGAACCAAGTGCGTCGCTTGTTCCTCACGACGATCCATCATTATTGTGGATTAATAGTGGTGTTGCCACATTAAAAAAATACTTCGATGGACGCGTAATTCCTGATAATCCTAGAATTACGAATGCTCAAAAATCAATCCGTACCAACGATATTGAAAATGTTGGAAAAACAGCACGTCATCATACTTTTTTTGAAATGCTTGGGAACTTTTCGATTGGTGAGTATTTCAAAGAGGAAGCAATTGAATGGGCATGGGAATTTTTAACCGATAAAAAATGGATTGGCTGGGACCCAGAATTACTTTCTGTTACGATTCATCCTGAGGACCATGAAGCATTTGAGCTTTGGAATAAAAAGATTGGTATTCCAGAGGAAAGAATTATCCGCCTTGAAGGGAACTTCTGGGATATTGGTGAAGGACCAAGTGGACCAAATACTGAAATCTTCTATGATCGAGGTCCAGAGTATGGTGATGACCCGACAGATCCTGAATTATATCCAGGCGGTGAAAACGAACGTTATCTAGAAGTTTGGAATCTTGTTTTTTCACAGTTTAATCATAACCCGGACAATACCTACACTCCACTGCCAAAGAAGAATATTGATACAGGTATGGGATTAGAAAGAATGGCTTCCGTCGTTCAAAACGTACCAACTAACTTTGATACAGATTTGTTTATCCCAATTATCAGAGCTACAGAAGAAATTTCGGGTGTGAAATATGGTGTGGAAAAAGAAAAGGATACAGCATTTAAGGTAATTGCCGACCATATTCGTACAGTGGCATTTGCTGTTGGTGATGGTGCACTTCCTTCTAATGAAGGACGCGGGTATGTATTACGCCGTTTACTGCGCCGTGCGGTTCGGTATGCTAAGCAAATTAATATCAACCGACCATTTATGTATGAACTAGTTCCTGTGGTAGGAGAAATCATGCATGATTTTTACCCAGAAGTAAAGGACAAAACTGAGTTTATTCAAAAAGTTATTAAAAATGAAGAGGAACGTTTCCACGAAACTTTACATGAAGGCTTATCCATACTAGGAAATGTCATCAAGAAAGAGAAAGAAAAAGGCAGTGCTACAATTCCAGGAAGTGATGTTTTCCGTCTTTATGATACCTATGGTTTCCCTGTTG
Source organism: Neobacillus niacini (assembly GCF_030817595.1). Taxonomy (GTDB): domain Bacteria; phylum Bacillota; class Bacilli; order Bacillales; family Cytobacillaceae; genus Neobacillus; species Neobacillus niacini_G. Next base: position 5,946,592 of record NZ_JAUSZN010000001.1, read on the forward strand.
AACTAACAGAAGAATATGCAGAAGAGGAAGGCATGAAGGTTGATCACGCTGGGTTTGAAACAGAAATGGAATTACAGCGTGAGCGTGCTCGTTCTGCGCGTCAGGATGTTGGCAGTATGCAGGTTCAAGGCGGTGTACTAGGCGATATTGTTGTAGAAAGTCAATTTGTTGGTTATGACCAGCTTGAAACAAGCTCGACAGTTGTTGCAATTGTTAAACATGGAGAATTAGTTGACGAAGCATTCAGTGGTGATGAAGTGCAGCTAATACTTGATGTCACGCCTTTCTACGCAGAAAGCGGCGGTCAAATTGCGGATCGCGGAATCATTCTAGCAGAAGGTGTTACCGTAAGCGTAAAGGATGTACAAAAGGCGCCAAACGGGCAAAATCTTCATAGAGCTGTCGTGGAGTCAGGAATTCTTAAGACAGACGCAAAAGTGACTGCAAGTGTGCATCAAGATAATCGAGTACAAATTATCAAAAACCATACTGCTACACACCTGCTTCATCAAGCATTAAAGGATGTGCTTGGAACGCATGTAAACCAGGCAGGTTCACTGGTAGAACCAGATCGTCTTCGTTTTGACTTTTCACATTTTGGCCAAGTAAAGCCAGAGGAATTAGAGGAAATTGAAAAGATCGTTAACGAAAAAATCTGGAAGAATATCGAAGTGGATATTAGCTTAAAACCAATTGCTGAGGCAAAATCAATGGGTGCAATGGCGCTTTTTGGTGAAAAATATGGTGATATCGTTCGTGTGGTTAAAGTAGGGGATTATAGCTTAGAACTTTGCGGCGGCTGTCACGTACCAAATACATCTGTTATTGGGCTATTTAAAATAGTCTCTGAAGGCGGTATTGGTGCAGGTACAAGGAGAATTGAAGCAGTAACCGGCGAATCTGCTTATCAATTAATGAATGACCAGGTTGCTTTATTAAAGGATGCAGCGGATAAGCTGAAAACTAACCCTAAAGAGGTAGTTAACCGGATAGAAATCTTAATGACTGAAATTAAACAACTTCAGCGGGAAAACGAATCACTTGCAGCCAAATTAGGAAATATTGAGGCAGGTAACCTCGTATCAAAAGCAAAGCAAATTGACGGTGTCACGGTATTAGCTGCAAAAGTTCAAGCTTCTGATATGAATAACTTACGAAATATGGCCGATGATCTGAAACAAAAAATCGGTTCGGCTATAATCCTGCTAGGAAGTGTAAATGAAGGGAAAGTTAATTTAATCGCAGCGGTGACGAAGGATTTAATTGACAAGGGATACCATGCTGGAAAATTAATCAAAGAGGTCGCAACAAGATGCGGTGGAGGAGGCGGAGGCCGTCCAGATATGGCTCAGGCTGGAGGTAAAGATCCTGAAAAACTCGACTCTGCCCTGCAATTCGTTGAAGAATGGGTAAAATCAATTTGATAATGAGACAAAGTAGTGTAAAATGGTGGTAACTAGAAAAGCGGAAGTGCCTTGCCCAGGGGCGACAGGCATAAGACAAGCCGGCAAGAAGGTTGTTCTTTAACCTTCTTGTCGGATTGTCAGAAATGTGGAGGCGACTGCCCTGGGGCGACTTATGACTCGAGTCCCAAGGAGCCGAAACTAGACAAGCTTATGACCCCGAGCCCCTAGGCACTGTAGCCAGACACAAACTAACTAGTCAAGGCAGTTATCTCCTCTACTAAAAATGCGAGGTGCATATGATGAGCTCATTTGATAAAACGATGAGGTTTAATTTTCCTGAAGAGCCTTTTGAACATGACGTAAATGATGTTCTTTTTCAAGTTCATGAAGCCCTGCAAGAAAAAGGATATAATCCAATTAATCAAATCGTCGGATATTTACTTTCCGGTGACCCTGCTTATATTCCACGTCATCGTGACGCACGGAATATCATTCGTAAACTCGAGCGGGATGAAATTATTGAGGAATTGGTTAAATCCTATTTAAAACAACGACGTGAGGGTTAAGAAATGCGAATTATGGGATTAGATGTTGGCTCTAAGACAGTCGGTATTGCCATCAGTGATGAACTTGGCTGGACTGCACAGGGCCTCAAAACCCTAAAAATTGACGAAGAAAAAAATAAGTTTGGTTTTGACGAAATTGGTCAATTAATAAAAGAGTATGGAATTAGTCAAGTAGTCATCGGTTTGCCAAAGAATATGAATGGCACGATTGGACCTCGAGGTGAAGCCAGCAAGCGGTACGCAGAGGAAATTGAAAACCAGTTTTCAGTTTCAACCATTTTATGGGACGAGCGTTTAACGACAATGGCAGCAGAGAGAGTCTTGCTTGAAGCGGATGTCAGCCGTAAAAAGCGAAAAAAGGTTATTGATAAAATGGCAGCATCGATGATTCTACAAGGCTATCTGGATAGCAAAAATTAATGAGGTGACGTTATGGAACACGGAGAAAATCAAATTACAATTGTAGACGAAAAAGGTAACGAACAATTATGTGAAGTACTTTTTACATTTGAATCAGAGGATTTTGGTAAGTCCTATGTTTTGTTTCAACAAGTAGGCGGCGTAGAAGACGATGAAGAGGGTCCTGAGATTCATGCATATGCCTTCAATCCTAATGATGAAGACGGTGAAGGGGAATTAATTCCTATCGAAACCGAAGAAGAATGGGATATGGTAGAAGAAATGCTAAATACCTTCTTTGACGAACAAGAAGACGAAGAATAATTTCCAAAAAAGGCGATCCTGACGAAGGGTCGTTTTTTTTGTCATATCGTGAATGCGCTTTCATTGCGTGGTTGTCTAGCTCCAGCGCCTAGGGGCTCGGGGTCATAAGACAATCCGTCAGAAAGGTTAAAGAGCAACCTTCCCGCCGGCTCGTCTTATGCCTGTCGCCCCTGGACAAGGCGCTTCCGCTTTTCGAGTAAAATTGACATTTTTCGCTATTTATGCTGAAATAATATCTGATATGCTTTTTTAAAATAACGTAAAAAAAGAGTTTGAAAGATATATGTTTAACCGGCAAATGGGAGGGGCAATAAAATGTCATCAGAAGAGACACACTCGAAAAAAGAAGTCATTCGTAAGAAAATGCTCGAACACCAAAGCGAGGCAAGAATTGTTCGTAGAATCGTTTTGACCATTACGATTGTAACCCTTTTAGTATTGGTCTTTATTGGCGGAGGGGGTTACCTCTACATCAAGTCTGCCCTTGAACCAGTTGACAAGGACAGTAAAGTTCAAAAAAAGGTAGAAATTCCGATTGGCTCATCGGTTACGGGAATATCTGAAAAGTTAGCGGAAAGTGGAATTATTAAAAATGCTAAAGTCTTTAAATATTATGTAAAGTTTAAAAATGAAGCAGGTTTTATGGCTGGGGAATATGAACTGAGTCCCTCAATGGAAATTTCCGAAATTATTAATCGGTTAAAAACAGGGAAAGTACTCCAACAGGCAGCGTTCCAGTTAACGATTCCAGAAGGTAAACAATTAAGAGAAATCGCCCAAATTATGGCTAAGGCTGTAAATAAACCTGAGGATGAAGTTTTTAATCAATTAAATGATCGTACATTCATCCAAACATTGATGGCGAAATATCCGGATTTACTAACAACAGATATCTTAAATCCAAATATAAAATATCCTCTAGAGGGTTATCTGTTCCCAGCAACCTATCCTTTCTACAAACAGAATCCAACTATAGAAGAAATGGTTGTAACCATGCTGGATCAGACTCGAAAAGTGATAACACCATATCTGGCAGAATCTAGTGATGAAAAGATCACTGCTCACCAGTTGCTAACTATGTCCTCATTAATCGAGGAAGAAGCAACAGAAAAGGCTGACCGCAAAAAAATCTCAAGTGTATTCTATAATCGAATCGAGCAAGGGATGCCTTTACAAACAGATCCAACTGTTCTTTATGCACAAGGCAAACACAAAGAGAGAGTATTATACGAGGACCTAGAAGTAGATTCACCTTATAATACGTATAAACATAAAGGGCTTCCTCCTGGACCAATTGCAAATGCCGGAAAAGATTCTCTTGATGCAGCAGTGAATCCGGCGGATACAAAACATTTATATTTCCTTGCTACAGCAGAAGGGGAAGTAATTTTTACAAATACCCTCGATGAACACAACGCAGCAAAAGCGGAGCATATTACCAACCAATAATTAACCGAATAACAAGGAGGAATAGTTTTCTTTCCTCCTTGTTTATGGTAAAATAGTTCAAGTGTTTTATGAGCAGATAATAGCGTTTCTATTGAACGCTATTTTTTCATGTCTAAAGAACAGCATTGTGGCAAACAATGCTTTTTAAGCGGATAGAGGCAGGTGATGGCAGTTTGTTGAATGATAAACTGCATTCTTATATTGAGGAACTAATTCCAGAGCGTGAACCATTGTTTATCGAAATGGAAGGCTACGCTAAAGAAAACAAAGTACCGATTATGGAGCTCGTGGGAATCGAAGCATTGCTGCAGCTTTTAAGAATTCAAGATTCAAAAAAAATTCTAGAGGTAGGTACTGCAATAGGATATTCGGCTTTGCGTATGGCTGAGGCACTGCCAAATGCGTCGATTGTTACGATAGAACGAGATTTAGAAAGAATTCAGGCAGCTGAAGAATATATGAGTCGTTCGAAACAGGGCGAACAGATTTTATTGATTAAAGGTGACGCCCTTGAAGTGGAGGAACTGGTAAAGGGACAAGCACCATACGATACCATTTTTGTAGATGCTGCAAAAGGTCAATATAAAAAATTCTTTGAAATGTATTCGAAATACCTAAGTGTTGATGGAGTCATCATTACGGATAATGTTTTATTTAAAGGTCTTGTAACAGAGGCAGAAATCGAATCAAAACGGATTCGGAATCTCGTTAAAAAAATTGATGGTTTCAACCAATGGCTGATGAATCACCCTGATTATCACACTGTTATTCTTCCTGTTGGCGATGGAATCGCAATTAGTAAAAAGAAGAGGTGAAGCAAGTTGAAAAAAACGGAATTACTAGTAACGCCATTATCAGTGGATGATATTTTACCATTAGCTGAAGCTGGTGCTGATGCATTTGTGGTCGGTGAACAAAGATATGGATTGCGTTTAGCAGGTGAATTTAATCGCGAACAGGTAAAACAAGCAATAGACTTAGCACATGAACAAGGTAAAAAAGTATATGTCGCGGTTAATGCTATCTTTCATAATGAAAAGGTTGCTGAATTAGATGACTATATAAAATTTGTTGCTGAAGCAAATGCAGATGCGATTATTTTTGGTGACCCCGCTGTCCTAATGACTGCCCGTGAAGTGGCACCAAATATGAAACTGCATTGGAGTACGGAAACGCTTGGGACAAATTGGTTCTCATGTAACTATTGGGGTAAAAAGGGTGCGAAGAGAGCTGTTCTTGCCCGAGAGATTAATATGGATGCAATTGTCGAAATCAAAGAAAATGCTGAGGTTGAAATCGAAGTACAGGTTCATGGCATGAGCTGTATGTTTCAATCAAAGCGGTCCCTGCTTGGTAACTATTATGAGTACCAAGGAAAAGTAATGGAAATTGAAAATCGTAGAATGGAAAAGAATATGTTCCTTCACGATAAAGAAAGAGAAAACAAGTATCCAATCTTTGAAGATGAGAATGGAACCCATATTATGAGCCCAAATGATATATGTATCATTGACGAGCTTCAAGAGATGTTAGAAGCTGGAGTAGATTGTTTTAAAATCGACGGTATCTTAAAGACATCTGATTATGTTATTGCGGTAACAAAGGCGTACCGCGAAGCTATTGACTTGTACTTCCAAGATCCAGATTTATACGAGGACAAAAAAGATGAGCTGTTAGAAGCTATTGAAGAAATTCAGCCAGCTAACCGCAAATTGGATACAGGATTCTTTTTTAAGGAAACAGTATATTAAAAGAAAAGCTTCAGCGCCTAGGCGCTGAAGCTAGACAAGAAGTAGGAGGAGTTCAATCGTGAATACAGTTACAAATAAAATTTCTGAAATCATCGATGGAAAACGTGTGATTGTGAAAAAGCCAGAACTCCTTGCGCCGGCAGGAAATCTTGAAAAATTAAAGATTGCTGTACAATACGGAGCCGATGCCGTGTTTATTGGCGGTCAGGAATATGGTTTACGTTCAAACGCTGATAACTTTACATTTGAGGAAATGAAAGAAGGCGTCGAATTCGCTAAAAAATATGGTGCGAAAATCTACGTAACAACAAATATCTTTGCTCATAATGAGAATATTGATGGATTACAAGATTATATCCTTGGACTAAAAGGAACAGGAATTGCTGGGATTATCGTGGCAGATCCATTGATTATTGAAACTTGCCGCAGACTTGCTCCAGAAATAGAAATTCATATTAGCACCCAGCAATCAATTACAAACTGGAAAACAGCTCAGTTTTGGAAGGAAAGCGGTGCTGAACGTGTCGTTTTAGCACGTGAGGCAAGTGCAGAAGAAATCAGAGAGATGAAGGAAAGGGTCGATATTGAAATTGAGACCTTTATTCATGGTGCCATGTGTATCGCTTATTCTGGACGTTGTACATTAAGCAATCACATGACTGCAAGAGATTCTAACCGAGGCGGATGCTGTCAGTCGTGCCGCTGGGATTATGATTTATATCAGCTGGAGGGTAGCACAACGGAAGTACCTCTTTTCAGTGAAAATGACGCTCCATTTGCAATGAGCCCAAAAGACCTTAATCTTATCCAAGCCATTCCTCAAATGATTGAGCTCGGAATCGACAGCTTGAAAATTGAAGGCCGTATGAAGTCGATTCACTATATTGCAACGGTTGTAAGTGTCTATCGAAAAGTAATTGACGCTTATTGTGCAGACCCTGATAACTTCGTCATTAAACGTGAGTGGTTAGAAGAGCTGGATAAATGTGCGAACCGTGAAACGGCACCAGCATTTTTTGAAGGGATTCCGGGGTATAAAGAGCAAATGTTTGGTAATCATAGCAACAAGACAAAGTTTGAATTTGTCGGTCTTGTGTTGGATTACAATGAAGAAACACAAATGGTCACCCTTCAACAACGAAACCACTTTAAACCGGGTCAGGAAGTTGAGTTCTTCGGTCCGGAAATTCAAAACTTTACACATGTGATTGATAAAATCTGGGATGAAAAAGGTAACGAACTGGATGCTGCTAGACATCCGCTTCAGATTGTACAATTCAAATTGGACAAACCGGTTTACCCTAACAACATGATGCGAAAGGAGAACTAGGTTGATGCGCAAACCGGTTGTTATTGGTGTTGCCGGAGGTTCCGGCTCAGGAAAAACGAGTGTTACTAAAGCTATATATGAAAGCTTTAAAGGTCACTCTATTACGATGATTCAACAAGATTTTTATTATAAAGACCAAAGTGATTTACCATTTGAGGAACGATTAAAAACGAATTATGATCATCCACTGGCATTTGACAATGATTTGCTTATCAAACATATTGAAAAACTATTACGATACGAGCCAATTGAAAAACCAGTGTATGATTATTCAATTCATACTCGTTCAAAAGAAGTTATTGCAGTTGAGCCTAAAGATGTTATTATTTTAGAAGGTATACTTGTTCTTGAAGATGAGCGGTTGAGAAATTTGATGGACATCAAGTTATATGTTGATACTGATGCAGATATTCGAATTATTAGAAGGTTATCACGCGATATTAAAGAGCGTGGACGTACCTTGGACTCTGTTATCGAACAATATACAAATGTTGTCCGTCCTATGCACAACCAATTTATTGAGCCGACAAAGAGATATGCAGATGTGATTATCCCTGAAGGCGGGCAAAATCATGTGGCGATTGATTTAATGGTGACAAAAATTCAAACAATTCTTGAACAAAAGTCATTTTTATGAAACAATAGCGTAAAGATTAGTTTGAAATGAATCCATATTGGATGAATACAAGTTGCGCGCCCTTTTAAGAGGACGCGCTCCTATGTATTTGTGTGATACCTACATATCATTAATAAACACAATCTATGGGGGATTGTGAAGACTAGAAGGAGTGAGAAGTTTTGGCAATAGAAAAAGTATTTCCAATGACACAGGCAGGTAAAGACAAACTAATTCAGGAGCTTGAACATTTAAAATCAGTTAAACGTAAGGAAGTTGTTGAAAGAATTAAAATTGCTAGAAGTTTCGGGGATTTATCTGAAAACTCCGAATATGATTCCGCAAAGGAAGAACAAGCATTTGTGGAAGGTCGTATTACAACGTTAGAAAATATGATCCGCAACGCTAAAATTATCGAAGAAGCCGACATGGCTAGTGATTCTGTTACTTTAGGAAGATCTGTAACATTTATAGAACTTCCTGATGGTGACGAGGAAACGTATACAATCGTTGGCAGTGCGGAGGCTGATCCGTTTGAAGGGAAAATTTCTAACGATTCTCCAATTGCAAGAAGCTTAATTGGTAAAAAGGTCGGCGATCAAGTATCTGTCCAAACACCAGGCGGCGAAATGAGCGTTAGAATTACTTCTATCAAGTAATCAAATTTTTATGAATATGTTTGAAATGGAAACACCTCGTCAAAACTTTTGACGAGGTGTTTTTTTATGATACGTAAACGGATTAAAGGTTTACTCATCTTGTGCATTGCAGGGCTGCTGGTTCTTTTAGCTCGATTAATTCAGATCCAGCTAGTCCAAACAGAAAGCTTTTCAAAGCACAATGTCAACTTATTAGAAGAAAGCGTACAACAACGAACACAAGAATTAGTGATCGATAATGGCCGCGGTAATTTTCTTGATCGAAATGGAGATTTACTAACACATAAAAAAGTACCCGTTCTAGTTCTTTTTCCTTTTTTGAAAAATATGACTTGGGATGTTGAAGCTGTATCAGCGATATCTGGAATATCAAAAGAAAGTTTAAATAAGGCATTAGAAGACGCCAAAAAGCCGTTTGCTTATGGTGAACCTCAGCCTTTGGAGTTAACGCCCTCTCAAATGGAAAGAATCAACAAACTAGAGATTCCAGGTGTATTTGCGATTGAAAAGAAATTTGAACGTACTGTTATTCCTGCAGAGCAACTGATTGGTTTAACAGGAGAAAATGCAAAAGAATTAAAAAAACGTTACCCAAATAAGGAACTCTCTGAGAAAACCTTGATTGGTGTTTCTGGTCTTGAAGAGAGTTTTGATGAATTTTTGCTTCCTGAAGGAAAATCAAAACTTGTTTATCATGTTGATGGAGACGGAGCCCCGTTATTTGGAATTAATGTGAAATATGTGGATCCAGCTAATCCCTTTTATCCAGTAAATGTTAGAACAACCATGGATAAAAGTTTGCAACAAATGTCTGAAGAGCTAGTGGACAAGCATGGAATTAAAAAGGGCGGCTTGGTACTCCTCGATATCGAAAGTAATAGTGTCCTAGCGTCTGTTTCGAGGCCAGCCATCAATCCAAAAGACCCTTATAGCAGCTCTGGGATTACAAATCGTATGTTAAAGCAAGAAATAATGGGCTCTATTTTTAAAACAGTGGTTGCGGCAGCGGCCATCGATCAGAACCTTGATGACCCAGCCAGGTTATATAATTGCAGTATTAAAATTAATGGGGAGCCTGAAACAAAATATAATTATGGTATGCTCTCTTTTACAGATAGTTTTGCGAGAAGCTGTAACCGAACTTTCGGTGAACTGGCGAGGGAACTTCAAAAGAAAGATAAAGATTTGTTGGAAGAATATGCTTCTAAACTGTCGTTAACAGGCACTGTTGGCTGGAAGGGTGAAGTCTATCATACCAATAATTTTAAACAGCTGGTTGATGAGGATAAAGGAAGAGTATTTTTAACAGAAGAGGCTAAAAAAGATCCTAACTTTGCTGCCATGTCAGGAATAGGTCAGCATGAGGTTCGTGCCACTCCAATAGCCGTGGCCAATATGATGGCCACGATTGCAAGAGGCGGTAAAAAGGAAATGGTCAGCACCGCTTCAAAAATTGAATATAAGAATGGTACCACAATGGTTAACTTTGATAAACAAGAGTTATCCGGAGATATTATTTCGCCGTATACAGCAATGAAACTGCAGAAGTTGTTAAGAGAGGTTGTTGTGAATCCGAACGGGACTGGAAAGTGGTTTAAAGATCTTCCATATGAGGTAGCTGGAAAATCGGGTACAGCGGAGACGGGAAAATATCAGGGTGATAAGCAGCTGCATAATAAATGGTTTGCAGGTTATTTCCCATATCAAAACCCAAAATATGCGCTTGTTGCCGTAAATTTGGATGTTCTTGATACAGAGGGAGGCGTCAATTTACTCTTTGCTGATATGGTTAAAATGTTACATGAACATGACAAAGAAGGACAAAAAGATTAACTTTAGGGAAAATCCTTCAAGTTATTTGCAATTCATGTTAGAATGTTCACAGCCATATTAATTGTTTAGCGGCGCTTCCGCTTTTCTATTTGGAGGGATTTTTGTAATGAGTAACGATTTCCAATCCGGCTCACGTTCCGGTTATCGGGCTAAAAGGAAGAAAACGAACCTGATCTTGAATAGTCTAATCGTTATTGTACTGGCACTCATATTCTTTGTAGCCTACACTATTTTTTTATCAGGTGACGATAAAGCGTCCCAAAATGAGGAACAAACAAAATCAGCAGCAAACGAAGCCTCAGAAAAAGAGGATAAAAATACTGAAGATAAAACAGCAGTAAAGGAATCCGAGAAGAATACTGATTCAGAAGAAAGTGCTGATGAAGAAAGTGAAGAAGCCTCTTCACCTGAACAAGAGGATGATTCACAGGCCGTTATCACTGAGGGAGATGGTTCTTCTAACGTACTTAGAACCATCGAGAACCCGACATGGAAGCCTGTAGGTACAGTACAAACGGGTGAACATGCGCCTGTGTATGATAGCTCGTCAGTCGATTGGCAGGAAATGCTAACGGCCATTTCTTATGCCACTGGTTTAGAAGAAAGCAATATGACTGTATATTGGTTAGGTCGCGATAAAACCTCAGGCAATGGTACGTTTAGTACTGTTGCGTCCAAAGACAAATCGCAAAAATACAACGTATACCTTGAATGGGTGGATGGCCAAGGCTGGAAACCTACAAAGGTCGAAGAACTTACTGCAATTCAATAGAATAGTAAAAATAGGATGGGACTCCATCCTATTTTTTGTCTAGCTCCAGCGCCTAGGGGCTCGGGGTCATAAGCCAATCCGTCATGAAGGTTAAAGAGCAACCTTCACGCCGGCTCGTCTTATGCCTGTCGCCCCTGGACAAGGCGCTTCCGCTTTTCTATTTACGTTTAAAATGAACGACTGCGGTAAAGTACGTTTGCCCCTTTTCGTTAGCATACATTTGATGTGAGACTGAATGAACGCCTAAAAGAATCGCTTTGTTTTCCTCAATTTTTGCCTCGATTTTCTTTTCTAAAACTTTTAAATCCGTTGCGTCAAAAAATTCTACTTTATCATCAATGAAATCAATTTGAAAATTCATCATCGTATCATCCCTTCTATATCTACATTTTAGTAATTACCAACATTGTAATCAATGAATATTTCAATGAAAGTGGAAATTATGATAACAAGTTTGTGTTTAATTCATAGTATACATATAGGATTTATAAGAATGTTTGGAGGATTGATGGATTGGGACTTGAATTTTTAGATGTCTTTGAACAATGGGCGGATTCATATGATGAAAGTGTTGGCGGAAATAATCGCGAATATAAGGCGGTTTTTGCTGGGTATGAGCAAATATTAGAAGCTGTGACAGCACTTTCAAAGGGCAACGTCGTTGAGTTTGGTGTTGGAACGGGTAACTTGACGAAAAAACTGCTTGATTCGGGTTTAAAGGTAACTGGAATTGAGCCTTCGGTACCAATGCGGGGAATAGCAGAAGCAAAGCTCGGAACCAAAGCAAAAATACTCGACGGTGATTTTCTTCATTTTCCTGAAATAATAAATGTTGATACAATTGTCTCCACATATGCATTCCATCATCTGACTGATGTGGAAAAGGATGAAGCAATTGCCAAATATGGAAAGCTGCTTTCAAAAGGTGGTAGAATAGTGTTTGCGGATACGATGTTTGAATCAGTGGAAGAGTATAATAATGCAATCGTAAAAGCGAGAGAACAAGGCTTTCATAACCTGGCAAAAGATTTGGAAACAGAATATTATACCACCATCCCAATTTTAAAAAGTATTTTAGAAAATAGTGGTTTTACTGTTAGTTTTAATCGTTGTAATCATTTTGTCTGGTTAATGAAAGGAGAAAAACGATAGAGAGAGGTTTGAATATGAAAATTGCCATCATCGGAGCAATGGAAGAAGAAGTAAAATTATTAAGAGATAATATTGAGGGGCAAAAACAAGAAACCATAGCCGGATGCGAGTTTACTTTTGGACAAATGAACGGAGTAGAAGTGATTTTGCTGCGCTCCGGAATTGGAAAAGTAAATGCTGCAATGTCAACAACCATTTTACTTGAAAAATATAAGCCTAATTGTGTAATCAACACAGGCTCTGCTGGGGGATTCAATCCCGATTTAAATGTAGGTGATGCAGTAATATCAACTGAGGTTCGTCATCATGATGTGGATGTAACAGCCTTCGGTTATGAATATGGGCAGGTACCGCAACTACCGGCAGCTTTTTTGGCTGACGATAAATTAGTTGAAGTGGCTGTAAATGCAGCGAAAGAACTAGATAAATTTAAAGTCGTGAAAGGGTTAATCGTAACAGGAGACTCCTTCATGGAAGATCCAGAACGTGTTAAGTTTGTACAATCAAAGTTTGATAAATTACAGGCTGTTGAAATGGAAGCGGCTGCGATTGCACAAGTTGCACATCGTTTCGGGGTTCCTTTCGTGATTATTCGTTCATTATCTGATATCGCTGGAAAGGAATCTGAAATCTCTTTTGATCAATTCATCGACCAAGCTGCAACCCATTCAGCTACGTTGGTCATGAAAATCGTCGCAGCTTTAAGATAGATAGTCAGCCAGAAAGTGGTGGCGTGGCAGTGAGAGTTTACAAAAATGTACATGAAATGATTGGACACACACCTATGGTGGAAATTACTCAGTTTTTACTGCCGAAAGGCGTGCGTATTTTTGCTAAGCTGGAATTCATGAATCCTGGCGGCAGTGTTAAGGATCGTCTTGGTGTAGAGCTTTTACGAGAGGCTTTTGAAAGTGGAAGGCTTCAAGCGGGGGGGACGGTGATTGAACCGACAGCCGGGAATACAGGGATAGGAATAGCGCTTGCCGCACTAAACAAAGGGGTACAGGTTATTTTATGTGTACCTGAAAAGTTCAGTATTGAAAAACAAGAATTAATGAAAGCTCTAGGAGCAAAAATTGTTCATACGCCAACTGAAAAGGGGATGAAGGGAGCAATCGCGAAAGCGGAGGAACTGCTTAAAGAAATCCCTGGATCTTATTGTCCGCAGCAATTTGGCAATCCAGCTAATCCTGAAACTTATTATAAAACACTAGGGCCTGAGCTCTGGGAGCAAATGGATGGAAATATTAGTATATTTGTTGCTGGAGCTGGCACAGGCGGAACCTTTATGGGCACTGCGCGTTACTTAAAAGACCAGAATAAAGCCATAAAGACTGTTATTGTAGAACCAGAAGGCTCAATATTAAATGGCGGTGAATCAGGCCCTCATAAAACTGAGGGAATTGGTATGGAATTTCTACCTGATTATATGGATCCAGATTATTTTGATGCGATTCATACAATTCCTGATGAGGATGCATTTGGGTTTGTGAAAGAATTAGCAGCAAAGGAAGGTCTATTAGTTGGCAGTTCATCTGGAGCGGCATTTATGGCCGCCATGTTGGAAGCAGAAGGTGCCAAAGTCGGGACGAATATTGTCGTTATTTTTCCGGATGGAAGTGAACGCTATTTAAGTAAGAAGATTTATGAAGGGGGGATTTAGGTGAAAAGAAAAACAAAATTAATTCATGGCGGTATTAGTACCGACCCGGCAACAGGTGCAGTCTCTTTCCCCATTTATCAAGTAAGCACCTATAAGCAAGAAGGCGTTGGCGGCCACAAAGGCTACGAGTATTCAAGAACAGGTAATCCTACTCGATTTGCCCTTGAAGAGCTGATTAAGGATCTTGAGGGTGGTGAAGCGGGTTTTGCCTTTGGTTCAGGAATGGCCGCTATGACTGCTGTCATGATGCTCTTTAATAGTGGAGATCATGTGATTCTAACAGATGATGTGTATGGCGGCTCGTTTCGTGTTATGACGAAGGTATTAAACCGTTTAGGAATAGATTCAACTTTCGTTGATACCAGTAATCTAGAGGCTATTATGAGTGCAATAAAACCAAATACCAAGGCGATCCATTTGGAAACACCAACAAATCCACTTTTAAAAATTACTGATATTGAACAAGTGGCGAAACTTGCCAAAGAATCTGGGCTGTTGACAATCGTTGATAATACCTTCTCGACGCCTTATTGGCAAAATCCAATTGAGCTTGGTGCTGATATTGTTCTTCATAGTGCAACAAAATATTTAGGAGGACACAGCGACGTTGTAGCGGGGTTAGCGGTGGTTAATAGTAAGAAGCTTGCTGAAGACCTTCATTTTGTCCAGAACTCAACTGGAGGCGTCCTAGGACCACAAGACTCATGGCTTTTAATTCGGGGTATTAAGACGTTAGGTATCCGGATGGAAGAAACCGAAAATAATACTGCTGCTATTGTTGATTTCCTACAAGGACATCCTGCAGTCAAGAAAGTATATTACCCCGGGTTGGAAACACACCCAAATCACTCCATTGCAAAAAAACAGGTAAGAGGTTTTGGAGGAATGGTTTCATTTGATGTGGGAAGTGCAGAAAATGCAGATAAACTCCTAAGTAAGATTCATTATTTTACTTTGGCGGAAAGTCTAGGTGCGGTTGAAAGTCTTATTTCCGTACCAGCAAGAATGACTCATGCTTCCATTCCTATAGAACGACGAGCAGAATTAGGGATAACAGAAGGATTAGTGAGAATTTCAGTTGGTCTTGAAGATGTAGAGGATTTGATAGAAGATCTAAAACAGGCATTAGAATAATAGGAATCCAATCCGGCTTTTACGCCGGATTATTATTATTCTGTTTTTCTAAAATTTACATCCACATTTAAGCTGTTTTTTGTGTTAAAGTAGCTTAGTAGATTTTAAGAAAAGCAGGTGACCTACAGTGGACAAACAGACAAAGAAGATTTACGAAAAAATGGTTGATTTTAGACAATTTGCTGTCGTATTACTTGCTGTCGGTGTATTTTTCTTTTTAGGTGTAATTATTCCGTCCGACACAAAGAGTGAGATGGATGTAAATATAATGATGATCGCTTCGATGTCCTTTTTAGCGGTTTCGATTTTACTTTTTATTCAATCGAAACAGTGTCAGATAAAACTTATGGATATGGAAGATGGTAACCAGCGATAAACGTTCCCTTATGAACGTTTATTTTTTTTTTGCAGGCAAATTAACTATTTTTAAAAAAAATTCAAAAAAGTGGTTTACAAAGGATATGTTGATGGATATAATTACCGTAGTTAGTAAAAAATTCCGAAGGGGGTCGAAGAAAATGATGATGAAGTTAAAAGCTGCAGTCACTAGCAATGTTACTTGGATTACAACTGCATATGTAAATAATTTGCATTCGACCAACGGGAATGGATTGCTTAACTAATTCTGGTTAACTATACATATCCATGCCGCAGGGAGAATCGCGCCCTGCGGTATTTTTGTGCCTAAAAATTGGCTGCAAGGGAGTAATTTCTTGCGGCCTTTTTGTGCTCATTAGATGGATATTATTGACAGATTTGGTTATAAAAGGAAGAGAGGTGATAAGGATGACCCTAAATATATTTTTTATCTCAGTTACATTCAAAAGACACAAAGAAAGCCTACAGGAAGCAGAACGAAATGAAATGATTGAAAAACTTTATGAGCAAAACAAAGCACATCAACTGTCGGTTTATCATTTACTATAAATTAACCCTAAAAAAAGGAAGTGTATTTAAATGACTCTTAATATTTTATTTTTTTCGATTACAGTTAATAAGCATAATGAAAGTCTAGAAGAAGCAATTCGAAATGAAACAATTGAACAGCTGTATGATCAGCACAAAGACCGTCAAGTAACAGCTTATCATTTAATGTAGTAAACCCTTTATGGGAGGTGATAGTCATGACCTTAAATATCTTATTTTTATCGATTACCATCAAAAAACGTGAGATGAGTATCGAAGAAGCAGCTCATCAAGAACAAATCAAAGAAATATATGAAACAACAAAAGATCGTCAAATTTCTGTTCATCGCATTATGTATTAAGGCTTAACAACAATAAAAAGAAGGGTGGTTTTACAATGATTTATTTATTACAAGACCGTGGAGCAAGCTTATGGAGTATGAAGGATTCCACCTAGTTAGCCTATTTAAGGAGAGGTAGCTCAAAATGCCTGTACACAACTTTTTATTATTTCTTTTCTTAAAAACGAAAAAGAAATTCAAAAATGATAGATAAGAACTAATTATTTTTGTTAACAGAATGTTCACAATCCCTGAAGTTAGATACTGTGAAAATATGATAAATTCGAAGTAGATAAAAGGGTCTATCTAAAGGGGTGGAGAAGAGTTCATGGTCGTAATGGCTTTGGTCATAACTGGGGCAATTAGCTGTGTAATATCAGCAGAACTAAGTGTAGAATAATGAGTCGGCATTGATCTTTTATAGAGGTCAATGCTTTTTTTATATGTATGATAAAAGGCTTTATTTTCAAATAAATGTCTTGGACAGACACAATTGGACTGTTTCTAACATAGGAATTAGTTATAGGCAAAGCCCAAAAAAGCACGGGGGTGTATGTGCATGGCAGGCATTTTCACAGCACTTGGTTATCTCATTAAGGAATTTTTATTTCTTGTCTCTTATGTAAAAAACAATGCTTTTCCGCAGCCCCTTTCTGCTGCAGATGAGAGGAAATATTTACGGTTAATGGCGGAAGGGGACTCACATGCTCGTAATATGTTGATTGAACATAATTTGCGGCTTGTAGCTCATATCGTCAAAAAGTTTGAAAACACTGGGGAAGATTCAGAGGATTTGATTTCAATCGGAACCATTGGATTAATTAAAGCCATTGAGAGCTATTCAGAAGGCAAAGGAACAAAGTTGGCTACGTATGCCGCTCGTTGTATTGAAAATGAGATACTTATGCACTTGCGAGCTCTAAAGAAGACAAAAAAAGATGTCTCCTTGCATGACCCGATTGGACAGGATAAAGAAGGCAATGAAATTTCACTTATTGATGTACTAAAATCCGAATCAGAAGATGTGATCGATACCATTCAGTTAAACATGGAGCTCGAAAAAATTCGAAAATATATCGATGTCCTTGATGACAGAGAGAAGGAAGTAATCGTAGGTCGTTTTGGTCTTGACCTTCAAAAGGAAAAGACACAGCGAGAAATTGCGAAGGAATTGGGTATTTCTCGAAGCTATGTTTCGAGGATTGAAAAAAGAGCATTAATGAAGATGTTTCATGAATTTTACCGAGCTGAGAAAGAGCGTAAGAAAAAGAACTAAGTTGAGAGCCGGAGATTATTCCGGCTCTATTTTCTTGTTAAAACGGCTTGTGCCTATACATGTCACAAAACCGGGACATAACCTATTATAAAAGGAAAAGGGGGTATTCATGTGTCATATGGTTATCAAAATTATTGTTGCTGCCCAGCCCCTTATCCAGTTTATCCTGTACCCTATACAACTGGTGGAGGAGGATGGTATGCACTCTTTATCGTTTTACTGATATTGGTGCTCATCTTCGGCGGCTGGTGGTACTATACAACCTGCTGTTAAGAATAATGATGCTTGTGCACTCCTGGCACAAGCTATTTTTTGTTTAAAACGCTAATAATAGAATTATTCAAAAAATATATTATAATGAAAAAGTACATATTCAAGGGAGGTATAGGATGACAGCCACTACATATTCAGATGTTTGGAATCTTGAAGTATTTTTTAAAGGTGGAAGCGATTCAGCTGAACTGGCAGAACACTTAAAGGTAACAGGGGAATTAATTGACCACTTTAAAACAAAAGTACATAACTGGAAACCGCTCAATTCAGCAGAGGATAGCGTTTATTTGAAGGAGTTTTTATCAGACTTTGAAAAAGCAGGTAAAAAGCTTCGCCAAGCTGCGGCATTTGTAGGCTGCCTACAAGCTCAAAATACAGAAGATAAAAAGGCATATACTCTTGAAGCGACAGTAACAGGGCTTAGTGCTACATTTCAATCTGCGCTTAGTGCATTTGATAATCTTTTATCATCCATCAATGATAAGGTATGGGCACAATTAATAGAAGATAAATACTTATCAGAGTTGACCTTTTCGCTGACAGAAAGACGCGAGAGGGCAAAAGAAAAGCTTTCAATTGAGGAAGAAGCATTAATCAGTGCATTAGGTGTCGATGGCTACCATAGCTGGGGCCAATTGTATGATCTCATTGTTAGTAAAATAAAGGTTTCTATTGAGGAAAATGGTGAGGTAAAACAACTTTCCGTAGGGCAGGCGGCCAATCGCTTTTCCAGTTCAAATCGGGCAGTACGCAAAGAAGTGTTTAGGAGCTGGGAAAAGTCTTGGAATGAACAAGCAGATTATTTATCAAAAACATTAAATCATTTATCAGGTTTCCGGTTAAATGTTTATCAAAAACGCGGCTGGGAAGACGTATTAAAAGAACCATTGAGTATTAACCGAATGAAAAAAGAAACATTAGAGACAATGTGGGCGGTAATATCTGAAAATAAGCAGCCGCTTGTAGAATATTTAAACCGTAAAGCTAAGCTTTTAGGTCTCGAAAAGTTAAGCTGGTTTGATTTAGATGCTCCATATGGAAAAACGGAGTCCAAGGTATCTTACCAAGAGGGTGCAGAATTCATTGAACAAAACTTTGCTCTTTTCGGTGAAAAAATGGCTGCTTTTGCTAAGAAGGCGTTTGAAAATCAATGGATTGAAGCGGAGGATCGTCCGGGGAAAGCACCTGGCGGTTTCTGTACAGGGTTCCCTGAAAGTGAAGAATCACGTATCTTCATGACTTATTCAGGTACTCCTTCCAATGTTTCTACATTGGCTCATGAGCTGGGGCATGGTTTCCATTCCTATGCGATGAAGGGTGTACATTATCTTAACCGCGGGTATGCCATGAATGTGGCCGAAACGGCATCGACCTTTGCGGAGATGATTGTTGCTGATGCAGCTGTAAAAAATGCCAAGGACGAAGAAGAGAAGCTTGCTTTACTAGATGATAAAATTCAGAGAACGGTTGCTCTTTTAATGAACATCCATGCGCGCTTTTTATTTGAGACACGCTTTTATGAGGAAAGAAAGCGTGGTCCAGTGTCCGTTGAAACGTTAAACGTATTAATGGAGGATGCACAGAAGGAAGCTTATTGTGATGCTTTAGACGAGTATCATCCATTATTTTGGGCGTCCAAACTTCATTTCTTTATCACAGGCGTGCCGTTTTATAACTTCCCGTATACATTTGGTTATCTGTTTTCACTTGGAATCTATGCGCAGGCGCTTGAGGAAGGTACAGGATACGAAGAAAAGTATATTTCTTTATTAAGAGATACCGCTTCAATGACGGTTGAGGATTTGGCGGCTAAGCACTTACAAGTGGATTTAGTCCAAAAGGATTTCTGGGAAAAGGCAGTCAAAATCTGTATTGATGATATAGAGGAATTCCTTCAATTAACAGCAAATAAATAAAATTTTAGCCCAGCAGATTTCTGCTGGGCTTTGCTTGTCTAGCTTCAGCGCCTAGGGCGCTCCCGCTTATCTTTTTTACATTTTCCTTAGTTTAAATGGGCTAACCATTAGGAATGATAGAATGATGATAATGAATAAAAAAGTTTGAGCTGGGACGTAAGGGATAGCTAAAAAGCTTAAGGTGGCTAAACAGCCTGCAGCTGTAATTGGTAAACCAGTAAAATACCCGTTGCTTTCGGTAATATTGAAGCGTGCCAATCTAAAAGCACCGCAGCCGATATAGAAGACGGTAAAGAACGATCCAGGTCCGCCGAATTCATTTAAAATTCCTTGATATAGTAATAGTGCTGGTGCGACTCCAAATGATATAATATCACTCATGGAATCTAATTGTTTGCCTAGCTCTGACTCGATATTAAATTTTCTTGCCGCCATTCCATCAAAACGATCAGCTAAAGCAGCAATAAAAATTAGAAGCAAACTTAGTCGTAAATTTCCTTCCAGTGCAAAAATGATCGCAAAACCACCAAAGGATAAATTCGTTAAGGTAATAACATTCGCTGTTTGAGACTTCAGTTTCTTAATTGTCGAATCAAAAACGTCTAATAAAAACATTTAGCTCCACCACTCCTTCTCAACAAGTAGGAAGAGAACTTTATTTATTTTCCTAACTCTATTTATTTAATATTAAGCTTTTTTAGCCATTTCGTAAAGAGTATTTTTACACTTTTTGGGGGTCATGTAATGTTAAAGCATGTATATCGTTTAATGATAGAACTAACGAATGGAAGATGGTCATCGGTCATTTTAAGGCGGTTTGCACGCTCGAGGGTTAGCAGATTCGTCGTTCCTTCCTTCGCTAAGATTTATAAATTAAATCAGAATGAAATGGAAAAAGCCCTCAATGAATATCCCACACTGCACGATTTATTTATCAGGACTTTAAAAAAGGAAGTAAGATTGGTTGATAAAAATGAAAATTCGGTAGTGAGTCCAGTGGATGCCGTGATCGAGGATGTCGGGTCCATAAATGAAACAAGTGAAATGCTCGTCAAGGGCAAGTCATATTCCATACAAGAAATGCTTGGAAGCGAACATACTGTTACGAAATATTTAAATGGTACATATATGGTGCTCTATTTAAGCCCGAGTCATTACCATCGGATTCATAGTCCTGCAGATGGTGCAATCGTAAACCAGTGGACGCTTGGCTCAAAGTCATACCCTGTTAATAAAATGGGTTTAAAGTATGGGGTTCGAACGTTAGCGAAAAACTATCGAATGATTACAGAAGTGAATACAGCAAGCGGGCATATTGCGATTGTGAAAGTAGGAGCCATGTTTGTAAACTCGATTGAAAAAACTCATCAAGGAATGCATCTGCAAAAAGGTGAGGAAATGGCGTACTTCAGTTTCGGTTCCACAGTGGTTTTGTTGTTTGAGAAGGGGATTTTCAAATTAGATTCCTCTATCCATACACCAAAGGATATTCGAATTGGTGAAAAAATTGGAGTCCTTGTTAAGGGAAATAGCGGCGCTTAATAAGTGCCGTACTGTTTTATAAAAAAGAAAAAGCCCTCGAGGGGCATATGGATTATCTATTTATGAAGAAATTTTCATTTTGTTGAATAAGGATCTACGATGAATTTCTGTTTCTATTAGATGTATAAACTCGGGGCTTAGATTTAATTCTCTTGCTTTATAGTAGGATTCAATGAGTAATTCATCTGACAGTTTACGCAAGCCAGAATGCACCTCCATAAGAAAAATAAATGGTACTAAAATGTATAATTGAAGCATATAATGGTAGGTTCAATTGTTGTACCCTAAATCTACCAAATTAAATTCGATAGGACAACCTTTCCAATTATTCACAATTTGCAGTGGATAACTTGTGACTAATTTGTTTATAAAGTATAAAAAAGTACTTGAAACAATGGGTATAATGTTAATAACTTTATCCACAGAAGTGAAAATGCTGTGATTTTGTCGAAAAATATTTTTTATATTTCATATTTATAGTAAAAAGGTGATACATCTTTGTAAGAATGTCGAACTTTGACAAATAATAAAACAAAACAACTATAATAGTTTTATTTTGATACTACGGTTAAAATTGGTTATGATGGTACAGATAAACAGATGATTAATGAGGTGTAAGCTTAGTGTTAAAAAATTTTCTACCTGATGAGCATGTAAAAAGCATATTAGATATTGACCCTGGAGAACTAAAAAAAAGAGGGATTAAGGGAATTATTACGGATTTAGATAATACGCTTGTGGAATGGGATCGGCCGAATGCCACACCGGAGCTCATAAAATGGTTTGAACAAATAAAAAAACATAATATACGCGTTACAATTGTTTCTAATAATAATGAAAACCGTGTGAAGGAATTCTCGGATCCATTACAAATTCCATTTATATTTCAAGCGCGGAAGCCACTAGTGCGCGCGTTTAATAAGGCGCTTTCCCAAATGGGAATTAAGAAAGAGGAAACAGTTGTTATTGGGGATCAGTTATTAACAGATGTCTTAGGTGGAAATCGAAGCGGGTTTCATACGATTCTTGTTGTTCCGGTTGCACAAACAGATGGATTTTTCACTAAATTTAACCGTTTTGCGGAGCGAAGAATTTTGAACTGGTTCAGAAGAAAAGGCATGATTCAATGGGAGGATTAAAGTGTGAGTGAACAAGAGCAATATTTATGTATGGGTTGCGGTGTTAAGGTCCAAACTGAAAACCCCGCGGAATTAGGATATGCGCCGTCATCAGCGCTCGAAAAGGATAGTATTATTTGTCAGCGCTGTTTTCGTCTTAAACATTACAATGAGGTTCAGGATGTCAGTTTAACAGATGACGATTTCTTGAAAATTTTGAATGGCATTGGCCAAACAGATGCATTAATTGTTATGATTGTTGATATTTTCGACTTTAATGGCAGCTGGCTGCCAGGGTTACACCGATTTGTCGGCAATAACAAAATCGTCTTAGTTGGTAACAAGGTGGACCTATTACCTAAATCGGTGAAACATAACAAATTGATTCATTGGATGAAACAGGAATCAAAAGAGTTAGGACTACGGCCTGAGGAAGTCTATTTAGTTAGTGCGGAGAAAGGCAAATATATCAAAGAAACAGCGGCGGCAATAGATGAAATGCGAAGTGGAAAAGATGTCTATGTGGTAGGATGTACAAATGTAGGGAAATCTACATTTATAAATAGAATCATAAAAGAGGTTACTGGTGAAGGAGATATTATCACTACATCACACTTTCCTGGTACCACTTTAGACATCATTAAAATACCACTAGAGGATGGCAAAGCACTGATTGATTCACCTGGAATCATCAATCACCATCAGATGGCCCACTATGTTGATAAAAAGGATTTAAAAATTATTACTCCGAAAAAAGAGATAAACCCAAAGGTTTTTCAATTAAATGAAGGACAAACTTTGTTCTTTGGAGGATTGGCTCGGTTTGATTTTATTAGTGGTGACAGGAATTCATTTGTTTGCCATGTTTCAAATGAAATTAATATTCATCGTACCAAAACGGAGAATGCCGATGAATTATATCGAAACCATGTTGGGGAACTGCTAGCTCCACCTCGAAAGGATGAATTAGATTCATTTCCTGAGCTGGTAAGACAAGAATTTACGATTAAGGAAGCAAAAACGGACGTTGTGTTTTCTGGACTTGGCTGGGTCACCGTTAATGAGCCGGGAGTAAAGGTTGCAGCATATGTGCCAAAGGGTGTGCAAACCTTGACCCGAAAATCCTTAATCTAGATAAGACAGCGAAATGGGGGGAAACCAGGTGAAGAAACTTTTTGCGGTTTTGGGGTATCCAATTGGTCATTCAATGTCACCAATTATGCTTAATGATGTATTATCCTATTATGAAATCGATGCCCATTATCATCCTTTTAAAGTAAGTCCAGAGGAATTAGAAACAGCTATTAGAGGGTTGAAGGCAATTGGGATTTCAGGATTTAACGTAACAATTCCACATAAAAGCGCGATTATACCTTTTCTAGATAGTGTGGATGATTTGGCATTGAGTATTGGTGCAGTAAATACGGTGGTTAATGATAATGGGAAACTAGTCGGCTATAACACGGATGGATATGGATTTATTAAAGGTTTGGAACCATATATCTCATCCTTTTCTGACAAGAAGGTCTTAGTTATAGGGGCAGGAGGGGCTGCAAGGGCGATTTATTTTACGATGGCGAAAATGAAGCCTCTTGCACTTGATATTACCAATCGAACGGTCATAAAAGCGACAGAGTTAATCAAGGCATGCCCATTTGAATCAAATTCTAGAGCCTTATCTTTAGATGAGGCAGAGGTTCAACTGAATGAATATGATGTAGTTATTCAAACAACAATGATAGGCATGTACCCAAATGTGTTAGAAACACCCATTAGTCTAAAAAAATTAAATAACCAAGCCTTGGTTTGTGATATTGTTTACAACCCACTAGAAACACAATTATTAAAGGAAGCAAGGCAGAAGGGTGCAACCGTCCAAAATGGAGTTGAAATGTTCGTTTATCAAGGTGCTTTGGCATTTGAAAAATGGACAGGAATTTTCCCTGATGTAAAAAGAATGAGAGAAAATGTATTAAGACAGTTGGAGGCGTGAAATGTTAACAGGTAAACAGAAAAGATTTTTGAGGTCGAAAGCCCATCATTTAGATCCGATTTTTCAAGTAGGAAAAGGCGGAGTAAATGAAAATATGATTAAGCAAGTGGCCGACGCGTTAGAGGCGAGAGAACTTTTTAAAATAAGTGTTTTGCAAAATTGTGAAGAAGATAAAGATGTTGTTGCAGAGCAGCTTGCTAAAGGAACAGGAGCTGAAATCGTTCAAATCATTGGAAATACGATCGTGCTTTATAAAGAGTCGGTAGAAAAGAAACAAATTTCACTTCCATAGTACAGGAGGTTTCGTCATGACAAAGGTTGGGATTTTGGGAGGGACCTTTGACCCGCCTCATTACGGACATTTGTTAATTGCTAATGAGGTACTCTCCAAACTTAATCTAGATGAAGTTTGGTTTATGCCAAACCAAGAGCCTCCTCATAAGCAGAAATCGGAGTCAGTTGAGAATATAGACAGGCTGCAAATGCTTGAGCTTTCAATCAAGGGGAATTCATCCTTCCGAATTGAAAAAAATGAGTTGGAGAGATCAGGTCCATCGTTTACTGTCGATACCATGAAGATATTGAATGAACGATATCCAAATCATCAGTTTTTCTTCATCATTGGTGCAGATATGATTGAATATTTGCCTAAATGGCATAAAATTGACGAATTAATTAAGCTTGTGAGATTTGTTGGTGTTGAAAGACCGGAATATAGCATTAAAACCGATTATCCTATTATTTACGTGGATGTACCAGCATTTGATGTTTCTTCAAGCATGATAAGAGAGAGAGTACAGCAAGGGATGACGGTACGTTATTTATTACCTGATCCTGTCATCGACTTTATTAGGGAGAATCATTTATATGGAACGTGAACAAGCATTAAAAATTGTAAAAGAACAGTTGACTGACCATAGATATCAGCACACATTAGGTGTCATGGAAACTGCCATTGCTTTAGCGAAACAATATGGTGCTGATGAAAAAAAGGCAGAAACAGCTGCAATTTTTCATGACTATGCTAAATTTCGCCCTAAGGATGAAATGAGGCAAATTATTCTCAACCAAAATTCCCCTCAAGATTTACTCCACTATCATGCGGAATTATGGCATGCACCTGCAGGAGCCTACTTGGTGGAAATTGAAGCGGGAATAAAGGATAAGGAAGTGCTTGATGCGATCCGTTACCATACATCTGGAAGGCCGGGAATGACCCTGTTAGAAAAAGTAATTTATTTAGCAGATTATATTGAACCAGGCCGACATTTTCCAGGAGTGGATGAGGTTAGAGCCTTAGCCAAAGAAAATTTGAATACCGCATTAATACAAGCGGTTAAAAATACCATACTATTCTTAATGAAAAAGAATCAACCGGTTTATCCGGATAGCTTTAAAACATATAATGATCTCGTAATGAGACAGGAGGATTGATTAATGTCTAATCAAGAATTATTAAAAATTGCTGTAAAAGCTGCAGATGATAAAAGAGCTGAAGACATTTTAGCACTCAATATGCAGGGAATCTCCTTAATTGCCGATTATTTTATTATTTGTCACGGGAACTCCGACAAACAAGTTCAGGCGATTGCAAGAGAAATTAAAGAAAAAGCTGAAGAAAACGGATATAATGTGCGAAGAATGGAAGGCTTTGACGAAGCTACGTGGATCTTAATTGACCTTGGAGATGTGGTTGCCCATGTATTCCACCGTGATGAAAGAAGTTACTACAAATTAGAACGCTTATGGGGCGATGCACCGTTAGAGGATATTCGCAGTGAGCTGACAACATGAGCTATGAACGGTTTGCCTATTTATATGATGAGCTGATGCAAGATGCTCCATATGATGAATGGGTGAGATTTGTAAAAGAAAAATTGGATCAATATCAAGCAGGTGGTAAAAGTCTGCTTGATCTTGCCTGTGGTACGGGAGAGCTCTCCGTTCGTTTCGCCAAGGAGGGCTTTTCGGTTACAGGTGTAGACTTGTCTGCTGATATGCTCGCGGTTGCTCAGGCAAAAGCTCAGGAACAGGGTTTGCAAATTCCTTTTTTTGAACAGGACATGGCGAGTTTAGAAGGACACGAAGAATTTGATATTATCGGTATTTTTTGTGATTCATTAAATTACTTGCAATCTGATGACGATGTTATACATACGTTTAAAAGTAGCTTTAATCACCTTAAGGATGGCGGCCTATTCTTCTTTGATGTCCATTCTCTTTATAAAATTTCTCACGTTTTTATGAACCAAAGCTTTACGTTAGCAGAGGGACACTTGTCCTATATTTGGAACAGCTTTGCTGGCGATTCACCCAATAGTGTGGAGCATGAATTAAGTTTTTTTGTTTTAGACGAACAATCAGGCAAGTATGATCGCTTTGATGAACTTCATTTTCAGAAAACATACCCTGTACAACAGTATGCTGATTGGTTAAAACAAGCAGGTTTTGAATTACTGGAAGTCAGTGCAGATTTCGAGAATCAAGAACCGCAGGAACAATCCGAAAGAATATTTTTTATTGCAAGAAAAACGACTTTTTAAAAAGAAGAAAAGGCTCTCGAAAAGTTCTGCGAGAATGGAAAAATTGTGTGTGCATACTTTAGATAATTGGCACCCTGTTGATTGGAGCGGAAGGTGCGAAGACTCCTGCGGGAGTACGGGGCTGGGGAGACCCCACAGGCGCTAAGGCGCCGAGGAGGCTCCCCGGCACGCCCTAAGGTCCGCGAAGCACCTGGAGCGGAAATCAACAGCCCCATTAACAGAGGGAATCAAAAAAAGCCATCTTTGTAAAAAAAGATGGCTTTTTTTTGAAAATAATAAAGGATTTTGTTATTTCTTAGCGAATTAATGCTTATAGAACTGTAAATTAACCTTTTCAAGGTCTTCATTAAATTTTGAATGTGTTGCTTGGAAAACATGTTCAAAGACCTCTCCAAGCTCTTCCTCCATTACTTTAATGCCCTCACCTGTGATGCCGCCCTTAACACAAACTTTTTCTTGTAATGAAGGTAATGTATAATGCCCTTGTTTGATTAACTCCCCGAGACCAACAATCATTTCACTCGCCATCACTGTCGCCGTTTCTTGATCAATCTCCGTTTCTTTTACAGCTGCGAGTATAAACCGTTGCAGCAAGTAACTGAAAAATGCTGGACCGCAGCTGACAATATCAGATGCCACTCTTGTTATTTTCTCATCAATCGTTACCGGTACCGATATCTTCGCAAATAGACTCTCCACTTTTGTTTTCCAAATATCACTGCACTGATCACCAAACGTTATAAGAGAAACTCCCGCTAATGCACGGTTTGTAATGCTCGGAATAACCCTAATTACTGAACTAATTGTTTTAGCAGCAAGTTGATTTGTATCGATAGGGCTAGTGATCGATATGATGCATTTCTTATTATTCAAATGGGGATTAATCTCATCAAGAATTTTATATACATCCAAGGGTTTAACACAGATGAACACCAAATCGGATTGAGATGCGACTGCAGCTGCATTTTCCCCAACCCTAATACCCTTATATTTATCTTTAAGCAGCATCGCTTTTGTTTTTGTTCTATTTGTTATAACCATTGAAGAAGGGGAAACTGCTTTTCCATCGATCAAAGCCTCGATCAAAACTGTCCCCATATTCCCGGTACCAATGACACCTATTTTCATTATTCCGACCCTCCTTCGCATGCAGATTCTCTAATAACAATATGAAAATTGATAGTGAAATATACCAACTGAAAGGATGGATTCATTATGAAGGATTGGATGTATGAGCATAAAATTTATCTTATTATCGCTGTCATCATAGCATTTGGGACCATTTATTATTTTTTAGAGGATAGAAATTCATCCTCAGAAATTAATATGGAACATATTGTCCCAGCAGAGATAAATGAAGAAAAGGAGGTCTCTCAGCCGCCACAAAACCAGAAACAGGATCCTGAAAGCTTCATTGTAGATGTAAAGGGGCAGGTCAAAATGCCCGGTGTCTATTCATCTAGTCAGGATGAAAGGGTAATAGATGTGGTTCAGCGTGCTGGAGGGTTAACGGAAAATGCAGATGAAAGCAAGGTGAATCTTGCCGAGCATGTTCAGGATGCAATGGTGATTTATATTCCTGCAAAAGGAGAGGAAGGAAGTATCCCGCAGGGGTTAACTACTAATCCTTCTGACACTGGAGGAACTAAACAAGGAAAAATAAATCTAAATAAAGCAGATGAAAATGAATTGCAAAATCTGCCCGGGATTGGTCCTTCAAAGGCTGCTGCAATTATGGAATATAGGAATACAAATGGACCATTTAAAAGTGTTGAAGATTTGAAAAATATAAGCGGAATCGGTGACAAAACATTTGATAAACTAAAAGATTTAATTACGGTCCAATAAGGAAAACTTATTGACCTTTTAAAGTCTCCAATATTACACTTAAGGCAGAAATAAATCGAAATTTGGAGGAGTTGGAGAACATGGAGCGCATTTCTTGGGATCAATATTTTATGGCACAAAGCCATTTGCTGGCATTAAGAAGTACTTGTACAAGACTTACAGTGGGAGCGACGATTGTCAGAGATAAGCGAATTATTGCGGGTGGTTATAACGGTTCTATTGCCGGCGGAGACCATTGTATCGATAAAGGCTGTTATGTCATTGATAATCATTGCGTAAGGACGATTCATGCAGAAATGAATGCTCTCCTGCAATGTGCCAAATTTGGTGTACCTACAGCTGAAGCTGAAATTTATGTAACTCATTTTCCATGTCTACAGTGCTGCAAAGCAATTATCCAGGCTGGGATTAAAACAGTTTATTATGCAGAGGATTATAAGAATCACCCTCATGCAGTGGAGTTATTTCAGCAAGCAAAAGTAAAGACTGAAAAGGTAGAATTAAAAGAATCTGTTATTGATTTACGCCAATTAAACCACTAAGCCTCAAAATAGCGCCGGGACGTCCCGGCGTTATATATCCTTTCTTGAAAAATGGAGAATAATATGAATGGTAAATATTTTTATTTTGCGATAGCTGCGTTATTAGGTATATCAACCTCGTTATTTCTTTTTCTTCCGGTTATTTTTTTAACCACCATTTACCTTTTTCTCCTTAGTAAATATAAGAGCTATAGCAGCTACCAGCTTATATTTGTCACCGGTATTTTCATTCTTTTTTTTCTCACCAGTGAACATACCTTAGCAGATAATACATCTAAACTGTCAGACAACACATCTACCTTTCAAATTCAATATACAGAAAATACAAAATTTGATGGTGATTTGCTTAAGGTTGCAGCATTAGATAGAAAGAATAAAGAAAAGCTTCTAATACGCTATCAAATAAAATCTGAGGAAGAGAAAAAGGAACTTAAAAACACCAACTTTTATGGCCGTCTCTGTCAAGTCACTGGTCAATTGAAAAATCCTTCCATTGCTAAAAATCCGAATGCTTTTAACTACCGTACATATTTATACAATAAACAAGTTTATAAGATTGTCGAACTAAGTAATCAACCTCTAAGTAAATGCTCTCTCATTAAGTCATCTCCATTAACCATGATAAAAGAAATACGTTTTAATGGTATAGGCTACCTCGAAAAAAACTTTCCAACTGAAATTGCGGCACTTTCAGCAGCATTAATTTTTGGGGATCGGAGTATGTTTGATCCAGAGATATTAATGGATTATCAAAAGACAGGTATCGTCCATTTACTGGCCATTTCTGGGCTGCATGTTTCTTTATTAATTGGCATGGTTTTTTATTTAGGAATTAGAATTGGGTTAACTAGACAGTTCATGATGAATTTTCTTCTAATCATTTTACCGATTTATGCAATTTTAACCGGTGCTTCACCTTCCGTTATAAGGTCTGTATTAATGATCTTCCTTGTTTTATTTATTTTACGATGGAAAAAACATTTAAAAATGTCACCAATTGATGCTATTAGTCTCACGCTAATGATATATGTATTTTTTACTCCGCTGATTATTTTAGATGCAGGGTTTCAGTTGTCCTTTTCCGTCAGCTTTGCCATTATTTTATCTTCCTCTAACATTCTGTCTCGGTACCAACAAACAATTTCAGCCATGGTGGTTACCTCAATTATTGCTCAACTTGCAGCGCTGCCAATATTACTGTACCACTTTTTTGAAATTTCCTTTATTAGCATTGCGGCTAATCTTCTTTATATTCCACTCTTTTCATTTGTTTTTCTTCCAGGTTTATATCTTTTGTTTTTCATTCAGATTATCTTTAAGGACACTCCATCGTTTCTTATAAATATATTTATGAAAATAATTACCTTAGCAAATAGTCTAATTGAACAGCTTGCAGACTTATCGTTTGCTCAGTTTATAACTGGAAGACCAAACTGGCTAAACTTTATGGTTTATATTCTTATTATCCTAATTATTTTTCTATTATGGGAAGCAGGTTTGCAACAAAGAAGGAAATACATAATCATTCTTTTAGCAATTATTTTATTTACATTTCAGAACATATGGAATTGGGCAAATCCATATGGGGAAGTCACCATGATTGATGTTGGACAGGGGGATAGTATATTAATTCACTATCCATTTGGTAATGGTACTTATTTAATTGATACTGGAGGCAGTGTCCAATTCGAAGAGGAAGAATGGAAAAAGGCAGCAAAACCATATGAAGTTGGGAGAGATGTGGTGGTCCCATTTTTGAAGGGGAAGGGAATAAAGAAACTAGATAAACTAATCCTGACACATGGTGATAGTGATCATATTGGCGGGTCTGTAGCTGTTTTGAAGGAAATAGAAGTAGAACAGATTATTATGCCGTCGGTTGCTGAACCTTCACAATCCGAATTAACCGTTATTCAGGAGGCGAATAAATTAGGTATTCAGGTGGTAAAGGTTGCTCGGGGAAGTCAATGGAAAAATGGAAAAAGCTTATTTTATGTTTTAAGTCCTGAAAAAAATTATCAGGGCGAGCGTAATAGTGGATCGATCGTCATTATCGCCAACATTGGAGGGCTCAAGTGGTTTTTTGGAGGTGATCTCGATCAAGAGGGGGAAGATAGGATTATAAGGAAATACCCAAACTTGGATATTGATATTTTGAAGGTTGGTCACCACGGTAGTAAGACCTCAAGCAGTGAGAAATTTATCAATAGTATTACACCAACGATTTCCTTGATCTCTGTTGGTGAAAGAAACCGGTATGGTCATCCTCATAACGAGGTGTTAGAACAACTTGCAAAAACAACAATATACCGGACTGATCTGCATGGTGCAATTACGTATAGGTTTTACGGTGAGCGTGGAACCTTTTCTTCCTATTTACATAATATAAAGCAATAGCTCATCAGAAAACATAAAAGAGACTGCAAGATATGCAGCCTCCCAACATTCATTATGTAGCGTACATTAGGAACCGATAATTTTAATAACTGTTGCAATAATAAACATTGTAGCAAAAAAACCAAAAGAAACGATAAAGCCTACCCCAGAATCAATTGCGTCGTTGCGTTTACTTTGCACATTCTTTTCAAATTCATTCACAGTATACCCCTCCTATTTCACATTATAGTATAAGCTTTTTTATTTAAAAAATCCAGCATGCTTTCAATATCTACTTCCTGTATTGACAAGAGTTGACACAAATACTTTAATCCAAAAAGGTGACACTAAATTTACACAAGGAACTCCGCCATGCAATTAAATGATCCTAGGGCTTTGGTTGCAGGCGTTCATTATAGATCGGGACTTGGCGCTTATAAGATAAGCGTCATTTCCCTTTTAACACTTGTCAAATTGTCCAAGCTTCATTACGATAGATAATGGAATGTGAATCGAAGGGGAGCTTGGATAATGGTATTAGATATTTGGAAACAAATTAAACAACGGGAAATTGCTCCCATTTATTTATTATATGGTATAGAAGCATTTTTAATCAATGAAACAAAACAATTGCTGCTAAATCACGTTTTAGATGAAGAAGAGAAGGACTTTAATTTTACTGCTTATGATTTAGATGAAACCCCTATTGAAGCGGCGTTAGAAGACGCTGAGACCTTCCCTTTTTTAGGTGAGAAAAAAGTAATTTTCTTACATAATCCTAAATTTTTAACTGCAGAAAAGACAAAAGATAAAATTGACCATAACCTCGCGCGGCTTGAAGCATATCTTAAAGATCCAGCACCCTACACTGTTTTGGTCATCTCAGCACCTTATGAGAAGCTGGATGAACGAAAAAAAGTGACCAAAGAATTAAAGAGATCTGCGGTTTTAGTGGAGGCTAAAAAATTAAATGAGCACGATTTAAAAAATTGGGTGAAAGAAAGAGCAAAGATTAATGGCATTGTTTTTGACCACGATGCGCTCGATTTGTTAATAACTTTGGTTGGAACCAATATGTTTATGATTAGCAGCGAGGTCGATAAATTAGCTTTATACGCTGCAGAGGAAAAACGAATTAATGCGGCAATAGTAGAAAAGTTAGTGTCGAGGTCGCTTGAACAAAATATTTTTACCTTGATAGAGAAGGTTGTACAACGAAAACCGGAGGCTGCCCTAAGAATTTATTATGATTTATTAAAGCAAAATGAGGAGCCTATTAAAATTTTAGCCTTGCTGGCAGGGCAGTTCAGGTTAATTTATCAAGTCAAAGAGCTCTCGCGCAGAGGATATGGGCAGCAGCAAATTGCGGGCTTTTTGAAAACTCATCCCTTTCGAGTAAAGCTTGCCGCTGGCCAAGCGAATCAGTTTACAGATGAAGAATTGACGAATCTTATGGTAATGCTTGCAAATGCAGATCACCAGATGAAAACGGGCGGGATGAATAAGTCATTACTAATTGAGATGTTACTTTTTAAAATAAAGCGCTAAGACACAAAAAAACGATTCCCTCAAAAGGAATCGTTTTTTTATGCGCTCTTTTATTATAGAGAGTTAGCTTTTTTAGCAAGACGTGATTTTTTACGAGCAGCAGCATTTTTATGGATAAGTCCTTTTGCAGCAGCCTTGTCTAGTTTGCTAGCAGCAGTTGAGAATGCTTCTTTAGCTGCAGGAGCGTCGTTAAGAGTAACAGCAGCTTCTACTTTCTTAACAGCAGTACGCATTGCAGATTTAGCAGTTGTATTTTGAGCATTACGAGCTTCGCTTGTTTTTACACGCTTAATAGCAGATTTAATGTTAGGCATTACTTTCACCTCCTACAAAGAATCGAGACTATATGAACTCGACTTTACCTTCATTCACAATTATTCAGAACAAGTGATATTTTATCAAACCAAACCCTATATTGCAATACTTGATTTAATTACATCTAAGAAAAACCTGAATGTTTTAACCGAATAAGGGCAAAAATAGGAAATAGTTTCTATTTAGAAATTAATGATGGGAGCGATACAGAATGCAGGAAGAGAAGAACACGGATATTGATTTAAGCCAGTACTCGATTCGAACGGATTTAGCGATTGAAGCAAGAGAAATGGTCATTGCTGATAGGGAAGGATCAGTTCAACAGGGTGAGAACATTTCCCAAATTGAAGGAGTCATTATTAAAGAAAAGGATATAGATGATATAAAAATATCTTTGGTGGAGGTCACAGAAGCAGGGGGAAAACAACTGGGTAAAAAGCCGGGACGCTATTTAACGGTTGAGGTACAAGGGATAAGACAGCAGGACACTCCTTTACAACAAAAGGTTGAGGAAATTTTTGCAAAAGAATTTTCTCACTTCCTAGAAGGAACTGGTATCAAAAAGGATGCCTCCTGCCTCGTGGTGGGTCTGGGAAATTGGAATGTTACTCCTGATGCCCTTGGTCCGATGGTCTGTGAAAACCTATTGATCACCAGGCACTTGTTCGAATTGCAGCCTGAACATGTAGAGGAAGGGTACCGTCCTGTTAGTTCGTTAGTTCCAGGGGTTATGGGATTAACTGGAATCGAAACGAGCGATATCATCTTCGGTGTAGTTGAGAAAACTAAGCCTGATTTTGTCATCGCGATTGATGCATTAGCAGCGCGGTCCATTGAAAGGGTTAATTCTACCATTCAGATTTCTGATACAGGTATTCACCCAGGATCTGGTGTTGGAAATAAAAGAAAAGAATTAAGTAAGGAAACATTAGGAGTTCCAGTAATTGCTATTGGTGTTCCGACCGTTGTTGATGCGGTTTCCATTACAAGTGACACGATAGATTTTATCCTTAAGCACTTTGGAAAGGAACTTAAAGAAGGGAATCGTCCTTCACGAGCACTGGCACCAGCGGGTATGACTTTTGGAAAACGAAAAAAGCTTACTGAAGAGGACCTTCCTGAAGAAAAGCACCGTCAGACCTTCCTTGGAATGATCGGTACATTGGAGGAAGAGGAAAAGCGTAAGTTGATTTATGAAGTACTCTCCCCATTGGGACACAATTTAATGGTCACTCCAAAGGAAGTAGATGTGTTTATTGAAGATATGGCCAATCTTATTGCCAGCGGGTTAAATGCCTCGCTCCACAGTAATATTGACCAAGGAAATGCCGGGTACTATACAAGATAATATTTAAGTGACCACCTCACAATTGCGAATTGTGGTTCTAGTAATTCTAGTAATGTCATAAGTATTTACTAGAATCAAATTGAGAGGTGGAACCATGAAATCTACTAGGAATTCCGGATTATTTTTAACAGTGCAAGGGACGAATCTAATAAAAGTAACCTCTTTTATCCTATTATTTATGCTATTGGTCTTTTCTATCAGCGGGCTATTAACATCGTTAAAGCCCCAGTTTAGACCTATGTCTAATTCTGTTAATACGGCAACGAACGAAGTAAATGGAAAAATGCTCTATCAGCTCATGGCTTGGGAGAATCATCATTTCTTATCCATTGAGGATGACTTAACAGCAAGTCCCAAGTTAACTAATTTAATCTTTAAGCTTTCGAGCAATATTAATTTAAACGATCCAAGGAGCCTTTTAGGAAGAGAACTTCCAGGTTTTGAACAGTTTGATGGAAAAATCCTAGTTGCTGGTGAAGGTTCCAATTATACAAACATGCCATTTGAGTCCTCCCCCCCTTTAGAAATAATGAAAGCAGAAAGAGAAGCGTCACTGCAGAATATTGAAGGTATAGATAAAGGGAACGAGGATAATATTCCATCAAACCCTTCACTTACAACAGGTGATAAAAAGGTGGTACATCTTTACTTTACTCATAATCGTGAGTCATATCTTCCTTATTTACAAGGGGTGACCGACCCTAATCTTGCCTATCATTCACAATTGAATGTCACTAAAATTGGAGATCAGTTGAAAGCGGGATTAGAGGCTAGGGGCATTGGAACCTCCATTGATAAATCTGATATTATGGGAAGTGTGAAAATGGCTAATACTTACCAGAAATCTGGTGAGTTAGTCCAAACAGCAATGGCTTCAAACCGTGAATTACAATATTTTATTGATATCCATAGGGACGCTCGACGTAAAGATAAAACGACAGTAATGATTAATGGACAGGCCTATGCACAGTTGGCTTTTGTTATTGGCGGGAAAAACCCAAATCATGAAAAAAATGAAAAGTTAGCACGTGATTTGCATAATCTGCTTGAAAAGAAATATAAAGGATTAAGTTGGGGAATTCATATGAACCAGGGTGCTGGACAAAACGGTGTCTATAATCAAAATTTGTCTGAGAATGTAATATTAGTGGAATTTGGCGGTGTAGATAATACATTTGAAGAGTTAAACCGTTCCGCAGATGCACTTGCAGATGTATTTAGTGAATACTTCTGGCAAGCAGAGAAAGTTAATTCCGATGGTGAGCAATCCACGGATAAACAATAGAAGTAAAGGAGCATGTCCTATGAAAATGTTCATGCTGAAATTTTTTTGTATTGTATCTCTCATGTTTATTTCGGTGTTAGCCGGTATGCAATTAGCGAATGATGGTATTCATAAAATGAAGGGCTATGACGACCCTAATTTTCAAAATGCGGTTGCCTTAAATGACAATGGTGACCATGTTAAGGCTACATTCTTGGGAAATGACATCTCAAGTCATGACATTGATGAAAAGAAAAGGAAGCTTGAGGAGATAAGTGCCTTTAATCTTTTTTCTTCGATGGGAAAGAAGGTTTCAGAAGGTGTTTCTTCAGCTTCCGAAAAACTTATTAATCTTATTACTCAATAAATATTGCCAGCGGTTCCTAAATGGGGATACCGCTATTTTTATGGAAAAATCACCCTCTTTTAGTTTTCATTGAATCTTATTTCCCGTACTGATATAATCAAAAATAGTGTACTTGTGCGAGTTATAGTAGGAGTGAAATAGATGAACAGAGAAGATAAACTAAAAAGACAATCAAAGATAAGAAATTTCTCGATTATAGCCCATATTGACCATGGGAAATCAACATTAGCTGACCGTATATTAGAAAAAACGAATGCATTAACTTCTCGTGAAATGAAGGATCAGCTTTTAGATTCGATGGATTTAGAAAGAGAACGCGGGATAACGATAAAGTTAAATGCTGTTCAATTAAAATACAAAGCAAAAGACGGTGAAGAGTATACCTTCCATCTCATCGATACACCAGGACACGTCGATTTTACCTATGAGGTTTCACGTTCCCTTGCTGCTTGTGAAGGTGCTGTTTTAGTTGTTGACGCAGCACAGGGTATTGAAGCGCAAACCTTAGCGAACGTTTATCTTGCACTAGACAATAACCTCGAAATTTTACCTGTTATCAATAAAATTGACTTACCTAGTGCTGAACCTGAAAGAGTACGTAACGAAATTGAAGAAGTTATTGGACTTGATGCCTCCGAAGCAGTATTAGCCTCGGCTAAAGCAGGTATTGGGATTGAAGATATCCTCGAACAGGTAGTGAAAAGTGTCCCTGCTCCAACTGGTGATCCTGATGCTCCATTAAAAGCATTGATTTTTGACTCCCTTTACGATGCCTATCGTGGTGTTGTGGCTTACATTCGAGTGGTCGAGGGCAGTGTAAAAGTAGGCGACAAAATAAAAATGATGGCAACAGGTGCTGAATTTGAAGTAAATGAAGTTGGGGTCTTTACTCCTAAATCTACACTTCTAAACGAGTTAACTGTTGGTGATGTTGGGTTCCTTTCAGCGTCAATTAAAAATGTTGGCGATACTCGTGTCGGTGATACGATTACGAATGCTAAAAACGGTGCATCCGAACCGCTCCCAGGTTACCGTAAATTAAACCCAATGGTGTATTGTGGCTTGTACCCAATCGATACAGCAAAATTTAATGATTTACGTGAAGCGCTGGAGAAACTGCAGTTAAATGATTCTGCGCTCCAATTTGAGCCTGAAACATCTCAAGCCTTAGGTTTTGGTTTCCGCTGTGGATTCTTAGGTCTTCTTCATATGGAGATTATTCAAGAGCGTATTGAGCGTGAATTTAAGATTGATTTGATTACGACGGCTCCGAGTGTTATCTATGATGTACACATGACAAATGGCACTCAAATAAAAGTGGATAACCCTTCAAATCTTCCGGATCCACAGAAAATTGACCATGTTGAAGAGCCGTACGTAAAAGCAACGATGATGGCTCCAAATGAATATGTCGGTGCGATTATGGAGCTGTGCCAGCAAAAGCGTGGTATGTTTATTAATATGGAATACCAAGGTGAAAACCGTGTAAGCATCATCTATGAAATTCCGTTAGCAGAAATTGTTTATGATTTCTTTGATCAACTTAAATCTAGCACCCGAGGCTATGCATCATTTGATTATGAGTTAATTGGCTACAAACCGTCTAGCTTGGTTAAGATGGATATATTGTTAAACGCTGAAAAGGTGGATGCTTTAAGCTTTATCGTTCATAAAGATTTTGCCTATGAACGTGGCAAAGTCATTGTTGAGAAGCTAAAGGAATTAATCCCAAGGCAGCAATTCGAAGTTCCTGTCCAAGCCGCAATTGGTCAAAAAATTGTTGCTCGTTCAACCATTAAATCCATGGGTAAAAACGTATTGGCTAAATGTTATGGGGGAGATATCTCCCGTAAACGAAAGTTGCTTGAGAAACAAAAAGAAGGTAAAAAACGGATGAAACAGGTTGGTTCTGTTGAGGTCCCGCAAGAAGCTTTCATGGCTGTTCTTAAAATGGATGATAACAATACAAAAAAATAAAAAATGAAACGGGAGGTTGGGATGTCTAATTATAGGCGAAATCCAGCCTCTTTTTACTAGAAAAAAATGTCTAGCTGCAGCGCCTAGGGGCTCTAAGGTCTAAGTCAATCCGTCAGAAAGGTTAAAGAACAACCTTCCCGCCGGCTCGTCTTATGCCTGTCGCCCCTGAGCAAGGCGCTTCCGCTTTTCCAGGAAGGTGAAAATATGATTAAAGCTGCTTATCTCCATATACCCTTTTGTGAGCATATTTGCCATTATTGTGATTTTAATAAAGTTTTTCTAAAGGGGCAGCCGGTGGATGAATATCTACTGGCACTTGAGCAGGAAATGATTCTTACGTTACAAAAATATCCTACTAATGGACTGGAAACCATCTTTGTAGGCGGAGGAACTCCCACTTCTTTAAATGAAAAACAGCTAGACCGGTTTTGCGAAAGTATAACCAGAAACTTACCGATGGGCAACAAGGTTGAATTTACTTTCGAAGCAAATCCAGGTGATTTAACAAAAGGAAAGTTACAAATATTAAAAGATGCAGGTGTAAACCGACTCAGTCTCGGAGTTCAAACCTTTAATGATGAATTATTAAAGAGTATTGGCCGTGTACATCGTGCTAAGGATGTTTACCAGACTGTAGACAATGCCAAGTCTATTGGTTTCGAAAACATCAGCATTGATTTAATTTTCAGTCTGCCTACCCAAACCATTACTGATTTTAAGGAGTCATTGACTCAAGCTTTTACACTAGACATTCAACATTATTCGGCATATTCATTAATTATTGAACCTAAGACCGTTTTTTACAATCTAATGCAAAAAGGGAAACTTCCTACACTAGGAGAAGATACAGAAGCAGCGATGTATGAACTCGTAATGGAGGAAATGGAACAGCACGGTTACAACCAGTATGAAATAAGTAATTTTTCACAGCCTGGCTATGAAAGCAAACATAACCTAACATACTGGAATAACGATTACTATTATGGGTTTGGTGCAGGAGCTCACAGCTATGTGAATGGCTGGAGACGCTCCAATGCAGGACCATTAAAAAAATATATGGAACAACTTGCTGACGGAAAGCTCCCTATCTTTGAAGAACATCAAACTTCCAAAGCAGAACAAATAGAAGAAGAAATGTTTTTAGGTCTGCGAAAAACAGATGGAGTATCTATATCCCATTTCATCGCAAAGTTTGATATGGACCCACTGCGAATTTTTGAAAATGAAATTTCAGACTTGATCGCTAAAAAATGGATAGAAGTGAAAGATGATAATATTTATTTAACAAAAACAGGGCGGCTGCTGGGTAATGAGGTTTTTCAATCATTTTTAGGAGTCACTAGCTAAAGCTTTTTACTGGTGACTTTGCAAATTCTTAGTATC
The DNA here is from genome assembly GCF_030817595.1 of Neobacillus niacini. Taxonomy (GTDB): domain Bacteria; phylum Bacillota; class Bacilli; order Bacillales; family Cytobacillaceae; genus Neobacillus; species Neobacillus niacini_G. The sequence continues at coordinate 5,986,522 of NZ_JAUSZN010000001.1, forward strand.
AAATGATTGACACCATCCCCCTATTTTTGATAATTTATTAATAGAATTAGCACTCGACTTCGATGAGTGCTAACAGAGGTGATGAAAGGTGTTAACAGATCGTCAATTATTGATTCTTCAGGTTATTGTTGATGATTTTATTCGGTCTGCACAACCTGTCGGCTCAAGGAGTTTGTCGAAAAAAGAAGAGATTTCATTTAGTTCAGCAACAATTCGGAATGAAATGGCAGACCTTGAAGAGTTAGGCTTTATAGAAAAAACGCATACTTCTTCTGGTCGTGTTCCTTCTGAAAAAGGCTATCGGTATTATGTAGACCATTTGCTGTCGCCACAAGCATTAAACAAGCAGGATATTTCGATTATTCAATCGATTTTTGCGGAAAGGATTTTTGAGTTTGAGAAAATCATTCAAAAATCAGCAAAAATCCTATCTGAGTTAACCAATTATACTTCAATCGTTTTAGGTCCTGCGGCCAGTTTTAATAAACTTAAACGGATACAGATCATTCCTTTAAACAAAGAGAGTGCAGTAGCAATCTTTGTAACCGATTCGGGCCATGTTGAAAACCGAACATTTTATTTGCCTCCATCTGTGGATGCGAGTGACTTGGAAAAGACAGTCAATATTCTAAATGAGCGTTTGACTGGGGTAGCCCTTGAAGATTTAAATGATAAAATCTACAAGGAAGTAGCAATGTTATTAAGGCAGCATATTCGTAATTACGATTTAATGATGCATACTATTGCTGATTCACTAAAAATGCCTGTTAATGAAAAGCTCTTCTTTGGCGGAAAGACAAATATGTTAAGTCAGCCAGAGTTTCATGATATCAGTAAAATTCGTGATTTATTACAAATGATTGATCACGAAGAGTGGATTTATCCTTTAATTAAAAATGACTCTGCTGGTATTAATGTAAAAATCGGCAGAGAAAACAACAACAGTGCAATGGAAAATTGCAGCCTAATTACTGCAACCTATTCCGTTGGAGCTGAAAGTTTAGGAACGATTGCCATTCTTGGGCCAACTAGAATGGAGTACTCACGTGTAATAAGCTTGCTGCAGTTTTTAAGTAACGATTTAACTTCAGTGTTAACGAAACTGTATCAAAAATATTAGCAGTGGAAATATTGAGTAAGGGTGAAAAGCTCTTTTTTCACCCCGCCTTATCATGAAATTAACAACTACCATAAATGTTTAACAATCCTTTAAGGAGGTGAGTAAGTTGACAGAAGAAAAGAACAACACGCTTAATGAGGAAGTTGAATCTGAAACAGTTGAACTTACCAATGAAGAAGTTGAAACAGTTTTTGCTGAAGCAGAGGATTCCAAAGATGATTCAACAAACATAGACTATGCTGCTGAAATTCAAAACCTCACAAGTAAATTAGAAGAAGCTGATAATCGTTACCTGCGTCTTCAAGCAGATTTTGATAACTTTCGCCGTCGCACTCGATTAGATATTGAAGCGGGTGAAAAATATAAAGCACAAAAGTTAGTGACTGAATTGCTTCCGACTTTGGACAATTTCGAAAGAGCACTTCAAATAGAAGCTGATAATGATCAAACACGCTCCTTGCTACAAGGAATGGAAATGGTTTATCGTAGTTTAGTCGACGCCTTGAAAAAAGAAGGTGTTGAACCAATTGAAGCAGTTGGAAAAGAGTTTGATCCAAATTTCCACCAAGCAGTAATGCAAGGAGAAGATGAGAATTTTGGCTCTAATATCGTAAGCGCTGAATTCCAAAAAGGGTACATGTTAAAGGATCGAGTAATCCGCCCATCAATGGTTAAGGTAAATCAATAAACCTACATATTATTACCTAGGAGGAAAAGGGAAATGAGTAAAATTATCGGTATTGACCTTGGTACTACAAACTCATGTGTTGCAGTTCTTGAAGGCGGCGAACCAAAGGTTATTCCAAATCCAGAAGGAAACCGCACAACTCCATCTGTTGTCGCTTTTAAAAACGGCGAACGTCAAGTTGGGGAAGTTGCAAAGCGTCAAGCCATTACAAACATTAACACGTTAATGTCTATTAAACGGCACATGGGTACTGACTATAAAGTTGAAGTAGAAGGAAAGAACTATACTCCACAAGAGGTATCTGCCATTATCCTTCAATATTTAAAATCTTATGCTGAAGATTATCTAGGAGAACCAGTTACTAAAGCTGTTATCACCGTACCAGCTTATTTTAATGACGCTGAGCGCCAAGCTACAAAAGATGCAGGTAGAATTGCTGGCTTAGAAGTTGAGCGTATTATCAATGAGCCTACTGCAGCAGCACTTGCTTATGGTTTAGATAAAACCGACCAAGACCAAACCATTCTTGTCTACGATCTTGGCGGCGGTACATTCGACGTTTCTATCCTTGAACTAGGAGATGGCGTATTTGAAGTTAAAGCCACTGCTGGTGATAACCGTCTTGGCGGAGATGACTTTGACCAAGTTATCATCGACTACTTAGTAGAGCAATTCAAAAAAGAAAATGGTATTGACCTTTCTCAAGACAAAATGGCATTACAGCGTTTAAAGGATGCTGCTGAAAAGGCGAAAAAGGATTTATCTGGAGTAGCTTCAACACAAATTTCTTTACCGTTTATCACTGCAGGTCCTGCTGGTCCACTTCACCTTGAAGTAACAATGACACGAGCTAAATTTGATGAATTATCTGCTCATCTTGTAGAACGTACAATGGGGCCAACTCGTCAAGCATTAAGCGATGCGGGACTATCTGCTTCACAGCTTGATAAGGTAATTTTAGTTGGTGGTTCAACACGTATTCCTGCTGTTCAAGATGCGATTAAGAAAGCAACAGGCAAAGAGCCGCACCGCGGTGTAAACCCAGACGAAGTAGTAGCGATGGGTGCTGCTATTCAGGGTGGTGTAATCACGGGTGATGTTAAAGATGTAGTTTTGCTTGACGTAACACCACTTTCACTTGGTATTGAAACAATGGGCGGCGTATTTACGAAGTTAATCGACCGTAATACAACGATTCCAACATCAAAGTCACAAGTATTCTCAACTGCTGCAGATAACCAAACGGCTGTTGATATCCATGTTCTTCAAGGGGAACGTCCAATGGCGAATCTAAATAAAACATTGGGCCGCTTCCAATTATCTGATATTCCACCAGCACCACGTGGAATTCCACAAATTGAGGTAACATTTGATATCGATAAAAACGGTATCGTAAATGTACGTGCTAAAGATCTTGGTACGAATAAAGAACAGCAAATTACAATCAAATCTTCAACAGGTCTTTCCGATGAAGAAATTCAAAAAATGGTCAGAGAAGCTGAGGAAAACGCTGAAGCTGACAAGCAGCGTAAAGAAGAAGTGGAACTTCGCAATGAAGCAGACCAATTAGTCTTTACAACTGAAAAAACATTAAAAGATTTAGAGGATAAAGTGGATGCTGCTGAAGTGGCGAAAGCAAATGAAGCAAAAGACGCTTTAAAAACAGCGATTGAACAAAATGATCTTGCTGAGATCCGCGCTAAAAAAGACGCTTTACAAGAAATTGTTCAAGCGTTAACGGTTAAGCTTTATGAACAAGCTGCTCAGGCAGCTCAAGGAGCACAAGGTGCAGAAGGCGGAGCAACAGGCCCTAAAGATGACAATGTAGTCGACGCTGAATTTGAGGAAATCAAAGACGAAAAGTAAAAATTTCTTTCTTATGAAAAAGTCAAAGTCAGCATCGGCTTTGGCTTTTTCATTGTTAAAGTTATTATATGTCCAGCTTCAGGCGCTATCGGCTCGGGGCATAAGCCGATAAGCAAGCGCCTTACGCATTTCGTATTGCAATTAACTTCTAATAGATGTTAGAATAATCTTTATGTGAAAGATTCGGGAGTGGTAATCATGAGTAAACGAGATTACTATGAAGTGCTTGGAGTTAGTAAGAGCGCTTCTAAGGATGAGATAAAAAAAGCATATCGAAAGCTCTCTAAACAATATCATCCAGATATTAACAAAGAGGCTGATGCTGCAGATAAATTTAAAGAAATCGCTGAAGCTTATGAGGTTTTAAGCGATGATCAAAAAAAGGCCCATTATGATCAATTTGGTCATACTGATCCAAACCAAGGCTTCGGTGGCGGCGCTGATTTCGGCGGTGGTTTCGGCGGTTTTGAAGATATTTTTAATACCTTTTTTGGCGGGGGTGGTTCGCGCCGACGTGATCCAAATGCCCCAAGACAAGGTGCAGACCTTCAATATACAATGACCATTTCTTTTGAAGAAGCGGCTTTCGGAAAAGAAACAGATATTGAAATCCCACGCGAAGAGACATGTGGTACATGTAACGGTTCTGGTGCTAAAAAGGGAACAAACCCAGAAACCTGTCAACACTGTCATGGAACAGGACAGTTAAATATTGAGCAAAATACACCATTTGGCAGAGTGGTTAATCGCCGTACTTGTCATCATTGTAACGGCACAGGTAAAGAGATTAAACATAAATGTTCAACCTGTGGCGGAACTGGTAAAGTGAAAAAACGGAAAAAGATTCATGTTAAAATCCCTGCAGGTATTGATGATGGTCAGCAGTTAAGGATTTCCGGACAAGGTGAAGGCGGAATTAACGGTGGACCTTCTGGAGATTTATATATTGTTTTCCACGTTAGAGAACATGAGTTTTTTGAAAGAGATGGCGATGATGTTTATTGCGAAATGCCTATCACCTTTGTTCAAGCATCGCTTGGAGATGAAATCGAAGTCCCAACCCTGCATGGCAAAGTAAAAGTAAAGGTCCCATCTGGTACGCAGACAGGAACAAAATTCCGACTTAAAGGTAAAGGAATTCCGAATGTACGTGGATATGGAACCGGGGATCAGCACATAATCGTCCGAATTATTACTCCAACTAAGTTAACCGATAAACAAAAGCAACTTCTTCGTGAATTTGCTGAACTTAGTGGAAATTCACCAATTGGTGAACATGAAGAAGGTTTCTTCTCAAAAGTAAAACGAGCCTTTAAAGGCGAGTAAGGATTGGAGTTGGTAGAATGAAGTGGTCTGAACTTAGTATTCACACTACAAACGAAGCGATTGAACCAATATCGCATATTTTACATGAGGCCGGTGCTAGCGGTGTAGTTATTGAAGATCCTTTTGAACTAACAAAGGAGAGGCAAGATCAGTTCGGGGAAATCTACCAACTCAATCCTGATGATTACCCTGAAGAAGGAGTCATTGTGAAAGCCTATTTACCTGTTAACAGCTTCTTAGGTGAAACGGTAGACGCAATAAAAGAATCAATCAATAACCTTATTATTCACAATATTGATATTGGAATAAATAAAGTCACTATTAGTGAAGTGAACGAAGAAGAATGGGCAACAGCATGGAAGAAATATTATCACCCTGTTAAAATTTCAGAGAAGTTTACGATTGTTCCTACATGGGAGATCTACACTCCAGTCAGCAGTGATGAATTAATCATTGAATTGGATCCTGGAATGGCATTCGGAACTGGAACACATCCAACAACGGTTATGTGTATCCAAGCTTTAGAAAGAACAGTCCGACCTGGTGACAGGGTAATTGATGTTGGAACTGGATCAGGTGTGCTAAGTATCGCTGCCGCTATGCTCGGTGCAGAAGATGTTCGTGCCTATGATTTAGATGAAGTTGCCGTAACATCAGCGCGACTCAACATAAAGCTTAATAAAGTGAGTGAAAAAGTAGCCACTTCGCAAAATAACCTTTTAGATGGCGTCGAAGAGAATTCAGCTGACGTGGTTGTGGCCAATATTTTAGCTGAAGTTATTTTACGTTTTACAGATGATGTAGCACATGTTGTGAAACCTGGAGGAACTTTTATTGCCTCAGGAATTATTCAGCAGAAGAAAGATCAAGTAAAAGAAGGACTCATTCAGTCCGGATTTGAAATTACCGAAACCATCTTAATGGAAGATTGGGTTGCGATTATTGCTAAAAGGGTATAATGCTGTTGAAAGGGGATAAAACCCCTTTTTTCTATTTCTCTGCTTTAAATGTTACATTCATTGCAGTAAAATAAAGAGTAAAATGTTTTAGAGGGGTGCATCGTGTGCAACGGTACTTTGTTAAACAACGAGCAATTGATAATCGTTTTATGATTGATGGTGATGACCGCCATCATATTATTAAGGTAATGCGCATGGAAATCGGGGACAAAATCATTTGTGTTGAACCTGAAGGCCAAGCAGCAGTTTGCGAAATTGCAAAAATTACCGATGAACAAGTCGTTGCAGACGTTGTACAATGGAAAGATGAGAAGTCGGAGCTTCCTATTTTAATTTCGATTGCAAGCGGACTTCCAAAAGGGGACAAGCTTGAATGGATTATTCAAAAAGGTACTGAACTTGGTGCCCGCCAGTTTATTCCTTTTGCAGCTCGTCGTTCTGTCGTAAAATGGGATGATAAAAAGGCCGGTAAAAAAGTAGAGAGATGGCAAAAAATAGCCAAAGAAGCTGCGGAACAATCCCATCGTGGAATTGTACCTGAAATTATAAGTCCGATGGATTTTAAAGCTTTGATAGATAGAAGCAAAAATTTTCATTATAAATTAGTTGCTTTCGAGGAAGAAAGCAGGAGCGGTGAAACTTCTATTTTTTCAGCTACATTACTAAAAATGAAACCTGGGGATTCACTGCTTTTAGTTTTTGGTCCTGAGGGCGGGCTTGCAGACGAAGAGGTCCACGTACTACAGGAAAATGGTTTTGCCCTATGCGGCTTAGGTCCGCGTATTTTAAGAACGGAAACTGCGCCCTTATATGCTCTAGCGGCGATTTCCTACCATTTTGAATTAATGAGGAGATGAATAAAATGCCAACAGTCGCTTTTCATACACTAGGATGTAAGGTGAATCATTATGAGACTGAAGCAATCTGGCAATTGTTCAAGCAAGAAGGCTATGATCGAGTTGATTTCGAATCAATTTCCGATGTCTATATTATTAATACTTGTACCGTAACAAATACTGGCGATAAAAAAAGCCGTCAAGTGATTCGTCGTGCTGTCCGGAAAAATCCTGATGCCGTAATTTGTGTTACAGGTTGTTATGCTCAAACCTCACCAGCTGAGATTATGGCGATACCGGGTGTTGATATTGTAGTTGGAACCCAGGATCGTGTCAAAATGCTTGATTACATTGAACAGTTTAAAACAGAACGTCAGCCAATAAATGGCGTAGGCAATATTATGAAAAATCGTGTTTACGAAGAGCTAGATGTTCCTGCGTTTACAGATCGTACACGTGCTTCGTTGAAAATCCAAGAGGGTTGTAACAACTTCTGTACTTTCTGTATTATCCCTTGGGCACGTGGGTTAATGAGATCACGTGATCCAAAGGAAGTTATCCGCCAAGCACAGCAGCTTGTGGATGCAGGTTATAAAGAAATCGTATTAACCGGGATTCACACAGGCGGCTATGGTGAAGATATGAAGGATTACAATTTAGCCTTGCTGCTCCGTGATCTAGAAGCGCAAGTTAAAGGTCTTGCAAGACTTCGAATTTCTTCTATTGAAGCAAGCCAAATTACCGATGAGGTAATTGAAGTGATTAAACACTCTAATATTATTGTTCGCCATTTGCATATCCCATTACAGTCTGGTTCTAACACCGTACTAAAAAGAATGCGTCGTAAGTATACAATGGAATTCTTTGGTGAAAGGTTAGGCCGTCTAAAAGAAGTGCTTCCAGGACTTGCGGTTACATCAGACGTTATTGTTGGTTTTCCAGGTGAAACAGAAGAAGAATTTATGGAGACTTATAATTTTATCAAAGATCATAAATTCTCAGAACTGCATGTTTTCCCTTATTCTAAGCGTACAGGAACACCTGCTGCCCGTATGGAAGATCAGGTCGATGAAGAAATTAAAAATGAGCGTGTGCATCGCTTAATAACTCTTTCTGATCAGTTAGCAAAGGAATATGCTTCTCAATTTGAAGATGACGTATTAGAAGTAATCCCAGAAGAAGAATTCAGAGACGGTATGTATGTAGGATATACAGATAATTATTTAAAAGTTGTGTTCCCTGCAACAGAAGAAATGATTGGTAAACTTGTTAAAGTAAAAATTACAAAAGCTGGTTATCCATACAACGAAGGACAGTTTGTCCGAATTGTTGAAGAAGATATAAAAGCAGAAATATTTACAAAAGAAGAAGCTGCAATTTAGGGACCTAGTTTGGTCCTTTTTTTATTTGGATTTGGGTACTCTAATGTTAGTATCAAATTTCTTTTTACTTCAGGAGAAAAGGGGCAAGTAAAATGGCTACTACCAACGTTGCTTCAATGATAGACCATACATTGTTAAAAGCGGACGCAACCCGCCAGCAAATAGAAACCTTATGCCAAGAAGCGATAGAACATAAGTTTTTTTCAGTTTGTGTAAATCCAACGTGGGTAAGCACAGCTAGAGATTTACTTAGCGGCAGCGGCGTTAAGGTTTGTACGGTTATTGGATTTCCATTAGGCGCTACAACGCCGGAAACAAAGGCTTTTGAGACAAATAATGCGATAGAAAATGGCGCAGATGAAGTAGATATGGTTATCAATATTGGTGCTTTGAAGGATAAAAATGATGAGTTAGTTGAGAAAGATATTCGTGCAGTTGTGGAAGCTGCAAAGGGAAGAGCGTTAACAAAGGTTATTATTGAAACAAGCTTGCTTACAAGGGAAGAAAAGATTCGCGCCTGTGAGCTAGCTGTAAAGGCTGGAACAGACTTTGTAAAAACATCGACAGGATTCTCAACTGGCGGTGCTACTGTTGAGGATATTAAGCTGATGAGGGAAACTGTTGGACCTGATATTGGAGTAAAAGCCTCTGGTGGAGTACGTAATACCGAAGATACGGAAAAAATGATTGAAGCAGGAGCAACGAGAATTGGTGCAAGTGCGGGAGTAGCAATTCTTAAAGGATTAACATCTACTTCTGACTACTAAAAAAGACGGCCAAGGCCGTCTTTTAGTTATATATTTGTTTTTCCACCGTGTATCTTCAAAATCATTTCACCAAATTTAGTTGCAAATGGCAAAACCATAATCGATGAAACTACATTAAATATTACACTTATGTGTGCTAACTGAATCATCTTTTCATCCGCTAATATATGGGCATTTTCGGATAAATAAGGAATAAAGGGAGTGAAAATTAGAACGCCGGCAACATTCAGCCAAACGTGTGCAAATGCAGCTAATCTCGATTCTTTCCCGCCTCCAATGGAAGCAATTAATGCTGTAATACATGTCCCAATATTGGCACCAAATACGATCGCAATCCCAGCATCGAGATGAAGAAGACCTGCAGTTAAAAAACCCATGGTGATTCCTGTCATAGCAGTACTTGACTGAATAACGGCAGTAATAATCGCTCCAGTTAAAATACTTAGTAAGATATTATCGTTAATAGAGAGGATAAAATTATTGATAAATGGGAGTGCAGTCAACGGCTGAGCTAGAAGTTCAAAGCCTTTCATTGCTGTAAAGACTGAGGCGATTCCAAAGGTGACCATTCCGATGCTTCTAATTTTTATTGGTTTAAAAAACGTTAGTAATGCTCCAATAATAGCAAGTGGTACTAAAACCTTATCAAGATTAAAGGTAATTAGCTCCGTTTTAAAGGTGGTTCCAATATTTGTGCCTAAAATAATCCCGATCGATTGAGGAAAAGTCATGATTTTTGCTGAAATCAACCCAATCGTGATGACCATTACGGCTGAACTACTCTGTAATAGTGCAGTAACAAAGGTGCCTGTCACCATACCTTTAAGTGGTGTACTTGTTAATTTGGTCAGCCATCCTTTTAATTTATTCCCCGACAAATTAAATAATCCAAACCTTATTATCGTCATGCCAAAGATAAATAATAAGATGAATAATATAAATAATAATATGTAAAGCATGTCTTCACCCCTCCCTTAATTGTATGCCTGAGGGAGGGGGACATGCCAGATTTATGGCGGGTTGTTCAAAAAATTGTGGATCTATGAATAAAAATATTAAAAGGTTGTTTCAACTCTATAAATACAGTTGACCTTGTTTCTATGATATATTATAATTGCAAGGTACATGGATTGAATGTAAGTGTGTTGTGTTTCGGAGGGAGGGAAAGAGAATGTCTAAAACCGTCGTTCGTAAAAACGAA